>CALHGQ010000699.1 GCA_938030175.1 uncultured bacterium | reverse complement strand
GAGCGCCACGCCCTCCTTGTATTGGGAGAGGGAATCCTCGAGACCTAGCCCGCCCTGCTCCAGCTCTGCAACGATTTCCTCGAGCCGCCCGAGGCTCTGGTCGAAACGCGGCGCGGCATTCTTGGCGCCCTTCTTAGCCGGCTTGGGAGCGGAATCAGTCATAGCGATAGCTTATCCGCCATCGCCTCAGAGAGTCCACTGTCGAGGGACTCCCTGCAGCTCCTTCGGCCAGCCGAACCATTGTTCCCACCGACGGATTGGGCTCCGCCGCCGCTAGGAACGGGGCTTCTTCGAAGCTGCTTTCCTGCTCGACGGCAGCGCGCAGGGGTGCAAGCGCGGCAGATGGGGAAGACGAACATTCGAAAAAAGAACAAGCGGAATTGTCACTCCGTTTCTCTCCGTGGTGACGCCAGCAGGGGATGCGTGGTGTGGCTGGATTATCAGCTGGCCATGCTCGCAGCACTCGATGCTGTTCCTTAACCCTGCGCGCAAGCGCGACTAAACAAATGAGAACCCAAATTCGCAGCGGAGCTTTCGCTCTGGCATTAGCCGGTGTGTTGGCCTCGCCGGGCTTATCCCAAGCCCACCCATCGCTCGCAACGAACGATGCTCCCCCTCTCGAAATCCCAGTGCTCATCGATGGAAGCATCGAGACAGTACAGCTCCAACCCCACTCTGTACGGTCGGGGAATTTCCAAGTCTTGCTCGAGTTCGGCGACGGCCAGACCCAGATCGTCGAGCCAGGCGCTCCGAAAACGCTCCGCGGAGCAGTCGCCTCTCAGCCGGGGTCACGTGTGACGGCTGCGCGACGCGAAGGACAAGTCCGCATGCGGATCCAGCTACCCAACAGCGAAGAGTCCTATGTCGCCACCTGGGACCCGAGGATCGATGCACCTGCGGTTGCCAGCGTACCGGAGCATGTCCACTCAGGTCAGTGCGGCTGTGGCGCGCATCACGGTGGACTGGATATTCAACCAAGCCAAACCGCACCTGCGGCCGCGTCGGGTGTAGAGCGCTTCTTGCGTCTCTTCATCGATACGGACAACCAGTTCTTCGTAGCCAACAACTCGAGTTACGAGCTCGCGCTGGATCGCGTAGAGGAAATCGTGAATGACACGTCGGCACTCTATGAGTCAGCTTCAGATTTGTACGTGTCCCTGACTGTAGTCTTGATCCGTATGGACCCTGGCACCGCCTACAACACGAACGACCCAAACGATCTGCTCGACGAAGTCACAGCCCTTTGGCAAGGGCTTGGGCCCAACCTCATGGCCCACTTGATTACGGGCCAGAGCTTCAACAATGGGATCTTGGGGATTGCTTGGGCTTCCGACAATCTCTGCACCAACTTCGCACGAGGGGTGACCACGGACGACTTCTTTCAGTCCGCGACGCACACTATTCTCGCCCATGAAATGGGACACAACCTTGCTGAAGGTCACTGCAACGGCGCTCCGGGCTGCGGGGTGATGAACTCGTCCCTCCTCTTCAATTCCTCGTTCTCTTCCGCAGTTGGCAACCGCATCCGCAACTTGGTAGCAACCAAGAGCTGCGTGGTGCTTATGGGCAGCCCACTTAGTCTTCCGCTCCAAGATCAAAGTAGCATTGCGAACGGCGTCGACGAGACGCTTTGGCCCCACCGTGCAATCACAGAGATCTCGACCGGTGGGCCGAGCACGCCTGCCGGTGCCCTGCGCCTCGGCAAGATTCCTGTCTCCGCCCACTTCCAACCCATGGTGGCCAGCGAGAAGCTGAACTTGGGTGGAGTGCAGAGTGCGGCGATCTCCTTGACGCTGGATTGGCACGACTTCCCCGGCAGCTCCGCCCCTGGCAATCCTGTCGATCACGCCGGAGTGCTCTATTGCGAGTACCTGAACCCAAACTCGTTCGGCCCCGTTTGGATTGGATTCGAGACCATCACGCGCGATAACGACATGGATGAGTTCTCGGTGGAGATTGAGCTGCCCAGCGGCGCGCTCTACGACGGGTCGCGTGTTCGGCTCCGAATGGAGAGCACCTGGGACCTTGAATTCTGGTACATCGTGAACTTCTCACTCACCGAGACCTTCAGCGGGGAATTCTGCCCGCCAGCAGGCAACAGCGCATTCACCGGTGGTGCCGTGCTCGACTTCGATGGCGCGCAGAGCCTCAACGTCAACGACTTCGTCCTGGTCAGCGAAGACCTGCCTGCCAATACGTTCGGTCTCTTCTTCACTAGCGACAGCCTACTGCCGGGCCCTGTGTCGACCTTCGACGGCTTTCTTTGCCTCAACGGGCCCACGCGACTCGGCATCGCACTCGCCAATGGCAGTGTGGCTGAGTTGCCGCTGGACTTCGGGGATCTCCCGCAGAACCTGCAATTCCTGGTTGGAGAGACTTGGCACTTTCAGCAGTTCTACCGTGACTCGGGACCCATGAGCACCGGCGGCAACTTCTCCAGTGGCTTGAGCGTCACCTGGATCCCGTAGGGGATCTGCAACGGCAACGCCCCCGCTGGGGGGACGGCCGTAATCTACGGGCCCAGCCTCTTCACATGAGAAGAGGTTGGGCCCTTGGTACTAGGCAGCTTCCACGATTTGCCGCCGAGCCAATCCTAGATGGAACAAGTGTGGACTGCCCTGGAGGAAGGACTGCTAGAGCACGTTCCAACGATCCGGAGAAAGCCGTGTCGAGGAAGACTCCTGGCGAGTGCGAAGCCTACTTTAGGCGCAGCGAATGATCCGCAGATGCAACGCTAGTGTCGCGAGAGGACGGTCGAGTCTCATCAGTAGTCGGCTCCACTACTTTGGCTCGGAATCCGGTGGACTCATCGCGGCAGTCCTTCTGAGGTGCCACGCCTTCCCTTCCTCCTTCGGAGCCCGCGCAGCTGCGCAGAGCCCCAACTCACCTAGGCTTGGATCCCCGAGGGTCGTCGAATCGCTACGGGAGAACAGTGAACTCGAGCGCATTCGAGAGACTCCACCCCGACCCATCTGGGTTCGCCGCGTCCCTGGCGATCCACTGCGCATAGAGGGTCCCATAGGGCTGAACTCCTGCTGCCGCAGCGTAGCCAGCGGTGAAGGGAAACACGAGCGTCCCCCCACAGGTACCAGGGGTGCCCTGGGAGAGCTGCAACCCGGCTCGGATAAGCGGGCCACCAACGCAGAGTGTGCCACCCTGGAAGTCGATTCCATTCGGCGCGCGACCCCAGACAAGAAGGCCAAAGGAGCTTCCGACGAAGTTCTGCCCGATGATCGTGAATCCGTTGCTGCCTGAAATCGACGGCGTCCCCGTGGAGCGAATGACCGGCTCACACATAAGGGAATTCAGCTTGGAGGAACACTAAACGGTCGGAGCGCCACGATAGCTTGCATCGAAAGGGAATGCGCCGACATCCGACCGCGTACCGTCCGGGTCAGAAGCCGCCATTGGGTCACCGGTGTCGATACAGCTAGAGCCGGGCTTCAGCCTAAAATCTCCGGCCTCTGGCCCGAAGAACAGGGGGTCTTCATCGAAGTTTCCGAGGCCTGGAAAGCCGCCGGCAATGTTGCTGAACGTGACATCCGCGTCGCTTGGTGAATTTGCTGCAACTTCGCTGCTGGAGTCGGACCGGCAGATCACATTCCGGGCCGTGAGGAAACGCCCGCCGGCCGCGGCCATGGAGCTGCCGCGATCCGACCCCGTATTGCCGATCAGCGTGCAGCGCTCAAGCTCCCCCCCCAGTGGCGCCCCCGCCGACCTCGGCTGTGTTGCGGAAGAAGACCGTCCGAACCGCCGATCCGCCCAGGGATCCACCGCCAAAGCCTTGACGGGGGAACGGCGGTTCAGGTGACGGCGCCACGGAGTTGTAGCTCAAGACGCAGTCCACAAGGTCGGAGCTATGGGCTCCACCACCCCCGTACTCGACGCTCTCGGACAACCGCCGCGAGAGGTTCCCCGTGATGCGGCAGCGAGTCGCTTTGCAGTCTGCGATAGCACCCCCGAGCTCGCCGACGTTGCCAGAGAGCAAGCAGTCCACCAGCGTCGCGCCAAACGCAGCGCCGCCCTTACCAGGACAGCAGTTGTCCGCTGGGGAGAAGACCCTCGTCTCGTTGCCGAAGAACTCGGAGTCTTCCACACGAAGAAACGCGGTGTCGCTCGCAGCGACAGCACCCCCGATCGCCGCCATATTCCCCGCGAAGAGGCAGCCCCGCATGACCGTCGGAACCTGCGCAATCCCAGGGAACGAGTAGAAGTTGCCGCTGTCGGGACCTAGGTGCGAAAGGGCGGCGCCCGAAACAGCAGCAGGCACTCCCATGGTTCGCTCTTAGCTCGCAGTTCTGAACCAGCGCCGAAGACCCGAGCAGCAGGACCCCGACCCCGCGCGCCGCTCGATTGCCCGTAATCACCAGCCGTTCCAGCGTCGGAGACGACCGATCGCACAGGATCCCGCCACCCTCTTGTTGCCCCGCCGTCGGCCCCCAACTACTGAGCACTCCCCGCCCACCGGTCACGGTGAAACCTTCGAGCCGAGCCCCGGGCCTTCTCCGTTGACAAAGCTGACCACCGAGACCATCTGGTCAGCGCCGTCGAGGACCGTGGCGGAGGGGCCGGCTACGCTCCGCACCGTGACGTTCTTGCCCAGGAAGTCGAACGGTCCCCGATAGGTGCCAGCTGCCACGAGCAGAGTGTCCCCATCCACGGTCCTTGACTGCGCCAAGGCCATCTGGAGGTCCGAGAATGGATCCTGCAGCGTTCCAGACCAGGGCCCTGCAGCTGCGGAATCTACGTACCAGGTGCTCTGTGCGAATGTACTGGCGGAGAGAAGAAGGAGTGCGAGTAGATACTTCATTGACCTTGTGCCATAGCAAGCACTTGCAAGCGAACGAGAGAATGGGCTGACTCGTGCAGGGGAACTGGCACCGCCGCCATGATCGCCGGGGTTTCCGGTCGCGAACGAACACTTCGCCAGACGCCATGCTGCCGCACCTGCCCCAAGCTCACCAGCACGCAAGAGGTGCTCTCTCGGCTACAAGGCCTCGATGGCCGAATCTGAGAAACCGTAGTCTCGGGCCGCCGCGCGGATCCCGTCCCGCAGGGACCCCAGCTCGGCGTCCGTCACCCCCATGGCTCTTTGCTGAGCCTCGAGGTTGGCCCGCAGAGCCGTGGGGTTCAGCATCGTCTCGGACCCCCAATAGAGCTGCATCACCGAGGAACGAAAGATCCGGCGGCCGAGGCCCTGGAGGAACGCGGCTCCCCATCTCGTCCCGCGGGCGGTCGTCACCTCGGTTGCGACGTAGGGTGAAAAGCTCACGAAGCTGTTGCCGTAGCGGCCGAAGGCCTCCGCGGCCGCTGGGCCGAGCGACTCGCTATCGAGCGCCCCGCGCGTGTTGCCTTTCGACGCGTGGTAGGCGGTGGCGCCAAGGCCTAGCTCGACCGCCGCTGGAGAGATCTGATCCTCGCCGCCCGCTGCGCTTGAGAGTGCGGCCGCCAGGGCTTGCCGTTCAAAACCGGGCGCATGGTGGGAAACAGCCGCAGCGACCTCCGCCGCAAGGAAGTCCGGACTCGGAACCTCTAGGTCGAAGAACGGGCGTACGGAGGCCGCGTAGCCCTCCGCCGAATCGTTCGCGCGCTCGAGCCTTGGGGCGATTTTCATGAAGGCCCCCCGCAGCTCGTAACCGTGCACCGAGGTCAGGGTCTGCAGGTTCGCGGCGGCGCGTGGCAGGTTGCCGCCGTTGACGATCTGCGCCGCGTGCACCGCGCCAAGCGAGATGAGCAGCGTCGCGCCGATGCGCGTCATCTTCGCCGCGGGCGCACCGCGCGCGTCGCCCTTGGCGCTCAGCGCAGGGCCCGCGGTGATCGCGACAAACATCAGCAGCGCGTAGACGAGCGGAGCGAAGCGAATGAAGCGAACCCAGTGGGCTCCCTCCTGCATCGCCTCAATCATTCCGGTCATGCCAGCGAAAACGACCCAGACCGCCGAGAAGCCAGCGAGGAGCGACAGCGACAGCGCTCGGTCCCCGCGGGGCCGTTCGTGAACCCAGCCGGCCACGACGGCCAAGCCGGCCGACAGAAGCGTGAAGATCGCCAGATGCTGCTGATCCGAAAGCCCAATCTTCAGCGCGCCAAGGAGCCTCGACCACCCGCCCTCTCCGCCCACGCTGGAACCATGGATGTCAAAGATCTCGGTGCCGACGGCCGCGTACATCAGTGCGAGAGGAAATAGCCCGACGAGCGTGCCGATCACAAGGGGCGGCGCAAAGATGCGGCGCCAGTTCGTCGCGGCCAACAGCACGATGACCGCGAGTACGGCGATGGGAACCTGGTAGCTGAAGTAGGTGCCGAACCCGGACGCTAACCCGAGGCCCAAGAGCGTCAGGCGCTCTGGCGACTGGCCCTTGGGCACCCGCGCGACCTTGAGCCCCAGCCAGAACACGAACCCGACGAAGAGGAGCGCCTCGTAGTGAATTCCAAGGTGCAGGAGCGACTGCTTCTGAAGGTGCGCCGGGCCCAGAGCCACGAGCATGCCCGCGAACATCGCGGCGCCGCCGCCGCTGCGCTCCGAGCCTTCTCCACCCCGGCCAAAGTTCCAGGCCAGCCCAACCGACGCGAGGACAATGCCGACGCCCCAGAAGATCGCCGCCAGCTTGTGCGCGAGAATGTTCTCACCCACCAGCAGAAACATCAGCGCCTTGAGATGGCTCGCCACGAACCCTCCCCCCTCGTATGGGTGGAAGGGCGTCCGCGCGTAGGGAATCTCGACGCCGTCCAAGAGCATCTTGGCGACGGTGCCCTTCTCGAGCTCTTCCCCGTAGAAGAAGACGTCGCCCATGGCGAGGACGAAGACCAGGCGCACGATCACGTAGACCAGTGCGGCGATTCCAAAAATTCGTATCACGGGGCCCAGGGTAAGGAACCAGCAGGCGATCATCCCGTACCTATGGGCGAAGAGATTCCAGCCGCTCCCTCCACGGGACCCCAGCGAGCCGTAGCGCTCATGGCGATCCTTTGGCTGACCGCTTTGACGTGGTGGATCGCTCTGCCCACCGGGGTGGGCTACTCCTTCGACGATCGAGAAGCGGTCGTGGGCAACCCCGTGGTCACCGGCGAGCTGCCTGCCTCGGAGGCCTTCAGGCGAGACTACTGGCATCACATCGGGGATGCGGGTCACTTCCGGCCCCTAGCCACCCTCGCCCTGCGTTTCGATGCTTCGCGGGTCGACGTACGGAGCCAAGGGGCTCCGCGGACGTTCCGACTCACGAATCTCGCGCTCCACCTTCTTGTGATCCTGTTGGCCGGAGTGGGACTGATCTTGTTGGAGCGTCGGGGCGGCCCCGTCTTCCCTTGGTTCGGCCTAGCGCTGGTAGCTGTGCACCCCGCCAGCGCGGACGCAGTGGCTTGGATCTCGGGGCGTACGTCACTCTTGTCGGCGCTAGGCGGCGCGCTGACGCTGGCTTCGATCGTCTTAGGGCGTCGCGACTCTGTGGGAGGACTGCGGCTAGGTTTCGGCACGTTCGTCGGAGTCACGATCGCCCTCCTCGGCAAGGAAGACGGGCTCGTCATCGCAGCGGCCGCACCGATCGTAGCGCTCGCGCTTCCCGTGGCGGACGGTGCAGCGACGAGCAAGAGAGCCAAACGGAGCTTAGCCGCCGCGCTCGGTGCGTTTGCCTCGGTGTTGCTGGTGGGCTGGCTGCGCCACGGTGCACTCGGCTCCGCGCTGCCCGCGGCTCCCTCGGCGCCGCTGGGTGGCCTACCGCTTCTCAACCGCGTCGCCATCGGCCTTTCGGCCTGGTGGCAAGGCGCGATACATGCCATCGCACCATGGGTCGACGCTCCACCCAGCCTCCATGTCAGCGACCTCACCCAGGGCGCCAGCGAAGCGCTGCCCGCCGCCGCTGTTGGCTATGGCGCTGGCATTGCGGGGTTCGGCATCGCCGGCGTAGCTGTCGTCGCGGGCGCCATCGCCTGGCTCGTGCGGAAAGACCGCGGCGCGCGCCTGAGCCTCGCGCTCTCGGCGCTGGCCATCCTTCCTTTGATCCAGATCGTCCCAGCGGGCGAGATCTTCGCGCCGAGGTTCCTCTACCAGCCGCTCCTCCTCGGCGTGGTCTGGATCGCTGCGCTCGGAAAGCGCGTGGGCGTACCACTCCAAGCCGCGATCGTCGTCGCCCTTGCCTGCCTTTCCGTCTTCCGCGCGGCCCCGGTCTACGATTCGAGAGCTTCGTACTGGGAGGCCCACCTTCCCAGCCACGAGGGAGAAGCCAAAACCTGGAACGCCCTGGGCGAGTGCTCCCGCGAGCAAGGGGACCTCGAGGAGGCAGAGCAACGCTTCAAGCGGTCCCACGACCTGGATCCGTCGTACAGCCGCCCCCTCGCCAACCTAGGCGCCATGGCCGCCAAAGCCGGCGACCTCAACGCCGCCGAAGCCTGGCTCACCGAAGCCATCTTCGAAGGCCGCGGGGAACACGCGCCCCGTGGCAACCTAGCCACGGTCCTGCTGCGCCTTGGCCGCGCGGAGGAAGCGCTCGAGTTCTACACCGACGCAGCCCGCCTCTCCCCGGGTCGAGCGACGTACCATCGCGGCATGGCACGGGCGGCCATCGCGCTTGGGCAGCTCGATGTAGCTCGTGCTGCCCTTGCAGCCGCAGAAAGCTTGACCCCGCAGGACACCGCCAACAACTCACTCCGGCAGAAACTCGATGCTGCTGCGAGATCAGAGAGATAGTGAATAGGGCGCTTAGCTGCGACGAGGCGGGGGAGATTGGGCCGCGAGGACCGATGAGGGCAAGTAGACGTGATGAGTCGCAGCTTCGGACCTCGGCCCGACTCAGTTCCCTTCGGGCCCGACTATTTTCGTTCGGACAACGTCCGCAACCCCGAGTATCTCGACAAAGAAGGTCGATGAGATCTCGAGGAGTGGGTCATCTTTATAGCGGACCGCTTCATCCCAGAGCGGATAGTCGCCATCGTTGAAGAAATACATGCGCCCATCTTTCGAGAACCGGTAGGTCTCACCTTCGGCGGTTCTCTGTCCTCCTTCGCTTGGACTCGCCCCTCCTCCCTTCTCTTCCAACTCGATCGCGATGTGTTCCGTGAGGATCATTCTCGCTGCAGAGATGCGGTTCTCCCTCATGAACCTATCCGACTCAATCTTGAATCGTTCGCCATCGACAAGCTTCACTCGCCAATCTTCCAAGAGGCGATTGAGGGCTGGATTGCCTGTTGGGGGCGACTCGACCGACTCTGGCGACAAGCTCTCGACCGGGAGCTCAACGATAGAGCGGTCGCGATTGTCGTCCTCCGAGCTACCCGTGACCGGCTCGTGAGCCTCGATCACAGCGTCCGACCGGCTCTCAGTTGGTCCGCCGGCTGATTGCGACGGCCCGAGCGCGCTCAATCC
>CALHGQ010000698.1 GCA_938030175.1 uncultured bacterium | reverse complement strand
TCGAATCCTGGCGGGCGCGCCACCCCTCCCCTGGGTTGATGGCGCCGCAGGTGGCCAGGCCAAGCGGTTCGCCCGAAGGGCTAGGCCAAAGGGCTGGGTCCAGTCAGCTAGGCCGTCGGGTCGCTCGGGGTTGACTCGGCTACTGCCATGGCTTCGGCGGTGCGCTTGAGGTCGGCGTGGTCGGCCGTCATGGCCTTGGTCATCTGGCCCACCATGAGCTTGCCCATGAGGCGGCCCATGATCTTGGCGAGGAAGGAGAGGGGCTCGGTGGTGGTCTCCATGGAGACTCGGGTCTCGCGCTGGCCGCCTTCGAACTTGTAGACCGTGGCGAAGCGGGTGCCCGCGGCGGTGGCTTCCATGCGGTAGGAGCGCGGCGGGTCGAAGGCCGTGATCTCCATCTCCTCCGTCGCTTCCTTGCCCATCATGACGCGGGTGGAGCGGAATCGGGTGCCCTTACCGATGGGCCCCTTCCCGATGACTTCCAGCTTCGTAATGGCCTCGATGTGCTCGGCCGCGTGGTTGAGGTCGGTGAAGAGCTCGAACACCAGTTGAACCGGTGCGGCGATCGTCTCTTCCAGAACAAGTTTCATCAGTCAGCAGTAGTGCGGGTAGGTTGGCATCGGGGCAGGACCGTGCCGGGCCTATTGAATCATATGGACGGGATGAGTCCTTACCTCTTTCGGTAGTCCAGGCCCATCCGGAGAGTTGGAATCCCTACTTGTTTCCCCTGATCCCGCCTCGGCGGCGCTTGACTCGCCGGGAAGCAGGTCTTCGTCAAAAAAGTTCCAGGTCGTCAGCGAGTCGTCGGACTCCGGATGTAAGAGGTGCGCTACGAGAGCGTTGGCCGTCACGCGAAGCGCCCCGGGCGGGCAGAGGACCGAGCGCTCCTCCCAGGTGCCTTCCACGCTGACCTCACGGTGACCCTGGAAGACGCGTTGGCTGCGGACTGCCTCATCCACCAAGAAGACCTGGGCCGTCACCTGCGCGCCCTCGGGCCCCACACGTCGCAGCGCGGCGGGTCCGAGATGGATCTCCAGGACATCTAGGAGTTCCGGGCTCGGCTCCAGCACCAGAAACTCACCCGTGTACCGCACTTCACGGCCGGCCCGAAAGCGGCTTTGAACGTCCATCGTGATTTCACTCGCCGACACCGTTGGGGGTGCGACTCTTCGCTCCATGCCTTGCACACCCTCGGTGTCTGGGTCGACGTCGATCGTGACCTCCTCCCAGCTGCTCACCCGGACCGGGACTTGGCCGATAGAGTCCAGCTGGGCGTCCACACCTAGGCTCCGCTGGGTTTCGCGGAAGCTCCCAAGGAGCTCGGAGTCGCGGCTGAGGACCCGGAGGCTCTCCAGGACGAAGGCGTAGGTCACGAGCACCCGGCGCTCGTAGGACAGGTAGCTGTAGGCCTCCGAAAGAATGGACACCGTGCCGCGCAGCCCCATGAGGTTGGTGCCAAAGCGCGGCCGCGAGTCGTAGGTGCTCCAGCGGACGGGGTCCCCTCTCTCGCCGCCGGAGCCCTTCTTCCGCGGGGCGTATCCAAAGTTGCCGTAGTCGTAGATATGCATGCCATCGCGCTCACGAAGCGTCTCGCGCACGCGGGGAAAGAAGCTCGAGGCCATATAGCTCGCAAGCGCGGGCTCGACGTTGGGTGAAAGGCTCGACGCGTACGTCAGGTCGTAGCCGTGGGGCGACCCGTTCGTCGTGTGGAGATCCATGAACGCGTGGGGCGCGGTCTCGCGAATGAGCGTGGTCAGCGCGCGGACCTCCGGAGTCTCCAGCTTGACGAAGTCGCGGTTGAGGTCGAGTCCGGCGGCGTTGGCTCGCTCCCCCACGCCCTCGTCTGGACCGTTCTGGCTCGCGCGGTTGCGCCGAGAGATGCGATCGTTGCCGTCCGCGTTGAAGACCGGGACGAACGCGATCTCTAGAGAGTCGAGCAGCTCGGAGTGGTAGCCAAGGGCGAACTCCCGCAGCAGGATCTGAGTCGCGACCTTGCCCTCGATCTCTCCGCCGTGAATGTTCGCGTTGATGAGGACGCGCTTGCGCGGTGCACGATCGGCCGCGGGCTTCTCCGTCGAGCGCACCGTCACGACCGTCAGGTCTCGACCTTCGGTGGTCTTGCCGAAGACCTCGCGGGTCAGCCGCTCGGCCTCGGGTAGCTCCTGGAGCTGCGCCAGGAACGCTTCCACTTCCTTGAGCGTCGAGCTCCTGCTGAATCCACTGGACTCGGCCGCCGTCAGCGGCCAGCGCTCCTTCACGTCCGCAAGTGCTTGATCGCCGCGGCTCGCCGCGTACGCCTCGACGGTGATCGGAGCGGCGGACTGGCTGGGCGCGGCGAAGACCGCAAGGCAAAGGAGAAGGCTCATGCCCCTACGTTAGCGGAAGAGCGCCCGCCGGATGGTGCGCACACCTCCTGCGAGCGCAGGCTTTACCGGCCGTTGGCGCCGGACGGTCCGGCGGGTGACGCGGTCGTTGAACGTGCTCTGGCGCGTATCGGCGGAGGCACGCGGGGCGCGACGGTGGATCCGGCAGTGGACCCAGCAACGGACCCAGCAACGGATCCAGCCATGGACCCAGCCATGGACCCAGCGGCGGACCCGGGCATTGGCTTCAGCTCCACGTCCCTGAGGTTCGCGCCCGTCGAGGTCTTCTCGACCGACTGCTGCGGGGTCGTTTTCGTGCCCGCCTTCTGGCCCGCCTTTTGGGGCACCTTCTGGGCCGCTTCTCCATCGCCCACGTTGGAGGCGCTCAGACGTTCGATGTCCCGTAGCGCCCAGCTGAGGAGGCCAACCGCCGTCATGCAAAGGACGACCACCGCTACGATCAAATGCCACGGGCCGAGGCCGCTGGCCATGTGCACAAAGAGCGCGCGCTCAGGATCGCTCATCGCCAGAACGGTGGGAGGAATGAGCGCCAACGCCGCGAGGGTCGCGAGGAGGCTCAGGCCGAGGACGAGACCGGTCCGGACGCGCCGCAGCGGATGAACCGACGCCTTGGGCTTGGCCGCGTCGTAGGCCTTCCGCAGCGCCACGAGCTCGGAGCGCGTGGCCGCCAGCGACGCGGTGACTTCACCGCGATGGGATGCGATGAGCCGAACGAGGTCCTCGCGGGAAGCTTCCCGTTCTGCCCACGCACGATCCGCGGCGTCGCCCACGGCCCGCTCGCGAGCGGCGAGCTCGTCGGTGAGTCGCGCCTCAAGCCGCTCGAGGCGCTCACCCAGCTCGCGCCGCCGGGCCCCCTCCTCGGAAGCCGTCTGCACCTCGCGCATCGCGAGCCCTTCCAGCCTCAGGCGCTCAGCCTCCAGGTCTTCGACCCTGGCCTCCCGCCGCCTGTCCGTGGCGATCTGAGCGGCCAACACGCGGCGATACTCATCCCGCTCTTCCCGTGCCTTGCCGACGGCCTTGACCGCCGTTCGCACGTTGCGAACCTGGACTTCATAGCGCTCGACGAGGCCTTGGGTGGCCTCACGCTGGGCGGTGAGCTCCTCGCGCAAGAGGGCCGTCTCCGCCCCCTTGGACTGATATCGCCGTCGAAACATAGTCCCCCCCGGAACTAGACTTACTGGAACGAGCGAAGCGCTTGCGCGGCTGCCCGAGCGGGCACCGGAATCGGCCCCCCCAGCACAGTGCCAGTTCCAGGGGGGGTCGTTCAAGCAGCGCGGCCGATTCGTGGGCGGCCCGCGGCTTCCTATCCGGTTCGTTAGGCGCTCATGCGGCCGGCTGCGGCGGCCCGCTTGGCCACCGTCGAGCGCTGCGCGACGTACTCGCCGACAGCGATCATCTGGGGGTCGTCTTCCGCCAGCATGCCCACGCTGAACTCGATGCCGTAGTTGATGGCACCAGCGCCCAGGCTGCGGTTGCGGATGCGGCTCGTGAAGATCAGCTCGTTCGCGTGGCCGGGGAGGCGCATGCGCAGCTCCACGACGTCTTGTTTCGACAGTGAGGCTTCGTGCTCCCACGGGATGTCAATCCCGAGACCGGACTTAGAGATGTCCCGGGCCGCCCCAATGATCGCGCCGGGTACACCGGGGACCGTGATCGTCACGGCCACCGGCTCGTCGGGATCTGGGTGAACCCGGAAGGCCCGGCGGGGCTCCAGGAGCGACGCAAGACTCTGGCGGGTGCGCTCGCCGAACAGGAAGTGGAAGCTCCGGACGCTATCGGTGTCGCCTCGGAAGGCCACCTTGCCGAGGGCTGAAACGATCTCGCCCGTCTCCGGACGGCTGAAACGGAGCTCGCCGGCGCGGCCGACGGGGAGCAGAGGCGCGCCCTGGATCGGGAAGTGGACTTCCACGCGGACGCCGTCAATGGCGTGCCAGACGCCACTCACGGAACCCTGGCTGCTGCCAGGGAGACTCGGGACTGTTACGGAAACGTTGATTGGGGACGACATCTTATTCCCAGGTATCGGCAGACGGGCCTTCTGGGTGAAGCACAGCTCGGAGGTGAATCCACCGCCTGGGGACTCCCGCCAGCCCCATTTCGCTGCGAAATTTGGGCTATCCCTAGCCTCTCTCCGCGGTGGTACGCCCGGCTGGACCGACCCCGGAAGAGGATTCCTGGCCCGGACATAATTTTCGCCAACGGATTGAGGCAGATGACGTAGCGCGCGACCGGGATCCAGGGAATATCGTCTCCCCCCCGAAGACCCCGTCTGGCTCGTTTCCAGGCGGTGGTCGGTTCGTACCCCCC
>CALHGQ010000697.1 GCA_938030175.1 uncultured bacterium | reverse complement strand
CGGCCGCGCCGTCTTTGAACCGACCGACCCGTCGGTGTGAACCCCATGATTGCATTCGCGCTCCTCTCTCTTCTCACAGGCGCCACTTCGGCCGATCTACGATCGACTCCCGTTCCGGCGGCGACTGCCACCGCGGACGCTCCTATGGTCGAGGCCATGAAGGTCGCTGACGGGGCCATCGAAGCACTCGTCGCGATCCCCGCGGCCGATCGTACCATTGCCAACACGCTCGTCGCCATCGACGACGCCGTGGCGCAGTTCTTCGAGGACGCGCGCATGGCTGGATTCATGGCGGACGTTTCGACGGACCCAGCCGAGCGTGCCCGGGGCCGTGACGCGCAGAGCGAGCTGTCCAACTGGTTCGACCGCCTCGGCAAGAACGAGGACGTCTTTCGCGCGCTGACGGAACTCGCGGCGCTTTCCCCCGAGATGACCCCGGAGGTGCAGCGCTTCTTTGACGAGACGATGCGCGACTACAAGCGGGCGGGGCTCGACTTGCCAGAGGAAAAGCGCGCGCGCCTCGTGGAGATCGACGAGGAGATCAACGAGCTTGGCTCTGATTTCCGTAGGAACATCGCGGACGATGAGACGGTTGTTTTCTTCACAGAGGACGAGCTGAAGGGCGTCCCGGAGGCCTTCGTCGGGACCCTGCGCCGGTGCGGCGAGCTCTACATCGTCGACATGAAGGGCGCGAGCATCGGGAACATCCTTGGCTACTGCGAGGTCGAGTCGAGCCGGCACAAAATGGGCGCGGCGGCGGGGCGCCGCGGCGGGCAGGCCAACGTGAACATCATCGAGGCCCTTATCAAACTGCGCCACGAGCGCGCGACGATGCTCGGCTACAAGAGCACCGCGGCGTACGTGCTCGAGACTAAGATGGCCAAGACGCCGGAAACGGTGCTCGCCTTCTACGACGATCTCCGACCGAAGGTGCGCGCCAAGGCGACTAGAGACTTTGAGGAGTACCAGGCCGCGAAGCGCCAGCACACGGGCAACCCAGACGCGGTGCTGGTCGCCGTCGACACGTCCTTCTACACCAACTGGCTCAAGCGTGAGAAGTACGCCGTCGACACACGTACGCTGCGCGAATACTTCTCCATGGACTCCGTCACGGCGGGCATGTTCGGCGTCTACCAAGATCTCTTCGGCATCACCTTCACGGAGATCACCGACGAGTCGCGGGGCTCTCGCCCCCTTTGGCATGAGGACGTGCGCCTCTTCCGGGTCACGGACAACGAGTCCAACGCGCTCTTGGGTGAGTTCTACCTCGACCTTTTCCCGCGCGATGGCAAGTTCAGCCACGCGGCTCAGTTCCCGCTGCGCCTGCGCAAGGTCTGGGCGGACGGGCGCATCTCGACGCCCCTCGTGGCGCTCGTCTGCAACTTCACCAAGCCCACGGACGAACTGCCGTCCCTGATGAGCCACAGCGAGGTGGAGACGTACTTCCACGAATTCGGACACTGCTTGCACAGCATCCTGACCGAGGCGAACCTCGCGAGTCAGGCCGGCACGAACGTACCCCGTGACTTCGTGGAGGCCCCCTCCCAGATGCTGGAGAACTGGACGTGGCGCCCGGAGATCCTGGGACGCTTCGCGAAGCACTACGAAACGGGCGAGCCCCTCCCCGCCGAGATCATCGAAGGCATGATCGCCGCGAAGAACCTCGGGGCGGGCTTCAACAGCGAGGGCCAGATGTACCTCGGCCTCATGGACATGCGCTTCCACATGGATGAGGACGGCGTGGTGGACACGACCCAGGTGTGCGAGGACACCTACCGCGATGTGCGCATGTTCGAGCCCGTCGAGAACCTCGTGCGCCAAGCCTCGTTCGGGCACCTGGTGGGCTACCAAGCCGGGTACTACGGCTACCTCTGGTCCTCCGTCTACGCCCAGGACATGTGGAGCCGCTTCGAGCCCTCCCCCATGGACCCGACGGTCGCGGGCGAGTACCGCAAGCGAGTCCTCGCGCCAGGTGGAAGCCAGGATGCCCTCGATCAGGTGCGCAACTTCCTCGGCAGGGAACCGAACGGCACGGCGTTCCTAAAGCACCTCGGGCTGTAGTCCGGCGAGCCTAGCCGCTTCGTCCGCTGGACGAACAGAGGGAGCCGATGTTTGCGCATCGGCTCCCTCTTGGTTTCTGGCGACATCAAGTCGACCAGCTCACTACTGGACGAGGTAAGGGCTGACCAAGTTCTCGGTGAACTTGAGCCCTTGCGGCGTGCGGAAGGCTGCCTGCACGTGCATCTGCTGGCCGATCATGGCCGACGTGCTGGGGATCGGAAGCGAAAGGTCGATGCGGCCGTTGGCGTCAGCAGCGCGGCCGAGAACCGTGAGCTGGTTGCGCTGTAGCAGCAGGAGTCCGGTGACCCCCGGGAAGACCGTCGGAACTGCCGCTTTGGGCCCGAGCACGAACCAGCCTCCGAAGGAGCCGGGCTCGATGGCTGCGGCCTCCAGCGTGCCACCCACATGGGGCGTTGCCGTGAGGGCGAGGCGGCGCTCGCCGGTGTCGACGACACGGATCGCGCCCGTAGCACCAAAGACTGAAGAGTGAACGTCTTTGTGACCGAGGGCGAGGCGGGTTCCGGTCGAGTCAAGGTCCATGCCGCGGGTACTGCCCGGCAGGTTGACCTGGAGGCTCGGACCGAAGCCGCCGAGCTCCAGCATGATGACCTCGGGGTCGGAGCTGTTGCCCCAGGTGGCGAACGCGGCGCGGTTGCCGTCGCCGGTGATCTTCGCCTCGACGGGCAGGTTCTGGAGCGCACCGGGGAAGGAGGGCTGACTGTAAGACGCGAGCGGGAATTGGAACACGCTGTCGTAGATCTCGAAGCGTGCGTCCTTGCCGCTGACGTAGTTCCACCACGCGATGGCGATGAGCGAACCGTCGTCGGACACGTCGAGGCGGCTCGGGAGCTCCGAGGCCGATGCGGCATAGTTCTGATAGAGCGAGTAGCCGCCTGCGGGCTGCTCCTGGAAGATATTGATGCTACCGATCTCGCCGAACGCGAGGGTCGCACCGTCGTCCGAGAGCGCGAGGGCCTGGGTCGAAGCGGTCAGCGCCTCGGTGTGGATCGGCGTCGCGAGTGCATCGAGCACGTAGAGCGTGAGGCCGGCGACGACGGCGATACGCGTTCCGTCTCCGGAGACGGCCAGGGCGTTGAGGGAGTAGCCGGGCATGTCGCGACGGCCGAGGAGGGTGCCGTCGCTGCCGTTGATCACATCGACCCGAACGGAGCCAGTGGTGTCACTCCAAGCGGCGGCCACGGCGATGGCGCCGCGGTGGTCGCTGGCGAGGCGCACAGGACCGTTAATCCGAACGTCGAGATCGTGACTCCAGGACTCCGCCATCTCAAGCCCGTCCGCCGCCGCGGTCGGGTCGTAGCCGAGAACGAGGGGCTGGCGCTGGAAGGCCGTGGGAGCTTCGAATTGACGCAGCGCGAAGACCGCGTCGCCACGGCTGCCGGCGGCAATGATGGGCGCGCCGAACTCGTCGGGTGTACGGGTCACGATGCCGCGGGCGGTTTGGGGACCGTCTGCCACCGCGTCCAGGAGGCGAAGCGCGCCGTCGGCGCCGCGCTGGGCGGTCCATACGAAGGAATCATCCCCCGCGAAGAGGACCTGATCGGGCATCCAGCCAGTGGCCGTGGGAAGGGGCGCGTGGGACCAGCGCTCCCCCTGGGCGAAGGGATCCTGAAGCGGAGCCGCGTGGGCGGCGCTGAGCGTGGCGGACAGCGACGTGGCGGCCACGAGAGCGGAGCGTAGGAAGCGCGAACCTTGGTTCTGGTGGCTGAGTTGGACGTGCATAGGTGATTCGATGGCGGAGTGAGCGGAGCCCACCCCCCCGGTGACCTCAACACTGAAACCTACCCCGCTTGACGGGCACGCCGCGGAAGTGCCCAGCCAGGGACGGATTTAGCCCCCGCCCATCAGCCCCAGGGGCCCCGAATCACTACACTTGTCCGCCCATGACCGAAGCCAATCTGAGACAGACCAACCTGCATGCTGCCCACGTGGCCGCCGGCGCCAAAATGGTGCCGTTTGGCGGGTGGAGCATGCCCGTGCAATACGCCTCGATCCTTGAGGAGGCCAAGCGGGTCCGAGAGCACACCGGGCTGTTCGATTTGGGACACATGGGGCGCCTCGAAGTGAGCGGCAAGGACGCCGTCACGTTCCTCGACTCCATGGTGACGAGCTTTGTGGGCAAGATCCCCCAGAGCTCGATCCGCTACGGCCTTCTCTGCAACGCGGAAGGCAACCCGCTCGATGACCTCCTCCTCTACAAGACGGGACCCGAGGAGATCTTTGTGGTGGCGAACGCGTCCAACAAAGACACGGTGCTGAGCTGGCTGGGCGACCACGTCAACGGCGCCGACGTCACGATCACCGACCGCTCCGACGAGCTCGCGATGCTAGCGCTCCAAGGGCCGAAGTCAGAGGCTGCGCTGCAGCCGCTGGTCAAAGACAAGGACCTCTCGGAGGTGGGCTACTACAAGTTCGCGTTCGCGACGGTCGCGGGCATCGAGAACGTGCGCGTGAGCCGCACGGGCTACACGGGCGAGGACGGCTTCGAGCTTTACTTCCCCGACGCCGAAGCCCCGCGAGTCTGGGATGAGCTGCTCGTCGCGGGCAAAGATGCGGGCCTCGCCCCCATCGGTCTCGGCGCACGCGACACGCTGCGCCTCGAAGCCGGCATGCCGCTCTACGGCCATGAGATCGACGCCGAGCACAATCCGGTGGAAGCCGGCCTCAACTTCGGCATCTCTTTCAAGGAAGAGAAGGGCGACTGGATGGGCCGCGACGCGCTCGCGAAGATCAAAGAGTCCCCCACGCGCCAGCTTGTGGGCATCAAGACCGACGGCAAGCGAGTTCCCCGCCAGGGCTATAAGCTCTTCCACGGCGCGGATGAAGTCGGCGCCGTTTGCTCGGGCGCAGTTTCCCCGACCCTTGGCGTCAACATCGGATCGGCCTACGTTCCGGTAGCCCTCGCTGAGGCAGGACAAATCATCGAGATGGACATTCGCGGCAAACGCCAAGAGTGCACGATCTGCGACCTTCCCTTCTACTCGCGCACGCGCAAGTAACGCCACTCCCCCCCCCACCAGCCCCTAATTGAATCCCATGCGTCCAGACGACCGTAGATACCTCGACAGCCACGAGTGGGCCAAGCTTGACGGCGACCTCATCGTGGTCGGCATCACTGACTTCGCTGTGGAAGAACTCTCCAATGGCAACGAGGGCGACCTCGTGTACTGCGACCTCCCCGATGTGGGTCGCGTGATCGAGCAGGGTGAAACCTTCGGCGAGATCGAGTCCGTGAAGGCCGTGTCCGACCTCAACGCGCCGGTGGGCGGAGAGATCGTGGAGATCAACTCCGAGATCGAAGAGCACCTTGAGACCCTCTCCCAGGACCCGTGGAAGAAGGGCTGGCTGATCAAGATCAAGCCGGTTGACAAGAGCCTCGAGCACCTGCTCGACTCCGCTGCCTACGAAGCGAACATCACGAGCTGATGAAGGCCCGAACGTGGCGGCTCCTGGAGACCTTCGACGTCTCCCCGACCGACGCGATGGGGCTCGACGAAGCCCTCCTCCGAAGCGTCGGCGAAGAGCATAGCTCTGTGCCGACGCTTCGGCTGTATACGTGGGAGCCGGACGCGATCTCCCTCGGATACTTCCAGGCCTTCGAGGACGTAGGGGCTGCGGGAGACCACAGCCACGTCGTTCGGCGCCTCACAGGCGGCGGCGCGATCCATCATCACGCGGGCGAGCTGACGTTCTCGATCACGCTCGACGCAAAGGACCCCTCTTACGCTGGGTCCGTCTCCGCGAGCTACGAGCGACCCCACAGCGCTGTGATCGCGGCGCTCCGTGCGGTGGGCGTCCCAGGGCCACGAATGCGCCGTGACGAGCCTTCACTCTCGGACACCCAGGGGACCGGGATGTGCTTCCACGAATCGACGCCCCAGGACGTTTCCTGGACGAGCCCGGGCGAGGCGCACTCCCGCAAAGGCGTTGGGACAGCCCAGCGCAGAACCGCGGGCAGGATCCTCCACCACGGCTCCATTAAGCTGAGCTCTTCGCCGCTTGAGAGCGGCGTGGCCACCGTCCAATCGGTTGCGCCCGGGGTCTCCGTCATGGACATGGCCTCGGCGCTGAAAGCCGCCGTGGAAGATGAGTTTCAGGTCACGCTGCAAGGATCGGCCCCCACCCAAAGGGAGTGGGATCGGTGCGCCGCCCTCGGTGCGAAGTACGTCGATGCCGCATTTCTTCATCGCAGGACCAGGCGAGAAAAGCGCGACGGCTAGGTGTCCCAGCGGGGAAGGTCTAACGGCACTGTCAGCGCGGGGTAGCTCTCGGATCGAGACTTCTTCCCCGTCGGCTGGCGGACGGGTTATTTTTCGTTGGCAGGACTGCGCGCCCCTGCTCAGTTCCCGCACTTGATTCAGCGCTCGAAAGCACTCTCACCGCATCTGGGCACCCACGACCTCATGAAGTTCCACCGCTACGCTCCGGTCCTCCTCGCATCCCTTGCCCTCGTCAGCTGCGTCGACAACGACGACAACAACAGCGGCTTCAATGGCGGCAACGGCGGCAACAACGGCGGGGGCGGCGGAACCGGCCCGCTCACGGGCTGTGCAGCCCTCGATACACTCGACCTCGGCCCGGACGGCATGTCCATCGTAGACCTCGACGCGGCTACCCTTAGCCCGATCGTGACGGATGTCTTCGACCGCTACACCGCCCTCACGACGCCCTCCGGCGAGCGAATTCACCTCGTCGCCCAAGCGGGCGTCAGCGACGCGAAGATCCGCCGTGCACGCAACGTGCTCAACATGCACCTGGAGAACGTCCCCGGGACCACCGCTGGCGCGGACAAGTCCGACGTCGCCGACTCGATCTCGGGCAACTGCGGCACGCTCGCAATGTTCGCGAACGAGAGCGAGTACGACCTGGCGGACCCGGCCGTTGCGACATTCGACGCCGACTTTGGGGGCGCATACGTGCCTCTCTTTGGCAACCGCGTGATCGTCGAAGGCTCACCGGAGTACCTCCAGGCGAGCCCCGCGTACGACCAAACCATGGGCGCCACGGCGGTCCTCGTCTACCGTCAAGGGCTGACCGAGGTGCGACCCGACTGGTCCAACCAGCTGAGGCTCGCGTCCACGAACGCGCAGGCCGACGGCACCTTCGCCCCCACGGGCCCCGAGCCTTACCTGAACCTCGATGAGGCCTTCCTCGGCGTCATCCTCGAGTCCCACTCCGGCGTTTGGGGCCACGATCCCAGCGGCGACGGCTCGGCCCAGGACGGCGTCTACGCCTTTGGCGATCGCCCGTCGATGCTCGCTGGTGACGCCTCGACGCTCAACCTGCTGGAGTCCTACTTCACGCAGCAGCACACCTTCCCCGCCGAGCTCGACCCGGGCTTCAATGGCACCTTCGACCTTCTGTTCCGCGAGAACGAGGGCTACACGAACCGCTCCCAATACCTCGGGGAGATCCGTCTCACGGGTAACAACAACGCTCAGCTCTCCGGCGGCAGCGGCGACGACGTCATGACCGGAAACGACGGCAACAACAACCTCACCGGCCGTTCGGGCGACGACGTCCTCGACGGCGGTGCTGGCCTCGACTCAGCGATCTTCAACGCACCTTTCGCCGAGTTCACGATCACGAACAACGGCGACGGGACCACGACGGTCGCGCACAACGAAAACCCCGGCCTCGGTAGCGACCTGCTCATGAACATCGAGGTCGCAGTCTTCTCTGACCAGACGATTCAGCTCTAATAAGGAGGCGACTCAAGCGAAGAGGGCGCCGCGGATCGATGGATCCGCGGCGCCCTTTTCATGTGACGCTTGCGTCGGGCTCTAGCCCCTGAACCCTGCGGGGCCCCGGCCTAGCAGCCCGTTGAAGAAGTCCGCGCTAACCAATTGCGTCCATCGGAGTCCTGACAAGGCGCTTGAAGCCCCCCATA
>CALHGQ010000696.1 GCA_938030175.1 uncultured bacterium | reverse complement strand
CACCACTGCTCCCCCTAGAACATGACTGATTCGACCGTCCCGCCACTCTCGACGAGCCTGAACACACGGCTGTCGTTCATGATGTTCCTGCAGTACGCGATTTGGGGGGCGTGGTTGCCGATCCTCTATCCGTTTCTCCTGGGGCATCGCGGGTTCAGTCTCGCCGAGTGCGGGATGATCCTGTCGGGCGGCGCCGTCGGGGCGATCATCGGCCCGTTCCTCGCGGGACAGATCGCGGACCGGTACTTCTCCACGGAGAAGTTCCTCGGGCTCAGCCACCTCGTCGGCGCAGGGCTCGTCTACATGCTGAGCACGACGACGGAGTACTACCAGTTCCTCATGCTGAGTGTTGTCTACGGCTTGGTCTACGCGCCGACGCTGGCGCTGACCAACTCGTTGAGCTTTGCGCATCTACCGGATCGCGACCGGGACTTTGGCCGCGTCAGGCTCTGGGGCACGCTGGGTTGGATCGCTGCAGGCATCGCCGTGGGGCAGTGGCTGCTGCTTCAACACACCCCGACGGGGGTCTCCGACGAGGCGATCGCCCTGGCTCAGGATGCGGGGCGCGCCGATGCGTTCCGCCTGAGCGCTGTGCTTGGCGTATTGATGGGGCTCTACTGCTTCACGCTCCCGCACACGCCGCCGAGCTCCTCCGCAAAGGAAGGCAACGCCACCATGGGGGCGCTGAGCGAGATTCGCATGCAGCCGCTCCTCATGCTGTTCTTGATCGCGGTGCCCGTCAGCTGCATCCACCAGTTCTACTTCGTCTACACGGCGGACTTCCTCTCCGGGTACGGCCGGGATACCGCGAACACGATCAACAAGATCTTTGGGGTTGGGGGCGGCGGGCTCATGACCATCGGTCAGATGAGCGAGATCCTCGTGCTCGCTGCGATTCCGTTCGTGGCCAAGTCCGTTTCGCGAAAGTCGCTTCTGGCCGTCGGGCTCCTCGCCTACGCGGGGCGCATGGCACTGTTCGCGTACACAGATTCGCTGGCTACGGTTCTGCTTGGCGTCGCGCTTCACGGCCTCTGCTTTGGCTGCTTCATTTTCGTGGCCTTTATGGTGGTCGATGAGGAAACCTCGCCGGACGTCCGGGCTAGCGCGCAGAACCTGTTCAACCTGGTGATCGTGGGCGTCGGCATCATCGTCGGCTCGTGGGTATCCACCGCCGTCGTCGGCGAGTGGGCCACCAGCGCCGAGGGAGTCATGGATTACGTGAAGCTGTTCAGCGTGCCGATGTACGCAAGCCTTGCCTGCTTCGTGGCGCTTCTGCTGCTCTACCCGTCGCGCTCGCCGAAGCGCGGCGACGCCGCTCCGAATCTCTCCTAGACCTCCCCAGGAGCTCTCCATGTCCCAGCTCGTTCGTCACCCCGTTGCATCTAGCCCGCGCGGCTGGGGCCCTCTGGGGGCTATCCTGCTCGCCGTGCTCCTCGGGGCGAGTGCACCCGTGCAAGATGCCTCGGCGGGGTTTCGCGGGGCGCTGCGCTCCGCCGAGTCGTACGTCAAGAGCGAGCGGTGGGACAAGGCGGAGGAGGCTGCGGTTCGGGCGCTAGAGCGCGACCGTCGGAACACGAGTGCATGGGAGGTGCGCGCGCGGGCGGCGGCCGGAGCGGAGGATGTTGACCTTCAGATCTACTGCCTGCACAAGGAGCTTCGCTTTCTCGTGGCGCAAGGAGCGAAGCGCAGCACGATCAAGGAGAAACGTGAAGCGCTCTTGGCCCTCGATCCGGTGGCGGCGCAGCTCTTCGACCTCAAGGAGACCTTCGCCAAGAAGTTCACGGCCGTCGCGGACGGCTACGAGAAAGCCGGCAGGCCCCATGGGGCCATCGGAGTTTGGAAAGAAGTCCAAACCTTGGACCCCGACAGCCCTGAGGCGGCGGCCGCCATCGAGCGCATTGCGTCGGCGCCGGACCCGAGCCTCGCCGCGGACGCGAAGCCCAAGGATCTCTTCGAAGACGTCACCGACGAGTGGATCGCCGAGCATGACGAGAAGCACAAGGACTGGAAGAAGGCGGCCAAGCTCGAACGGCCGAACTACTTCACCGTCTCGAACGCGGGCTACGAGGTCCTTGTGCGAACCGGGGAGGCGATGGAGCAGATGTCGACCTTCTATAAGCAGTTCTTCCGCTACGGGGGACCGGACGACAGCCGCAGCGTGCCGCGCATCACGGTCAACGTGTTCGCGTCGAGGGAGGAGTACCTGGAGCTCGGCATCGGGCCACCCGTCGAATGGTCGGCCGGGCACTTCACCGGGTCGCACGTGGAGTGCTACGTGGACAAGGGCGGCTTCGCTGGCATGGTGGGCGTGCTCTTCCACGAGGCGGCGCACCAGTACGTGAGCCTTGCGACCAACGCCCAAGGGTGGCTGAACGAGGGGCTCGCGAGCTTCTTCGAGGGCACGCGCATCCTCCCGAACGGCTCCGTCATCATGAACGAGCCGGCGGACCATCGCCTGAGCGCGCTCGCGAAGCGCATGGAAGAGGGCTGGATGGAGCACCCCCAGGATACGGAGGACCCGAACGATCCGAACTCGGTGCCGACCACGGCTCCCACGTGGAGCATGATCCTGGAGAACTCCTATTCATGGGGCCCAGCTTGGTACGCCCCCACATGGGGGCTCGTGTTTTTCTGCTACAACTTCCAGGACCCCAGCGACGGGCGGTTTGTCTACCGGGACGCGTTCCTGGAGTTCATTGACAAGTCCGGCGGCAAGACGGGCAAGACGGCCATCAAGACCTTCGAGACGGTCGTGCTCGCTAACCCCAAGCCGCCCTACGAAGGGCTGAACGGCGAGGCGATCGAACCAGTCCCGGGCTTCAAGCTGGTCGACAACGTCGCGGACCTCGATGCCATCTGGAAGGAGTGGACGCTTCATCTTTGGGATGTTCGCTCGGGCAAGGCCGAGACCGCTCGGCCTCTGGGTCGATGGGCGCGCCTTGCGGCAGCCAACGGGGATGTGATCATCGCCAAGGAACACTTCGAGAAGGCGGTCGCCGACAACCCCGAGGACGCCCAGCTCGCGATCGACTTCGCGACGCTTCTGCACACAGAGTTCAAGGAGACCGACCGCGCGGCCAAGGTCGTGGCGGAGTGCCTTCGCATGCTCGACGGGCAGGCGGTCCCCGACGAGGAGATGATTGGTGCGGCTGAGCGCCTCCTCGTCACGCTGGACCCCAAGCGCCGCTCACTCACCAAGACCCGGGCGGAACTCGCCGAAGCATCGCGCGCCATCATCAAGAGCTACAGCGACGCGGGCCGACCGGCCATGATCCAGGACCTCTCCTGGCGCTTTGCCGCCGAGTTCGGGCTGAACGATCTCTTCGAAGACTACGCCGACGCCGTGGTCGCTCGTGGCGAAGACCTGACGATCTGGGACCTCGCGTACAACGAGGAGAACCTGGAGGGTTGGACGGCTTCGTCGCCGATCTTCGTTCCGTCCAGCTCCGTCCTCGACGTCAAGAACGGGGCGTTCGACGCCACGGACTTTGACTTCAAGTACCTCACCTACGACCGCGTAACGGGCGGCGACATCTCCCTGGTGGCGGATGTTCAGGCGCTGCCCGGGCAGTCGGCGTACATCGGGTTCGTGTTTGGCGTGAAGGGCAACGACGCCTTCCACGCGGCGCTTTACTACCCGCCGCGCCAAGGCGCCGAGGGAACCGCCAACTCGGCGTTCCTAGACCTGATGTCGAGCTTCGGTGGCGGCGTCACCAAGCCCTGGAGGCACGCGCCGATCGCCGTGAAGGAACTCAAGCCCGGCGAGTCGACCACTGGAGAGTGGCACAACATGCGCTTGGACGTGACCGGCAAGGTCGTCGATATTTGGTGGGACGGGGTCCTGACAGCGAGCCACGAGTTTGTGGCGCGGGACATGCTTCTCGGCTCGTTCGGCCTCATCGCCGGTACAGGCAACGCCAACTACCGCAACGTCCGCTTCAAGAGCCGCGACCCCATGAGCCCCGCCGGTCGGATCGAGCGGCGCATGCGCTTGGAGCAGTCTGGCCTCGACGCGGGCTCTCCAGTGGACGGCAGCTTCCAGGGGATCGTGCCGCCGTTCCCCACGGTCAAGCGCTGGACCCAGGGTAAGCGCAGCAATTTCGCCGAGGTCGGAGACAAGCCCCAGCTCCTGCTGCTTTGGTCTATCGCTCAGAACAACCTGGTGCCCACCGATGCCTGGCTGAAGAGCTTCGCCAAGCAGTGGGAGTCTGTTGATCTGCAGGTGATCTCTATCGTTGCGGCTGAGGATGACGAGGCGATCGATGAGTACCTCAAGAAGCACCCCTTACCCGGCGCCGTGGGCGTGGACTACCGCGCACCGGAGGTCTACGGCACCGGTGAGACCTTCGAGGCCTACTCGATCCTACGGTTCAACCTGCCGAGGGTGATCCTCATCGGCGTGGACGGCAAAGTCGCGTGGGAGGGGGACCCGGGGTTTTCCTCGAACGCCCTGCCTGCCCCCCCGTACGAGAGCTACGTGGACGTTCCGATGGGGGACCTCGTCGATCGAGGGAAGCTGCTCGAAGTGTCCAAGTGGCGCGCACGGTGGGAGAAGTCCGGCGCCCGTGCGCTGCGAGATGGCGACCTTGAGGAGGCGCTGCCGCTTCTCGTTCTCGCGCGGGATCTGGGCGACGTGCCGTTCTCAGACGTGGGGCGGGCGGCCGCCAAGCTCACCGCGCTCGAGGCTGCACTTGCGGAGCCTTCCGAAGTCGTGGTGGCGATCGTTCAGGTGGAGGCTGGCCCCACGATCGACGTTCTCCGTGATTGGGGCAAGCTCCTCGACATCGCTACGCCCAAGAGCCAAGTCAAGGGGCTGTCGAGGGCGGCGAAGAGCGGTGCAAAGGACTGGAAGGCCGCACTGAAGGCCTGCACGAAAGCCGTCAAGTCCAAGAAGGACGAGACCGAAGCGCTCAGCGAGCTCATCACCAAGCTGGAGTCCCTCGATGGCGCGCTCGTGCGCGCTCTCGTAGACGACGTCCAGTCCCAGGGGCTCCCAGCAGCCGAATCAGCCTCGAAGCTGCCCGCGAGCTACCTCGCAAACAGCATCTTTGGCTGGTAGCGGTTCAGCGGGATTCCCAGGCCCCTCGCACGGCGGCGGCGACGGCTTCCGCCACACCCTCTTCGAAGGGCCCGGGCAGCACGCGCTCGGGCGTGGGCGTGCCCACAAACTCGGCGAGGGCGCGGGCGGCCGCGAGCTTCATCTCGGGTGTGATGGAGGTCGCCCCCGCGTCGATCGCGCCCCGGAACACGCCGGGGAAGGCGAGCACGTTGTTCACCTGGTTGGGGTAGTCGCTCCGTCCCGTGCCGACCACGAGCGCCCCTGCGTCGAGGGCTTCCTTCGGGTCGATCTCCGGCGTGGGGTTCGCCATGGGGAAGAGGATGGGGCGGTCCGCCATGCGCTTCACGTCGTCAGCGCTCAGAAGGCCCCCGCGACTTACGCCAATGAAGACGTCGGCGCCTTCGAGGACCTCCTGAATCGTCCCTTCGCGGCCGCTGCGATTCGTGTAGGCCAGGAGCTCTCGCTTCTCGCGGATGAGACCCTTGCGGTTCTTGTGCAGGGCTCCCTTCGAGTCGCAAACGATGACGTCCTTGACCGGCTCACAAACGAGATCCGAGAAGCTAATGCAGCGCAGGAGCTTGGCGATCGCGGTGCCTGCGGCTCCCGCTCCCGCGACCACGACGGTCATATCCTGTAGGCGCTTGCCGGCCAGCTCGGCGGCGCCGATGAGCGCGGCCAGGAGCACGATAGCCGTCCCGTGCTGATCGTCGTGCATCACGGGGATGCCGAGGTCTTGGAGCGCGTCCTCGACGTCGAAGCACTCGGGCGCTGCGATGTCCTCGAGGTTGATCCCCGCAAAGCCGGGGGCGATCGCGCGGACGGCGTCGATCAGCTCGCCGGGTGAGTTGACGTTGAGGCAAATGGGCCACGAGTCGAGCCCCGCGAAGCGCCGGAAGAGGGCGGCCTTGCCCTCCATGACGGGCATGGCCGCGGCGGGCCCGATGTTGCCGAGCCCGAGCACCGCGCTGCCGTCGGTGACGACAGCGACAGAGCGCCCCGCTACGGACAAGCTGCGCAGCGCTGCCGGATCGCCCTCGATCGCGCGGCAAGCAGCCGCCACGCCGGGGCTGTAGGCGAGGCTCAGGTCCCGCTTGGTCTCGAGGTCGGCACGCAGCGTCACCTCGATCTTGCCTTGGTGGGTGCGATGGAGCTCGACGGCGTCGCGGTCGAGGTCTGAGTCGTTGGGGGTGCTCATGAGTCCCAGTATTCGCGACCCGGTAGGTCGCGGCTCAAGAATCCTCGAATCGCGCGTGGGATTCGCCTGCTACTTTGCGGCGGGCGACGACGCGAGGAGCTTGAGGGTGAGCGCGAGTGCAGCCTGTGCTTCCGTGTTGCGTGGCTCAAGCCGAAGTGCAGCCTCGAAGTGCTCCTTGGCCGCGCCCAGGTTTTTCGCCCGCGCTTCGACCTTGCCCACCAAGACCAGCATGGCCGCGTCCTTGGGGTACTTGGCAAGCCAGCGGCCGGCGTACTCCCGTGCTAGCGCCGTGTCCCCAGCGCCGCCAGCGTTCTCCACCATCGCGCCGACGACGCGGTCGCTGTCGCCCTCAAGTCGCTGAACCTCCTTGAGGGCGTCGATCGCTTCGGCGAATCGCCCTTGGTGCGCGTAGGCGGCGGCAAGATTGAAGTGACCGATCGCGTAGTCCGGGTCCAGCTCGACCGATCGCTGGTAGGCGGCCTCGGCGAGGTCGATGCGACCTAGAAGAACATGGGACCTCGCAAGGCCCTCGAAGGCGGGGGCGTCGGCGGCTGAGAGATCGTTGCGGCCGTCGACGGCACGGCGGAAGATCGCGAGCGCGTCGCGATAGCGCGCAGCGTCGAGGGCCGCGCGCCCGTGCTCGATCAAGAGGTGTGGGTAGGCCCGTTCGCTGCTCGCGAGCGCGAGGAAGGCGGCGCGCACCTCGGGGCTCGGATCGCTACGGAACCGCCGCAGCACGTCGCCGTCTTCCGTCTTGATCGCGGGGCCCTCGGCCCCGGGGGCGGCCCCGGTGGAGGCGCCGTCGGGCCAGTTGGGAAGCGGTCCGGAATCCACGGAGGAGCCGTCCGCGCCGCGCTGGAGGGTCGTGAGCTGGCCAGCTGGCACGTCAGCTATGGTCTCTTCGGTCCCGTCGGGCCAGACGACCTTGAGCTCAGCGCTCCCCGACTCGGCCGATGGCAGCGACACGTGCACGTCCGTGGAGATCTGGCTTTGGAAGC
>CALHGQ010000695.1 GCA_938030175.1 uncultured bacterium | reverse complement strand
GGACTCCATGTGGGCGAACTTCTCCCAGGAAGACGTCGAGCTCCATCCCAAAGACGCATTCCCATTGACCTTCGCTTTCCAGAGCAAGGACGCGAGCGCGCTCCACAACCGGTACCGTTCGTTTGGAGTGGAGAGCTACCTTGAGGGGGACTGGCTTCACCTGCCGTGTCATCAGGAGCTCAACGGTGCGGAGATCGAGTACATCTACGCCATCTATCGCGGGCACCTCAACCTGTGCAGCGCGTGGGAGTCCACGAAGGTCCGTGGCCGTTTGACATTGGACGTCAAGTGAAGATCCTCCTGCTGAACGGCTTTGACCGCTGCGGGAGCTCCCTGATCGGCGGTCTCTTGGCCCAGCACCCGGACGCTGCGTACTTCTTTCAGCCGTTCAACCGCACGGAAGTTCACGACTCCCAGCACCGAATCTGGGCGGAGGACGAGGAGCACCCTGCGACTGAGAAGTTCCTGTCGGAGTTCCTCGAGGGCGAGGTCGACGATGGGTTCCTAGGCGCGGATCTATTCCGCAAGCATAGCAGCGCTCATGCGCCGCGCCCTGAAGGGCTCAACGTCATCAAGGAGACAAAGGTGCACTTCAAGGCTGCGTGGATCCAGCGCCGCTTCCCCGCGATGGAGGTGCGCGGCATCTGGCGCGACCCAAGGGGGATCTTGTGTTCGCTCCTGCGAAACGACTTCGCCACTAGCTGGTACGGCAAGCCGGCCTTCGACGCCATCGCGGCCACGGTGCGCAGCACCCCGGAGCTGGACGCCTACTTACCCATGCTCGATGAACGACTGGAGCCCTACGAGGAGGTGGCCCTCGTCATCGCGGCCCGGACCCACTACTTCGCTCAATCGATTCCTCGCAACGATTGGACCTGCTACGAAGAGCTCCTGCTCGACTGCAACGGCGTGCTTGGCGATCTCATCCAGCCGTTCGGCCTCGCACCGTTCGACTTTGAGCCGCATCTTTGCCGAGATCACAACGTGAGCGGCAGCCCGAGCCTGGGCCAGGACCTGTGGCGGACCTACTTCAGCGCCCAGCAGCTCAAGCGACTCGATCGAATCTTCGAGCCCCTTGAGCTGTGCCGCTCAGAAGGCCTAGTCTCCCGCTAAGAGGCTTTCGATCTCCGACTCGAAGCGGAGCTTCAAGGATTCGTGGGCTTCGCCGGTCGCAGGGCCGCTGAAGCCGGTGTGGACGGCGCTGACGTTGCCCTTCTCGTCCATGAACACGGTCGTCGGGTAAGCGCGGACGCGGTCGACGAGGGGGAATGCCTTGGAGGCCTCGGCCTTGTCCGAGACGCCGCCGATGAGGATCGGGTAGGTCGCTTGGTGGTGGGCCGCATAGTCGCGGACCGCCCGGGCGTGGACCTCGGGATCGTCGCCCATCTCGAACGCGATACCGACGATGCTCAGGGCCTCGTACTGGGCGTCGAGGCGGACGAGGTACTCCGTGAGGTCGTTGCAGTTGGGACACCACGTGCCAAAGATGACGAGGAGGCGAGCCTTGGACTGGAACGCCTCGTCGTCGAGGCTGTGCACGTTGCCGTCCGCGTCGGGGAAGGCCACGTCCGCGAGCGGAATTCCCCCGACCCACTCGGTGAGCGCGAAGTCGTCGGGGAGCTGGGCGTCCTTCGACTTCGTGGCCGTCCACGTCGTGTGGTAGCTGTCGCGCGACCAGAACTCGCCGTCGAGGTCGCCGGCGTCGGTCATCTTGGCGCGGAACAGGAACGCGTGGGCGCCGTCGAAGCAGGCGAGGTGCAGGGATTGACCGTCGCTGTAGCCCGCGAGATAGCGGTAGTCCCCGAGGGTGGTCAGGAACGTGCCGGTGGCGGATCCTGAACGGTCGACTTCGAAGAGGCCTACGGAGAGATCGTCGTCGCCCTTGAAGGTGACGGCCCAGCGGCCGCTCATGGCGGCAGCGGCTTCACCAGACAGCTGTGGGATCGCCGGGGGCGTGGCATCGGCGATGGCGGCGAACGGCAGGACTTCGGCCATTCCCTTTCCGCGGTCACGCTCCCACGCGCCCACCAGGGAGGCGGTGCCCGACTTGGTGACTTCGTTCGTCGCCACGATTCGCGACTGGTAGGGGGGGATATTGAACTCGACGCCCGTGGCGGTCTTTGTCACCAGCCCGGCGGGGCGTCTCTCGGTGCCGTTCAGGATGACGGCGCGGAGCCCGGCCTCCTCTTCGACGAACTCAACGCCAAAGGTGAGGGGGCCGCCCGGCGACAGGAGGCTGCCGCGCCAGGAGCCCGCGGGCGGCAGGTCGGGCGCGTCGGCGGCGGCCAAGGATGTCGCAGAGGTGTCCGCCGCCGCAGCCGCCTGCGTGTCCTCCTGGGCCGTCGGGGTGCCGCCTTCGCAGCCCGAAAGGGCGAGCGCCATGAGGAGGCAAGCGGCGGAAGCACCCATCCAGTGGGCTCCGGGATGAGGTCGGAAAGTTTTGCGCATCTACGGAGAGTATCGACTTGAGCGATCCAGTGGTTCCTGCCGATCAGCCTGGGGTCACGGAAGGTGCCCCGCCTCCCTGACTTCCCCCTCTAGAAACCCGCTAACGCGCCCCTCACACGAACTGCCATGGCCTGGATCGACGCACTTTTCACACGTATGGTCGAGTTGGGAGCTTCCGACCTCCACATGTCCTCGAAGACGCAGCCGCAGTTCCGGCTCCACGGCGACATCGTGCCGATCTCTGAGTGCGCGGTGATCGAGCCGGACCAGATGGCACAGATCCTCCGCGAGATCGCGCCTGAGGAGGCTTGGAAGGAGTTCGAGCAGAACAACGACCTCGACTTCGCTTACTACCTGCCGGGCGTGGCTCGCTTCCGCGTGAACTTCTTCAAGGACAACCGGGGCCCAGGCGCCGTGTTCCGACAGATCCCCGAGGAGATCCTGACGTGCGAGCAGCTGAACCTGCCGCCCGCCGTCCGGGAGCTTTGCTTCCTCTCGAAGGGCCTCGTCGTGGTGACGGGTCCGACGGGTTCTGGTAAGTCGACCACGCTCGCGGCGATGATCGACCACATCAACAAGCAGCGCTCGGACCACATCCTCACCATTGAGGACCCGATCGAGTTTGTGCACAAGGACCACAAGTGCTTGATCAACCAGCGCGAGGTGGGCAACCACACCGCATCGTTCAAGCGCGCCCTGAAGGCCGCGCTGCGTGAGGACCCGGACATCATTCTCGTCGGCGAGATGCGCGACCTCGAGACCATCGAGATCGCGATCGAGACGGCGGAAACCGGTCACCTCGTCTTCGGTACGCTGCACACGACGACGGCCGCCAGTACGGTGGACCGAATCATCGACCAGTTCCCGGCTGACCGCCAGTCGCAGATCCGTACGATGCTCTCGTCGTCGCTCAAGGGCGTTGTGGCCCAGACGCTCTGCAAGAAGCAGGGTGGGGGACGCGTCGCTGCGCTTGAGGTTCTGCTCGTCAACTCGGCCGTGAGCTCGCTGATCCGCGAAGGCAAGACCCACCAGATCGTGAGCTCCATGCAGATGGGCGGCAAGGCAGGCATGCGCCTCCTGAACGACTCGCTCGCCCAGCTGGTGAAGGACGGCATCGTGGCCCCCGAGGAGGCTTACATCAAGGCCGTGGACAAAGGCGGCTACCTGAGTGCGATTCAAGCGGCCGGTGTCCGTTGGGACGCTTCGATGCTTGGCTCCGACGGCGGTGGTCACTCCGCTCCGGCCCCGGCTCCGGCTCCCGCCGCAGCTCCCCAGCCGCAGCAGTACCAGCAAGCGCAGCCCCAGGCCCCCGCGGCGCCGCTGCCCGCAGCTGGCGACCAAGCCGTCCCGCCGTCGCCGGTGGCTGACCCGTTTGAGCAATTCAAGAAGGGTCGGGGCTAAGCCCGGCCACGTAGCGAGATAGATAGCAGCCGGGGGAGAGAAGAGCAGCCGCTCGTCTCTCCCCCGGCTTCTTCGTGTCGGGTGCACCTGCTTCGCCTAGCGCGCGGCCGTTCGCATGTGCATGAGGCCGTTTCCGACCCGGACCTCTCCGGTCATTGTGCCGCTGAAGTAGCGGCGGATGAGATCGGCCAGCCTGCTTGTCGCGACGGTGATCGAAGTCTCGGGCTGCGTTCTGTTGGGGTTGAGCTCCGGATCTTGATCCGGAATGAAGTCTCCCATCAGCATGTCGGCCCACTCTCCGAAGCCTTCGACGACATCGGCGATGCCAGCGGTCGGTTGCACTGTCAGGAGCGCACCTGATGCGGCTGCCACGGCCTTCTTTCGCTTGGGATCGTCGAGGACTGACTTCGAGGAGCCCGTACCGTTCGTGAGGTCGAAGTAGGCGGCGCGGGTCGCTGGGTCGCTGGAGAGAAAGACGCGGCCTTCTCCGACGCCCACCACGAGGTCGATGCCGACGTCCTCGGTCGTGCGGTAGAGCTCGATCTCACCGCCGTCCGAGCCCATGGCGCGGGACTCCGACGTGACGCTGTCGCCCATGCCTGAGATGTTGAGGAGCGACTCCACCATGTCGAGGAAGGGCTCGGTGTCTTCCATCAACGCGACGAGCGTGGTCGGATCGGCCAGGCCGACCATGCTGACCATTCCACCGCCTGCGGCTGCGTTCGGGGCCGACTTGAAGCCGAGGAACTGCCCGCTCATGTTTCCGACGATGTCCGTCATCAGATCGACGCCGATGGCGGTCTGGATGCCGCTCAGTCCAGCAACAGCCTGGGCGTGAACCTCCTCGGACGTGTCTTCGATCTCGCCAAGAACCCAGGTCGCGAACCCGTTGATGTCGAAGGCACCCACGGTGGCGCTGACGGACTCGATGGGAGCGTTGGCGAAGAGCGACTTGTCAGCCTCTCCGAAGAACTTGAGTGCAGAGCCGATCATCGAGTCTTCGTCGTACGGCGCGTAGAAGTTCCAGTCGGCTTCCTCGCCGAGGCCGAGTTCGAAGGAGCTGTAGACCCATCGAACCGAGGCGAGGGAATCGACGGCGCGCCGCTGGAACGGCTCCATGTCGGGCTCGGCCTCGCGAATCGCCTGAATGAAGGGGCTCGTGTCGACCGCGAACTCCATCGTGGGCTCGTCCGGTCGGTGCTTGGCGATGCCCGGCAGGTGGAAGAGGCTCGTAGCGTTGGCCGCTGTCAGGGAGTTCAGGCACTCCTCAGCGACGGACATCGACTCCTCGACGGTCGCACTCGACAGTAGAAGAATGAGCCCGTTCGACTCGTAGTAGAGCTCGGCGCGACCTAGCTCGCTCAAGAGCACCTCCTCGCCGTTCGGGAGCGACGCGGACCTCGCGTCGGTGCCGATGAAGCGGCGAAGGAGTCGGCTCGACTCTTCACCGCCCTGGACCATCAGACCAATGGTGGGATTCGGCCCGTCCTTCTTGAGCGCGCCCGACGCGAAACCCACCAGGCCGCTGGAGTCGGCGAGTGAGCCCAGAATGCGCTCGCGCCAGGCGGACAGTTCCTCAGGAGCGGCGTCAACATCCACGGACTTGACGAGTCCGGTGAGGAGCGAGTCCCACTCGGCGTCCATGGCGAAGGCCACCCACCGGCTGGTCTCTCGGCTAGCCGTGATGGCCTTCGGATTCGGCACGTGGAGGACCGCGAAGGTCTCGGCGGGCAACGCTGCGAGGAGATTGACCTCGGCTGGGGCCGGCGCCGGCAAGGGACCAGGCGTAAAGGTGGAAACGAGGAGAGGGAGGAAGCTGAGGTTCATTCCGAGCTTTGGGCGAGGTGAGAGTCGTTCGATAGAGGCGGGCGCAGAGGACTTACGCGAGTCAGCCAATCCCATTCTTGCAGATCTCTAGACTAGCGGGCCCGTCGGCGCCGATCGCGGCGCCGTTTTCTACGGAACTTCTGCTACCGACATCGACTCTGGCCCCCATGAAAACCAACTCCGCAGCGGCCCTCGGGGCCATCGCCCTCTGCCTTTGCTCCGCCGCCAACGCGTATCAGGAGGATGCCTCCGCCACTGAAGGCAAGCGCGCCCTGAGCTTTGAAGAGGTGGCAGGCAAGCCCGGCGTGAACCAGGTTCGGTTCTCCGCGAGCCTAGCTCCGTGGACATGGGATCTGGAGCAGGGCAACTTGCTGACGAAGCGCGGCGAAGATGGCGAGCGGAAACTCTACGACCCCGCCACGGGGAAAGTGGTCGAGGCGAAGAACCCTGGCGCAGGTGCCGGTGGCTCGAGCGACGACGCCGCCAACGAGCTTGCGCTCAGCATCGAAGACGAGATCACCAAGTCTGGCGTCTCTGGCTACACCGCGAAGAACATCCAGAAGATCGCCAAGGGGCTGGCGCTCAAGGCCGAGCAGTTCTCCACGGATCGCAAGGCTCGCCTGGTCTACGTGAACGAGGAGCTTTGGGTGCGCCGGGAAGGCAGCGCCCCCGTGATCGTCGCCAAGGGCGCCGAGGGCGAAGTCCGCTACGACCGGCTTTCACCCAATGGCCTCTGGGTGACGTACGTTCGCGACAACGATCTATTTATTGCGGACACCGGGACAGGCCGGGTGCGCCCGCTGACGTCCAACGGCGGCCCGGACCAGTTCAACGGCGTGCTCGACTGGGTCTACCAGGAAGAGATCTATGGCCGCGGCGACTTCCAGGCTCACTTTTGGTCGCCGGCCGGCACACACACCGCGTTCATCTCACTCGACGAGTCTCCGGTGCACGAGTTCACCGTAGTCGATCACATCGAATCGAATCACTTCCGGGTGAAGTCAGAGGTCACGAACTACCCGAAGGTGGGGGACCCGAACCCGATCCCCAAGGTGGGCATCGTGAACGCCGAGCAGGGCGCGACCGCATGGGTCGACCTCTCGCGCTACGACGGACAGGAGATCCTGATCGTTCGCATCGGATGGACGCCTGACGGGGACCGCTGCCTCGTGCACGTGCAGGATCGCATTCAAACGTGGGCGGACGTTCTTAGCGTCGACCCGGAGACGGGGAAGGGCGAGATCTTGATCCGCGAGACGTCCAAGACTTGGACGGAGCGCCCCGAGGACCCGACGTGGCTAAGCGACGGTTCGTTCCTCTGGCAGAGTCACCGGACCGGTACCAACCACATCTACCGCTACGCGGCGGACGGCTCGCTCATGCACGCCGTGACGAAGGGGGATGGCAACGTGCTCGGGGTGGAGCACTTGGAGGAGCCGACCGACTCGAGCCCCGGCTACGTGTGGTTCGTTTCAACCGCGGACGGTGACATCAACCGCAACGTCTACCGCGCCTCTTTGGATGGCGCATCGACGACGCGCCTGACCACCGGCGAGGGCACCCACCGGGTGAGCTTCAACGGGGATCGCTCGATGTTCATCGACCGCTTCTCCAGCCTGACGAACCCCGGCACCGCGGTTCTTTGCGACGCCGACGGCAAGATCATTCGCGAGCTTGCGACCGCGACGGTGCCAGCGGCAGACAAGTTCGACCTCGGGCAGTGGGAGCTTCACCGCGTAAAGACCCGCGACGGTGTCGAGCTGGACGTTTCCATTCTGAAGCCCGCGGACTTCGATCCCACGAAGCCCTACGCCATCAGCGTCGCCACCTACTCGGGACCGGCCGCGCCGTCGGTGCGCAACCGTTGGAACACGAGTGCGTACTACCACTATCTCGCGCAAGAGGGCATCCTCACGATGCAGGCCAACGTGCGCACGTCGACCCTGCGTGGGCAAGAGGCGACGTCCGCGCTCTACCGCCGCGTGGGCCTGCAAGAGGTCGAGGACATGGCGGACATGGTGGACTGGCTCACCGCTCACCCCTGGGCCGACGCCGATCGTGTCATGATCTCAGGCTTCAGCTTTGGCGGCACCATGACCGCGAACTGCCTGATGCGAACAGATAAGTTCGCCCTCGGCTTCGCGGGCGGCGGCGTCTACGACTGGCGTATGTACGACACGATCTACACGGAGCGCTACATGCGCACGCCTGCGGACAACCTCGAGGGCTTTGAGAAGACCTCCGTCTTGGCCCAGGCCCCCAACCTCGATCCGGACAGCCACCTGCACCTCTTCCATGGCGTCATGGACGACAACGTCCACGTGCAGAACCTGTTCCACATGACGCGCGCGCTGATGGCGGCGGGCAAGACGAACTGGAGCATGATGCTCTACCCCGAAACCCGTCACGGCATCCGGGCCAGGGACATGCGCTGGCACTCGAAGGAAACGGAGTGGGCCCTGATCGAGCAGCACCTGCTGAACTAGCAGGCAGGATCAGAAGGAGGCCGTCGGGTTCGCCGGGGGTCTCGCCACCGCACCCTCGCTCCCCGCAGCACGGAATGCCCGGCCGGGGGGGGCGCTACTGCGACTCTTGATGTCTCCAGCGGGGCCAGATGACGACCCCCTCGAGGCATCGGTCGCACCAGAGCTTTGCGTGCCCGTAAAATTTTGCGTACACAGAAGATTTTGTGCGCACGGAAGCTTTTGTGCATACAAAACTAGGCCACGTGGACGATACTGACGCTATGCACGCAAGCGTTATCGAAGTCCAGGGTGCCTTGGTTCGGGCCTTGGGGGATGCGGGCTGGCACGTCGTGGAGCCTCCGGACGGCGACTTGGTGGCGACCAAGGCCAAGCAGAAGATGGTGGTCGAGCTCAAGGTCTCGACGGCGCGGCCGCGCCTAGAGGCGCTCAAGCACCAGTTCGCTGCGGCGGTGCTCATGGCACGTCGGCACGCCCAGGATCATGGCGAATCAGAGGGCGTGCAAACCGACCCGTTGGCCGCCGTCGGTGCATCTCGACTCAGCTCGAACATGATCGAGAAGCTGCGAGCCTTCGCGGATCGGTACTTCGGTGATGTTCGATGGTGCATCGTGGACTCGGCGGGCGTCAGGGCTGCCAACGGGCTGGACGTTCAGGTCTCCGAGGAAGGAGCTGTGCGGACCCGTGACGCGACTCGCGCGGCTTCGACGCCATTCTCCGATCTCGGGCAGTGGCTCATCAAAGTCCTCCTTGCGGGCGAACTTGACTCCCGATGGATCAGATGCGGTGGAGAGAAGGCGCACTTTCGCACCGCGCGAGAGCTCGCGGCCTTCGCGAGAGTTTCGGAGTCCGTCGTTTCGGTGGTCCTCGGAGAGCTCGAGTCGCGCGGCTTTCTCCAGCGTCGGCCCACCATTCAGCTCGTCGATCGTTCCCGCCTGTTCAGGGATTGGTCCCGCGCGGTTCACGCTCGGCCACCCGTCGAGCTCGCTGCGCGGGGGATGTTCGGATCCAAGAGTCTCATCTCATCGGTCTCAAGCCGGCTCGAAGAGGACAGGCATTGCCTCGGCTTGTTCTCTGCTTGCAACGAGCTAGGTGTTCCGTTCGTTAGCGGCGCCCCAGATCACTTGCTCGTGCGCAGGCTCGACCGTCAAACGCTCGACGGACTGCAGCTTGTGGAGTGCGGGGAGGAAGAAGCGAATCACATTGTCGTTCGCGAGGCCCCGTTCCCCGAGTCTGTCTTTCGTGGGAGTCCTCGGTCGATGCCGCCGACCGCGGACGTCATCCAATGTTGGCTTGACGTTGTTCATCACCCCGTTCGCGGTGCGGAACAGGCGACCGAGCTTTGGCTCGAGATGGGCCTCAACATCGAACAGCCGTGATCGACGCTACCCTCGTGACGGCCCTTCGTGCTCTGGCACCGATTCTTGACCGGGTCGTTGTGGTAGGGGGAGCCGCTCATCGCCTCCATTCCCAGATCGCGTCTAGCGACGAAAGCCCACTTATGACGGAGGACATCGACATCGTGATCGGGGAGAAAGGAGTACTCCCTGACCTGTCGGAGGCGCTCAAGGCCGCGCGATTCGAAGAGGTTCCAAGGGGAGTGACCACGCCACCTTCGATCATCTATCGCGCCCCGGGTGGAGACTACGTTCAGTTCCTCTGTCGGAGGACGGGCGCGCAGGGCGGACGCTCGGGGAGCAGGGCGCATGTCGAGAAGGCCTATGGACTCGTTGCGGAGTCTCTCACTCACGTTGAGATCCTTGCATTCGAAAGCTGGGAGTTCGATCTTCCCGGAGAAGATGATGTACTCAAAGCTAGAGTCGTTCACCCGGCGTGCTTCATACTCCAGAAGGGGCTGATCTCCGAGTCGCGAAGCCTTGGCGAACGAGCTAAGGACCTCCTCTACGTTCACGACACTCTCCGCCTCTTTGACCCAGCTGAGCTCCGAGGCACCGCGCAGCAAGCGCTAGAGCACCTATCCAAAGGCGAGCGAAGGAAGTTCGCTCATTGGCGCAAGGCCACTCTCCAATCAGACGCAGGCATTGCGCACTCTGCCGCTGGTATCGCCAACGCATCTGCGCGGAGCGGCCGGCTTACGGGTGACGTCGTGCGGGAGACGTGTTCGCTCGGCCTTGAGCTACTCTTTGACTGAGGGCACCTAGGAAGACGGCTCCAAGGTGATGGGCACCGTCACGACTTCGAGCGCAGTGTCGGCGCGTGAGGGGATCGTTATGCGGGTGCGCAGGGGCTTGATGAGGTCTCCGTGGATCCTCAGCTCGTACTCGCCCTTGGGCAGCTGCTCGAGGCCCTCAATGGTGCCGCTGAGTGGAAACTCGGTGCGATCCATTATGAAACTGCAGCCATCCCAGCGGCAGTACCAAGGCCTCGTTCTAGCTTCGCTACGGAGTGGACGAAGCGTGGCTTCGGCTGTCCATCGAGGCGGGGTCGCGGGCGGGGCCTTCAGCGGGAGGATACCACGCTCGAAGATCTCTAGCTCGAGGCTCTTGAGTAGTGCCGGGAGGCCCTCCGCTACGTCAGCGCCGCTCACGTGGACGTCCAGGGCCAAGCGCAGGCCAGCGGATCGCTGCAGCTTCGCCTGAGTCACCATCAGGGATTGGATCTCTACGCGCTCATGGGAACGTAGGAAGCGATCCTGGGGCGGAGCATTGAGTCCGCAGCCGATTCCGATGTGCTGCTGAGCTTGGACACCGTAGTCACCCGGTGGCAGAGCGCATCGAATGGGCAGGGGTGCATCGTCATGGGAGCCAGATCGCCTGGTCCCGAACGCGCGAACGAGCGGAATGCCCGCCAGTGGTGACACGAGGCGAACTTTCTCGTGTGGGTAGACGGGATCCTCGCTTGTACCGAGCATCTTCAGCTCTAGCTCTCCTGGAGCCACCGAGCGGAGGCCGGGGAACCGTAGTCTCACGCGAACCACATCCCACGGAATGACCGTCCCCGTGCTGGGTAGCGAGACGAGAGCCTCAGCCAGCCCAAGCTCGCTGTGTAGAGCGGCGACGGCGATGTCTTTCCCCGGCGGGCCAGCGAAGCTGAAGTGCTTGGTCTTCCCGAAGAAAGTCAAGGTCCATTGCTGGGTGTCTCCGAACCAACGGAGCCGGTCAGGCGCCTGATCAAGAACAGCACAGACGATCGCCAGCCCGTCCTCGAGTCGCGGCGGTTCATCCTGGCCCCCAGGAGGAAAGTCCATGAAGAGGGTACGGCCCCAAGGCTCTGGAATCTCCAAGGTGGTTCCGCTGGCGTCCTCCAAGGACACGATCACGTAGACCGTCGGCGGGATCGCCCACCGGGCGAGTCCGTAGAGCACGCCGAGGAGCGTGACGACCGCTGCGAGGAGTTTCGACCTGAGTGTCATTTGAGCGGTGCAACGATGAGCGCCGTCAGAGGTTCACGTTGACTCGGTGAGATCTGCAGGGCGAGGGCCCACTTGTGCGTCAACGATCCGGCCTAGCGCTCGACCCAGAACCAGCCCCGCAGGTCGCCTTCCGAGTAGCCGGTCGCCTGATCACCTGCGTAGCGCGCCGAGAGCGCTGAAGCTACACCTTCGCCAAGTTCGTCGACCTGCCCGTGGCACGCCAAGCACTTCGGTGCGATGAGGATCGGAAAGAGAGCGCGCACCTCTCCGTCGCCGCGAACCATAAGCTGCTCGCTACCCTCAGCCTCGAGCAGGCTGGACGCCCACTCCGGCGCCCCGTTCTTCGGGCTGCGCAGTCGCGCCGAAGTGCGCCCAATACGAACGCCGTGCTTCGCGCTGACCTCCGAGGCAATCGCTGGCGCGCGCTCCTGGCAGACACCGATCGCGTCCGCGTGACCGCTCGCTTTGATCGCACCGCTGAGCTCCGCGAAGAGCGAAGAGAAAAGCTCGTCGCGCGCTTCGACATACTGCCCAAGCACGGAGACCTGCGCCGCGCTCAGGTCGGCACGCTCGACCGGGTGCCAACCGTGCTCGGCCGCGCCTCCACTGGCTTGGCAAGCGCTAAGGAAGAGCGGGAGAAGGGCTGTGATGCCGAGGATGATTGGACGGGTCCAGGTTGGGGTCGTGAGCATGGTGTAGCAGCGGAAATGCGGTTGACGGAGATCATACGCTACAGACACCGCACGATTCCCCGCCCTCACCAGGGCGCCCAGCGGGGATCACTGGGCGTCGGCTACGCCGTGGAGGTGGCGGGCGTTTCGTCAGCGCTCCCCGGGTCTTCTGCCGTTTTTCTCGGCTCTCCGTCCCGGTCGTGGGGGACACTCCTGGACGGCAGATTTTCTTTTCGGAATCTATTGTGGGTTGGACGGTCCGATCGCGCGTTGACGTTGGACGGGACTCTTCATGCCGTCCCACCTGAGCGCCCTCATACTTGACTCCTCGTCTCTTACTGCGTCCCCCCAATGGCCGATCCAAGCCGAAGCGACCGTGCCCCGGAAGAGCTCCTGGGCGCCGTTTATGACGAGCTGAAGCAGCTTGCGTCCGCCTATCTGTCTCGGGAGAGGAACGATCACACGCTTCAGCCGACCGCCCTTGTGCACGAGGCTTACGTCAAGCTGGCCCCCCAGGATGTTACCTGGGCGAGCCGGGCTCACTTCGTGGGCGTCGCGGCGGTCGCCATGCGGCGCATCCTCGTGGACTACGCACGCAAGCACAAGAGCGCCAAGCGCGGCGGAGAGTTGCACAGGATGGACCTCGATCTCTCGATCGTGGGTGAAGAGGAAGAGGACCTCGATCTGATCAGCCTCGACGAGGCGCTGACGGGCCTTGCCAAGCTTTCGGAACGTCAGGCCCGCATCGTTGAACTCCGCTTCTTCGGCGGGCTCACGATGGTGGAGATCGCGGAGGTCGTTGAGGTCTCCGCGCGCACGGTGGAGAACGACTGGCGCTTTGCGCGGGCTTGGCTGAAGGACCAGCTCGAGACGGGCGCGGAATGAGTGTGCCCTCGGCGCCCCAGACCCAGAAGACTCAGACCAAGAAGGCCCAGACCTAGAAGACTCAGGCCCAGAAGGTCAGACCGAGAAGGTGATCGCTGCCTCTCCTTCGAACGCGGCAGAGCACTCCAATGCGCTTCGTCTCTGTGGTCCCCCTGGTGAAGCCGCTGTTGCGCCGACGCTCACTCAGGGTCACGGACACCCTCTAGACGCTCTTCTGACCCACTGGGTGAACCCGTCTCTTACAAGCATCTGCGACGCGAAACAGGCAAACGGCGACGTCCCCTATGCTGGTTGGGGCCGCTTCTGGCTCACCCTTTGGACTGCTTCGTTCTTACCCCCGGCGTCACATGCTTCAACTGACCTCCTTCGCGCCCGCGATCCTGATCGCAGCCCTTGCGCTCGGCACATCCCCTACAGCCCTCGCTTGGCAGGGCGCTGACGACTGCGTCAACGCCCAGCCAATCTCTGGGCTCGGGCCCCACGCTTTCGATAACACGGCCGCGACCGCGACGCCCGGCTTGACCGACTGCAACGGCGTGGGCGTGCGCAAAGACGTCTGGTTTCTTTGGACGGCTGCGGTGGATGCACGCGTGACCTTTGAGATCTGTGGGCAGACTTCGCTCGACACGCGCTTCGCTGTCTACGTTGCCGGCACGTGCGGGAGCCCGCAGCAGATCATTTGCGGCAACGACGGCTGCCCCGGTGACTCTATGCTCAGCTGGACCGTCGACGCTGGCCAAGACTACCTCTTCCGCCTGGGTTCGCGCTCGGTGGGCGATAGCGGCAGCGGAACGTTCACTCTCCGCCAGTCCATCCCGCTGTTCAACCCGGTGAACGGCAGCTACTACGAGGTCGTGAACGAAAACCTCAGCTGGACGCAGGCGAAGGACCGCGCCGAGGCCCTGGAGTGGAAGGGACGCACTGGCCACCTCGTCGTCTACAACGACTTCCAAGAGATGGACTTCATCGTTCAGAACGGCAACGTCGGTCGCGCCTGGACAGGGCTGTTCCAGGATGTCACCAACCCTGGCTACTCCGAGCCGTCGGGTGGCTGGATCTGGATCGACGGCAGCAGCGTGGTGGGGCCGGACTGGATTCCCAACGAGCCCAACAACGCGGGTCCGAACGGCGAGGACTTTGCGGAGACCTTTGGTGGCTCGCAGTTCAACGACGTCTTCGACGCTCACATCCCGACCGATCAGTACATCGTGGAGTGGGACGGAGTCATCGGGACGAACTACTGTCAGGCCAACCCCAACTCAACGGGGCAGACGGCCGTGATGGCGGTCAGCGGCAGCAACGAGGTCGCGAACAACAACCTGCGCCTTGAGTCCTCGAACCTGCCCGCGTTCGCGTTCAGCTTCTTCATCACGAGCCCCGTTCAGGGCTTCACCATGACGCCTGCGGGCAGCTCCGGCAACTTGTGCCTCGGTGGTGCCATCGGACGCTACGTCGGCCCGGGTCAGATCCAGCAGGCCGGCACCGGCGGCGACATCGGGCTCGACGTCGATCTCACGATGCTCCCGACTCCGAACGGACTTATCGCGGTGCTGCCGGGCGACACGCACAACTTCCAGGCGTGGTATCGCGATGCCCTCATGGGCATGACCACCTCGAACTTCACGGACGGTGTCTCCGTGCTTTTCCAGTAATGTGGACGGACTGCAGGATTCCTAGCTGCCGAGGCCTCGAATGAGGCTGCTTCGCTAGCGTCAGGTTCGATCGTCAGATGAAGCGCCCCCGCGTCGTCGCCAAATAGCGACGTTGAGGGGGCGCCGTTCTACCTGTTCGAATCGAGTAACCGCGGTAGGGTGAGCGGCTACTTTCTTGTGTCCCATCGCCTATGCCGTCCAGATTCCCCTCGCCGCGCATTCCCCTTCTTCCCCTGCTTTCCCAGCCCCATGCAAAACCGTCTCGCAGCACTCTCCGCCTTCGGATTTCTCCTCGCAACCGCTTCCACCGCAGACGCCCAGGACGTCTTGATGCGCGTCCAAGGGACAGTGAGCTCGCTCCAGGGCACACTCAGCCGTGAGACTGTGGGCGTCTTCACCGAAGCCCAAGTCGGCGACCCTGTGACCTTGGATATGCGCGTCAAGCCCGTCTCCGTCGGGGTCGGCACTGTCGGCGGCAAGATGTACGACCTCGCGCGCAACGGCACACGCCTGACCGTCGGCACGGAGACCGATGTTCTGGACACGAATGTTCTTCCCGGGGTTCAGATCGGAACCGCCCCGAGCAGCCCGGATGGATTCTCTGTGTTGATCTCTCACTCTGCGGAGTTAGGCCCGCTGGTGGAGGTCACC
>CALHGQ010000694.1 GCA_938030175.1 uncultured bacterium | reverse complement strand
TGCCTTCGGGTCCGACAGCTCCTCAAGGGGGACCACAACGTTGAGCACGGGGTCCACGCCGATCGCCGTCGCCTTTCCGTTCAGTCGCTCTTCGCCGACGCGGAAGCGAATCCGCTGCAGAGGCTGAAAGCCGGACTCGTCAGGGTAGATGCTCGCCAGCGCCTGGGTCGCCTTCCCGAAGCCTTCGATCTTGGACCCCATCCTTGCGGCAACCAGGGGATACGCCCAGATGTTGCTCGGCTTGCGCCACTTCCAGCCATCGGGGCCCGCCGTGTTCCCGGGCGCCGTTCCCATGGACTCGTACTCGATGGCGAAGGGCTCGCCGAAGGGTCCGAGGACGAGGGACACGTAGGGTGACAGCGAGTACGCTGACTTTCCCTCCGCGCTGAGCTCAGGACGCCTGCGAACGTTGGCCCATTCGGCCGACGCCGCGGCGATCGCCGCCGTCTTGTCGAGGGACGCGCTGTCGCCGCCCCGGGGGAGGTCAGCGATCTTGACGCGGTGGAACCAAGCACCCTCCAGCGCCCGCACGTGCATTTGGCTCGGGACCTGCGATCCCATGACCGCGGTCAGGGAGTCCGCCGGGACGAACCACGTATCGGCGAAGCGCCAGTTGTACTGCACGGTCTCAACGGTCTCGGTCCAGATGGCTTGGCCGCCAGCGGCGAACGTGAACGAGATCGGTCTCGCTCGGCCGCCGTCCTCTTGGGCGGGAGCCCATTGAATCCCGTTGAACTCCGCGCCCGCGCCTCCGTCTTTCCCGAAGCTCTCGATCTTCGTCGGAAGGCCCGTCGACTCATCGACCGTCGCCATAAGAACCCCGAAGTCGCCGATCTTCGAGGTGAAGGTCCTGCCGGCGCCGGTGAACCGTGGGGCGTCCGGCCACAGGAAGAGCGCACGCCTCAGCTCGATGTCGATCTGGGTTTCCCTGAGGCCTTGGCCCGACAGCACGTAGCTCTTGGACGCTTGACCTGCCTGGGAGTCGAGCCCGAAGAGTCGCGCCCCCAGTTGGAACCGTTTGAAGGATCCGCTCTTGTTGGCGAGGGCCACTCGCGCACGGGCCGGGATCCCGAACGACGCCACCATCTCGTACGGGTCGTCGGGGCTGGAGGCGAAGCGGACCTCGGAGGTGGCACGCACTCCGCGGATGTTGCCGACCTTCGATTTCTCGGGAGCTTCCTTGAGCGCCGCTTTGGCGGCTTCGCCCAGGGACTCCGTCGCAGGGTCGGCTTCGGCTGGCGACTCGGCCGGGGCGGTCACCTGCGCCTCGTGCTGGTCCTGCGCCAATGGGCCAGCCAGCGAGCCAGCCAGCGAGTCAGCCAGCGAACTGGGCGCTGAACCAGCCAAGCTGAATCCTGGCAGAGTGCCCCAAAGGGCCGCGAGGGCGAGGTGGGAGATCATGGGCCTCATATGTCGCCTTAGTCGAACAGCGCGCGGAAGTTGCAGCTCGCCGCGGGCAGTCTCTAAAAAATTACGCCAAGGCACACGGCGTGGGCGCGCGGCGGCCTCACCTTGGCTTTAGGGCAGCTTGTGGGCGTACTCAATCCAGGCATCGGTGTCCTCACCGTAGTTGACCTGGGCCATACGTTGGAGGTCGTCGAGCAGCGACTTACGCACCGCCCTTCGGTCCACGCGGTCGATGAACGCGGTGAGGGATCGAGCTGCCTGTCCCTTCAGGGAGGAGTCGACGCTCCCAATTCGAGCGATGGATCGGCTGGCTGCCCGCGCGACCAGGGGCGAGCTATCGGACAAGAGGAGGCTCAAGCGCTGGATCGCCTCGGTGTCCACAAGCTCGGCCAAGAGCAGCGAACCGTGGACGCGGACCGAGGCCTCCTCGTCCCCGAGGGCTAGGCGCGCAGCGTCGATGATCTGGTCCCGCGGGGTGCCCTGGAGGTTCCCGAGCGGCAGCGAGCGGAGGGCCCTGCCTGCATTGCTGCGGATGTTCACGGGCTTGGTGGTGTCAGAGAACAGGCTCGCGATGCCGCCCACCTGCGTGCTTGGCGATCGCAGGTTGGAAAGCCCGAGCAGAGCGTTGGCCACGACGTCGTCGTTCGTGTCCTGGAGCGCGCCCAGGAGCGGCCCGAGGGCCCTCGGGTCGTCGCTGAAGCCCAGCGCTGCGGCGGCCACCTGGCGATTGACGAGGGGCCCTGTCTGAAGCTGATCCACGAGCAGCGTGTGGTTCTTCTGCACGTCTCGGCGCAGCGTGGCCTCCAAGAGATCGAGACGGGTCAGGTCGTTGGATGCCTTCCCGTCGAGCACGATGTTGTTCCACGCGCGCATCGCCTTGTCGATCTCCGCCACGACGAGTCCCGCAGCGCGTCGATCCTTGACTGCGTCGGGGTCGTAGGGGACGGCCTCGGTGGGGCCGAGCCACTCCACTTCTTTACCGTCCTGGAGGCTGGCGTCACCGTTCTTGCCCCCGGTCGAAGAGCAGCCAACGGTGCCGCCCAGGAGTAGGGCAACGGTGAAGGCGAGGCCGGCGGTATGGACTAGGTGGGTGATTGGCATGTTGAAATCGAGCGCTTTGGATTCGCGGAGGACAGCAGGGACGCGTCCCAGTTCGATTTCTTCCCACGAACCTGTCAAGCATCTTCGATTCGCTACGGTCGGAATTCCCCTCGGGTCAGTATTCTGCCCGCACCCATGTCCATCCATATTCTCGACGCAATGGCCCGTGAGGGCTTCGAGCAAGTGGTCGCCCTCTTCGACCGTAAGTCCGGTGTCCGCGGTTTCCTCGGTATCCACGACACCGTACGAGGGCCTGCATTCGGCGGAATTCGCCGGCGCGAGTACCGAGATGAGCGCGAGGCGCTCCTGGACTGCCTGAGACTCTCCCGGGCCATGACCCACAAGTCCGCCCTCCTGGACCTCCCCTCCGGCGGCGGGAAGATCGTGCTCAAGGACACCGAGGAGGTGGACTGGCCCTCGGCCTATCGCTACATCGGCGAGGTGGTGGATCAGATGGGCGGCCGCTTCTACACGGGGCCGGATCTGAATACGGGCCCGACAGAGCTGGGCTTCGTGACCGAGAAGACGCGCTTCGTGACCGATCCCGGCGTCAATGGCCCGGGTGAGCTCGCCGAAGCGACCGCCGAGGGCGTCTTTATGGGCATCGCCTCGGCGCTGCGCTCGAAGTTCGGCGCAACCGACTGGGCCAACCGTCGCATCGTGGTCCAGGGCCTTGGCTCCCTCGGGGAGGGGCTCGTTCGAAGGCTCGTGGGCGAGGGCGCGGAGGTCGTCGGCGCGGACATCGACGATGACCGGGCGGAGGAGGTCCGGGATCGCCACGGGATCGAGATCGTCGACGCGTCGGTCGCCCTCGATGAGCCCTGCGACGTCTTCAGCCCCAATGCGGTGGGGGGCAACCTTCACGACCTCTCCATCAGCCGACTCAAGTGCCAGATCATCGCGGGCGGTGCGAACAATCAGCTGGCGCGCGCGATCATCGGGGACGAGCTCTTCGACCTCGACATCCTCTACGTCCCGGACTTCGTGATCAACTCAGGCGCGCTCGTGCGCGGCACGATCTTTCACCAGCAAGAGCGGCGCGAGTCCGTGGAGTCCATCGGCCTGCGCATCGGCGCGGCGGCGGAGAAAGTGCTCTCCCGAGCGGTCGAAGAAGACGACCCGCCCCTGCGGGTCGCGATTCGCATCGCCCAGGAGCGCATCGACGCCTGGCGCCAAAAGGCGTGATGCGGAAAGGCTGATCCGAAGGTCAGGTCTCTTCCTGAAGCCAAGCTTCACTGGCGAGGGCGACCCCGGCCACCGCGCCGAGCAGGGCCCCGCAGAACAGGGCAGGTGCGTGCAGGCTGCGCGCGCCACCGAAGGCGCATACGACGGTGAGCAAGAGGCCTGCTCCGAACGCTGCGCTCGGAATGAGATGGATCAGTCGGTGTGCCCAGCTGGAGGCTGCGGGGTCTTGGATCGGTAGGGTCTTCGGCATGACGGCAACATGGACCCCTCCCCTAAGGATGCGGGGAAGACGGAGTGAATCTCGGCTCAGGAGACCCTCACGTCCTTTCGCCGTTCACTCCTGCAGGACCGCGGTCGCGCCCGTTTCGCCGAGCATGAACTCGGTGCCGGTTTCCTGGTGCTTGCGCTTCACGTAGGCGAGGACGACGCCGCCGTCTGCCGCAAAGGAATACGCCCACGTCGTGACGACCCCGAGGTCCCGTGGCTCGCCGCCGTCAATGGAACGCATCAGTCTTGTCCCCGGAGCCACCGGATCATCGTGGCTGACGCGCAGCCGGAAGAGGCGCTTGTTGAGCCCGCCATACGTGTCGATCTTGGCGACGACTTCTTGGCCGATGTAGCAGCCCTTGGAGAGCGAGAACGCGTCCTCGAGCCGAGCCTCTTGGGGGTAGACATCCCCCGTGATCTCTTGGCCGAACACGCCAGCCACGGACTCGGCGCGGAGGCTGTCGAAGGCCACGAGGCCGCCAGGGGTCGCGCCCTGTTCCTGCAGCATGGTCCAGAGGGCCGCGACGTGGTCTGGTTCCGTTTCGATGCGCCAACCTGGGCGCCCCGCGACCGGAAGCGCCGTGATGCGCGTCATCGCCGCCTCTTCGGACTCGCCCCAGTGGAACGGGACGAACTGGCCCACGTGCTGTGTGAGCTGCTCGTCGTCGAAGTCGGGGAAGGTGGCCTTGAGGACCGCCACCGCGTCGGGGCCCACGAGCTCCAACGGCGCGTGGCTCTCCGACTCGTCGCTCAGCTGGATGTCCTCGGCGAACATGTACATGTCCAGCGCTTCGCGCAGAGGCTCGGCTTGGCCGGGGTCCGTCGATAGCAGATAGCCCTCGCCGAAACTCGCCAGATCGAAGAGCTGAACCATCTTGCCCTTGCCGGTCAGCAACATGTTGCGGTTGCCATGCCCCGGCTCCAGCCCCTTGATCTCGTTCGCGAGGATACGGTGCAGGAAGTCCTTTGCCTCCGAGCCCGCGACGCTCAAGAGGCCGCGGGTCGTTCGGTCGAGGAGCAGCGCGCCCGCTTGGGCGCCGGCTGCGTACTCGGACGGGACGTCACCGTAGGTGATGACGCCGCCGCCCGCCTCGATGGGGCGGAGGCGGGCGCCGGCGGACTCGTGGCTATCGCGAAGAGGACTGTGTTGCATTCGATTCGAATGGATGCGTGCGGATCGCTAGAGCTTGATGCCGAGGCCGACCGTGCCGATCAGGCCTTCGACGTCCACGCTGCCAGCCGCCACGTCGATCGAAGTCGAGTCGTACATGGCGCGGAAGTTCAGGAAGTAGGTGCCGTCGATGTCGAGCAGCGCGCCGAAGCCCACGTTGTAGCCGAAGTAGTCCTCGGAGGCGGTTTGGGTCTCCAGGTCAACGCCGTAGCGCCAGTTGGCTTCGATGTAGGTGTCGAGCTTCCAGAGCCCAAAGAGCCGCTTGCGCAGGCCGATGTCGAGCTCGGGGGTGTCGTTCGTTTCGAACTCGCGCTGGTCGATGCCCGCCACGACGTCGACGATGCCCGTCATGATGGCGGCGTGCACGCCGTAGCCGGTGAGCTCGACGTCTTCCTCACCGATGCCAGCGAGGTCGCCCTCCGCATCGTCCACGACGATGGCGCGGGCCTCGAGGCTGAGGAAGTCGGCGGGGAGGGCTTGGCAGCTGGCGAGGGCTGCGGCGGCGAGAAGGGAGAGTGCTTTCATAGGGAGAGTTGGCCGTTGGATGGGGGCGCCACAATAGCGGTTTCTGCGGGCAATCTCCGGGGGATTCAGGGACTCAAGGGGCAGCCGGCCCTAGCAGGCCATGGATAAGGGCCGTGCTTAGCAGTCGTGCCCATCGAAGTTCTGGCAAGGCGCTCGAACACCCGTCATAGCGAGTTATCCGGGCCTGTTCGAGCCACGCAGCTAGGGCTTCGAGGGGGGATGCTGCTGAGTGCGGCCTTGATCAGCGGGCTGTTAAGGCCTCGCGGTAGAGCGCAAGGTCACGGTTGGAGAAGCAAACGAAGTCCACGTGCATGAGGGGGCTGCCCCCCTCCAAAGCCGCCCGGACCGTCCGGGTCGCGATTTTGGCTGCGCGGTCCGCCGGGAAGCGGTACACGCCTGTGCTGATACATGGGAAGGCGATGGAGCATGCACCCTGTTCGACGGCCAGGCGCAGGGACTCTGAGTAGCACCGGGCCAGGAGCCCATCAAGGGTCTCCGCGGGAGTGGCTTCGTCCCAGACGGGACCGACCGTGTGGATGACGAACCGAGCTCTGAGGTTGCCGGCGGCTGTGACGACGGCTTCCCCGGTTCGGCAGCCGCCTTGCCGCCGGACGACCTCGCGGCAAGCCTCGAGGAGACTGGGCCCGGCTGCCCGGTGAATGGCCCCGTCGACGCCGCCACCCCCGAGGAGAGAGCTGTTGGCCGCATTGACAACGGCGTCGGCCCACCACTTCGAGATGTCACCCCGGTAAGCACACATGCTCGTGGTTCCCGCCGTCACCGTCACGGGTGGACCTTCCGGCGACGGGATGTCTGAGCCCGCGGAGTGAATCCATCGCTCGCCGTTGAGGAGCACGGGGACCCCCGCGGCGTCCGCGATCCGGCACATGTGCTCGGTGCCCGCGTCGCATTGGGGGGAGCGCCAGTCCTCTGCGAAGTCCTCCTTGAAGGCCAAGACCACGTCGGGTTGCAGCTCCAGTAGCCGGCGGTTGTAAGCGTGGACGCTCTCGGTTGTCTGATCGCCCGCTCCTTCGGGGGCGAGGGGCTCCGCAAAGAGGTGCACCCGATCTCTTTGGGGCGGCAGGGTGGTCCAGGCGCGTGCATGGGCATCGACCCCTGGGGCCATCCCGGTGAGGACGCGGAACGAGCCTCCGGCCGCCTTCGCCGGTCGCCAGCACAGGTCGAGGGCCTGGTCAATGAGTGCTCGATCGCTCCAGCGGATTCCGCCGGTCACCACGGCGCGCGCAGGGTGAATCGGGGTCCTTCCGTCGGGGTGAGTGGGGTCGATCATGGGGCAGTCCTCGGGGCCTCTTGGGTTGGCTGCTTATTGTATATCGTACACTTAGAGCTGGCTCGCAGCAACTTCCGGGCAGCACCCCGCATCTCCTCCGATGAGCGCGGGTATTCTGTTGGCCGAAACCTGCGTCGAAGAACCGCCTGAAATACCGGAACGCGCAACGGATCCGGTCTGGCAGCGCCGCCCATGGGGGCTATCGATTCAGCAGCGCGAACGGGTCGCGTTCCC
>CALHGQ010000693.1 GCA_938030175.1 uncultured bacterium | reverse complement strand
GCTCAGCTACTGCATCGAATGTGGCGCACAGTGCGAGATGTTCTCCGAGAAGGACCGCCTCGCCTTCCAGGCCAAGATGGCCGCCCGCAAGCCCAAGGGTGGACGCCCCCGCAAGAACGCTCGCCGCGAGGCCGCTGCCGCTGGCCGCGCCGCTGCCTGATCAACACACACCGCACAACTCTTCTCGAACGCTCCGCCTCGACCTCTCTCTCTTCTCGCGCTCTTCTCTCGACTCTCTCTCTTCTCTCATAGGTAAGGCCTACTCAGCCCTACCTAGCGACCACGCCCCGAGTTTCGGTTCTCAAAGCGTGACGCACTGAACGCCCGCTACCTGGATGCACGCCCAGGGAGCGGGCGTTCGCCATGCACCTCTACTTCGACTCGTCCTGCTGGCCCAAGCAGCGAAGCGTGATCTTCTGAACGCCAGGCACAAGTTCAACCTCGTGCATGAGACGTTCTGGTTCGCCGCTATGGACCTCATGGAAGACGAGGCTCCCCGGCGCGAAGCGCACGGCATCGATGGCCACGTTCATGGCCGCTTGTCCGTTGTCGTCCGGCCTCAGGGAGTCGGAGTGGAGGAACCAGCCCATCCCTTGTCCCTTCTCCCGAACGCGAACTTGAGCAGGCGCTCCGACGAGACTCGCCTCAAGGTAGGTCACTTGCTCCATCCCCTGCACCACGGCCCGATGCGTCGGCGTGCCCGGTGGCGCATCACCCGTGAAACGAACGCGCCCCTCGGCGTCCACTTGAAAGGGATAGGAGCGCGTGAACGCCTGCCCCATCCACCAGACGGTGTCCGGCGAGACCCGAGAGCGTCCGGTGGCGCGAACCTCCAATAGGTACGGCCCTTCCGCGAGCTTGGCTTCGATCGATACTGGGCCATGGGGCCAACGATCCCGTGTCTTCTCGCCTTCGGAAGCGCTCTCACTTTCGGGCCCCAACGATCCCCTCAGCGGCTGCCGCCTGAGCCATTCGGCTTCGGTGGCCGCTCGCGGTGGCGTCTCCACCGTCATTCGATCGTTGCGGTGGATCATGTAAGCGAGACTGAAGTCCCACGGTTCATCGGGGCCCACTCCCTCGGGCACCACCTCGATCTCTACGTGACTTGACCGTTGATACTGGAGGTGAAGCTCGTGGACGCTGCCCCAGTCGGCGCGAACCTTCTCGTAGGGAAAGACATCCCGCTCTTTCGGGTCATAGCCAACGAGGTACCAGTTGGGACGCAAGCCGATGATCTCAAAGGCACCCAGGTCATCGGTCCGACGGCGCTTGCCGATGGACCAACCATTCCCCTCTGCCTCGGCGAGGTAGAAGTTCCCCCTTGGCACGGGGTTGCCGTTGGCATCAGCGAGCGTCCCACGAATCACCGCACCGAGCCGAACGAAGAGCTCGATCGTCGTCGTCTCCCGCGGGGAGATCATGACCTCCTGCTCAAGACTCGATCCGACCTCTCCGGGCTGGCCGTCTGCCTCGGCCGCGGGCGTCCACAGGAGGTAGCCGCTCGCGGACTCAACGCCAGCGATCAACGCGCCCGACTCGGCTTGAAACCGAACCGTGCCGTCGGCCCCTGTGACGAGCGCCTCCGAATGCGAGGGGACGGTCCAAACGTAAGCACCCGGCACCGGCGCGCCGCCGTCCCGCGCTCTCACGTGAATGACCACCTCCCCGAAGGTAGCCATCGCCCCCGGCGATGGCCCCTCGTCCCCGACCGCCCCGCTACCCGTGGCGCGGCGCTCCTCCGGCGCAACGGCGTCCACTGCGGCGACGCCCTCGATGTCGTGCTGCGCCCCGTTCGCGTTCGCGCGAAGTAGAGCCGCGTTGCCGTCGGTAGGAGCGCTGGGCTCTGCGAGTAGGAGCCAGCCCACCAACGCGGCGGCCGCGAGGAGCCCGAGGACCACGGGAAGCGCGCTTCTCGCTCGATCCGTTGGGTTCTGTGGCTCACTCATGGCGATGCCAAAGGGTACCCGCCGGGTTCGCGCCGGTTACGAATCGCCTTGGGCTAGCGCTCGCGCCGCGGGCCCTTGGGCTATCGTGGCCGCCGTGAAGCCCGCCCCCAACTCCCCTTGCCCTTGCTACAGCGGTACGAAGTACAAGCGCTGCTGCAGGCCAGCCCACCGCGGCGCACTCCCCAACGCCCCGAAGGACCTCATGCGAGCGCGCTACTCGGCGTTCGCCCTCGGCCTAGCGCGCTTCGTGATGGACACAACCCATCCCGAAGGAAGCTCGTTCGAGGCGGACCGCGCTCAATGGGAACGCTCCATCCTCCACTTCGCGGGAAGCACATCCTTCGACGGCCTTGAGATCGTGGAGACCAGCGGCAACGACCGCGAGGGTCACGTGACGTTCAAGGCGACTCTTCGCCAGGGAGAGCAAGACGCGTCGTTCACGGAGCGCAGCCGCTTCCTTCGGGAAAGCGGCGCTTGGCTGTACCACTCCGGAGACGTCGAGGCTTCGAGCTAACGATCGTGCACGACGCGCCAACGAAGACGGGCGGCGCTGATACGTTCCCGAACGTCACGAATCGCGCCGATTTTTTGGAGCGCGAATAACGTCGCTACCCGTCCCGGTGGTGGGAGCGAGCTTTGGGACTTGCTTCCTGTCGCTTCCGTCGACGACCCCATCGTTTCCAGGGACGTGTCCCTTCAGCGGGACCACTGATTGGACGCCGCTTCAGCGCGATTGCGCGATCAGTCATTCACCTGCATGGTGGAACCACGGTCATCATGCAGCCGCGTCAACGGCTGCTTTTCTTCTCCCGGTGACCGTGCGCGCTTGGCCCACAAGCGGCGCTCCATCCACCTGCCAGGGTTCTTCGTGCCAAGCCGTTGGACCCAAACGTAGCCTTCGGGTTGCGGGAGCCATTCATGACAACTCGAACCCGCGCGTTGCGCGGTCTCTCGGTCGCTTCCGGCGTACTCCTCGCCGCAAGTGTGTCGACCGCTCAAGTCACACCGGGGACCATTCACCAGGGCGAGCTCGTCGGAGATCCGACAAGCCCGTTCGCTGGCGACTTCCCCTACCCCTCTTCTCCCCGCGGCAATCCCTTTTGGGAGCCGAACCATCCGAGCTTCGGATTCGTCGAGCGCCAGGCCATGCTCGGCAAAGCGCTGTTCTGGGATGAACAACTATCCAGCGACAGCACGATGGCATGCGGCACATGCCACGCCATGGTCGCCGGAGGCACCGATGGCCGCGTGGGGGCTTTCCCACCGAACTCCAAGCTCGGATCCCCGGGCATGTTTCCCCAGGACGTAGACCAGCAGTACATCTTCGACGGTCTGAACGGCGTGCCAGCCGGCGCCCCCCCTGCCCCTGACGTCAACCGACTGAAGCGTGTGACGGAGCTGACCGCGCCGTCCATGATCAACGCGGTCTACTTCAACAAGCTCTTCTGGCAGCACCGGGCTGGCCCGGAGTTCAACGTCACCAACGCAGGCGGAGGACCCCTCCCGGGCTTCACAGACTTCGCCTCACCCGAGGCCCTCGTGGCGTTTCCGCCTGTCAGTCCGGTGGAGATGGGACACGACAACATCGCTTGGGCGAGCGGCAACATCCAGTTCAAGCTGGCCAAGTCAGAGATCCTCAGGCTGGCGACGCCATCGACGGTTCCGCCGGACATCGCATGGCTGCAGGGCCAGCGCTACGACGACATCTTCGGCTGGCTCTACGGGAGCCACCCCAGCGGCAACCCCGTGACGCGCGAGCGCATCTCGATGTCGATCGCCCAGTACTTGCGCACGCTGATTTCGGACAAGGCGCCGGTCTTCGAGCCAGGCGGACTCACAAGCGATCAGATCCACGCGATGGAAATTCTGGAGGTCAACGGCTGCTTCCGTTGTCACTCCAGCTCTGGAAGCCCTCAGCTCCTTCCGGGCGGAGGCTTCGTCGACAAGTTCGATTCACTGTTCTCCGACGGCCGACTCCATGACATCGGGCTCCCGCCGCCGGGCGACCAAGCGATCGACCCGAACACTGGACTCCCGGGTCCGGCGCTCATGAAGACGCCGTCGTTCCTCAACATGGGGCTGCGCAATCGCTTCTTCCACTCGGGGCAGATCACAG
>CALHGQ010000692.1 GCA_938030175.1 uncultured bacterium | reverse complement strand
GCAACGAACGCGTGGTACTGGCCGAAGGAGGTGAGGAAGTAACCCGCGAACGATTGACCGTTCGGGGACACTGCGGTCGCGCGGATCTGCGTGGCGCCCGAAGTGGGGGTGCCGCCCGCGGCCGCCAGCAGTGACTCAAGGTCGGTGTCTCCGGTAGCGGGCGTCCAGATCACGCCGTCCTGGTACAGAACGACGCCGCCGTCCGCGCTCATACGCAGCGGGACGCGGTTCGCCGCCGTGGTGCCGATGGGCGTGGTCGTTCCCGTGGCGACTTCGTGGAGCCAGAACGTATTCACTCCTGTTGTGCTTGTGAGCGTCTCTCCAAGAACGAGGCTCCCGTCGGGGGAGATGTCCCGTGCCTTCGAAAAATCTCCCAGGCCCGTGATCGGTAGGACCGTCGCTCCAATCCCATCACGCCAGATGCAAGCTTCCCGAACGAGACCCGTGATGTTCTCCGCTAAACCGACCGCGACTGTGCCGGAGTCATCGCAGGCCTTGAGGTAGATCCGGTCGATGCCTGCCGGCGGCTGGATCGAAACGTACGCTCCGGTCGAGCGCGTTTGGTACATCGCGATGCCTTCGAACCTGTTCAAGAAGACCCGGTTTCCATCCGCCGATATGGCAACGCTGTACGTTTCGTCGAGGAAGCTCGATTGCTGCTCAAGACGTTGGAGGCCCGAGCTCGAATCCCAAATGCTCGGCTCCTCACTTGCAGCCCAGGAGTACGTCAGCGTTCCCAGGATGACGTTGCCATCGGGCGTCACGCGGTGCGCTCTTGCATAGTCTGCGCCGTTGATAGCTCCCAAATCGATCAGCCCAGTGGTGGTGTGCCAGCGGAATTGAGAGCCCACCCCTTGGTAGATGGTTCCGTACGTTGCGGACCCAACTACGGTACGTCCGTCGTCTGAGATGTCCCACGCTCTCGACCAGTCGAGCTCTGGTGAGTTGGGAGGGTTGACGGTGCCGAGGTCGAGGAAGCTCCCCTGTGCCGTCGCGTTTGCGGAGAGTGCTGCGGTGACCGCAGCTGCGAGTGTGATCAGTTGTAGATTGCGAGTCATACAACGACCGTACACTTCAGTCTGGGATACGACAAGAGCGCGCGCTCTGAGCGACTCTCTGGCCGCGTGCTGGGGATCGATGCGCGATTTTCAGTCGTCGGGCGGTGACCGTGGCCGGTGCCGCTGCCCAAGGCGCAAAAAAATGGGCGGACGCACTCAGCCGTAGTGAGTGGGCCCGCCCTTGCTGTGCTGGGGAGCACTGGCAATCGAAGGTTTGCGCGCGTCTTAGTTCGAGAGCTTGGGAAGCAGAACGTGTGCGTTCGGAACCGTCAGGTCGTCGAGGGTCTTGCCCGGGGGCACCATGATCTCGCCCGGCAGCCCGGAGAGGGTGTGGATTTGAATTACGCCGGGGCCGCCGTTGCCGCCTGCGCCGGGGATGTCGTCGCCAAACGGAGTGCCGGGGAAGCGGTCCTCACGGCCCACGCCGCCCTGGCCGCCGATGGCGGTGATCGAAGCGTCGGATGCGTCGGAGAGGTCGAATTCGCCGGCCTCCAGCACGATCCAGCCGCCGGAGCCGCCACCGGATCCACCGCCGACGCGGTCGAAGAAGATGAAGTTCTCACCGCCTCCGCCGCTGCCGCCATTAGCGGCGAGGCGTCCCTCGGACCCCAGGCGGAAGTTGCGCGCCACGATCAGGACCAGGCCGCCGCCACCGCCACCACCGGCGCCCTTTTCGTCACCGGTCGGAAGGAACGGGTCGAGCGGGAAAGTCGCGGAGCGAACGGCGTCGCCGCCGCCGCCGCCGCCGCGGCCGGGGAGCGGACGACGAGCTTCGCCGAGGATGGAGCCTGTGGGCGTGAGCTTGGTGCCCCAGAAGTCATTGTTCGGGTTGGAGTCCTGGAAGAGCGGAAGGCCGGGCAGTCCGCCTGCGGCGCGAGCGTTTCCGCTGATGGCTCCGGTGCCGTCCGGACCGCCGCCCATGCCGGGCAGTGCGATCAGGCCGAGGTTCTCAGGGGCGAACGGATCGCCCGACACCGGTTGGTTGGCTGCGAGCGCGCCGCCGCCTCCGCCGGCTCCGCGGCGGTTGTCTTTCGAGTTGATGCCGGTCGGAGCGAAGCTCGTCTCGCCACCGCCGCCTCCGCCGGGTGCGATCCCAGGGAGCGAAATGCCGTAGGACTCTGAGCCCGGCAAGCCAGCCGGCGTGGACGCGTCGGTGTTGACGCTTCCGGTCCCGCCTTGGCCGCCGCCCGCTGAGCCCAGCGCACCGAGCTCGGGGATGTTCGTGAGGTTGAGCCCGAGTACGCCCGGGTTGTTGAAGCCGCTCGCGAAGAAGTTGCCGTCGATCTCAACGGAGGCCGCGGAAATCTTCAGCGGCGCTGACCCGGAGACCACGAAGTTGGCGCTCGGCTCGATCACGAATCGGTTGACCGTGATGGGGCCAGAGACAGACGTGTTGTAGACGACGGTGCTGCCGGTCGGGATGATGAGATCCTGGCCCTGGGCGGACGCGAGCGGTGCGAAGGCGAAGGACGTCAGCGCGAGGACGGCGGTGCAGCTGAGTGAGCGGCTGATTGATCCGGAGGGGGAGTCGGGATTCATGGCTGATGTAACGGGGGTTGAAGTTCGGAGCGTGGGAACACCGCGAGGGTAGCAAGCACTGTGCCAAGGTCGTCGGACCCGCTACTGCGTGTGTCTCGCGTTGGTCCCTCGCTCGCTGCGCGCTCCGCGAAGGGAAGCCTAAATGGAGTGTGCGGATACGCTCTCACCCCGCTGTTTGCCCCGGGATGGCCCCGGGATGGCCCCGCGATGCCCCCGCGATGGCCCCGCGATGCCTCCGGGGGCCCTAATCGGCGAAAGCCGAGTCGCCGCTGAGCCAGCCTACGGACCCCTCTTTGGCGGGCCCACTGAAGGACCGCTTGCCGAGCCAGCTCAGCTTGATCGACAGGTCATCGATCAGCGTGTAGCTCAGCGGAACGACCCACAGCGTGAAGAACGTGCAGATCGCCAGGCCGCCCGCAACGCAGGTAGAGAGGGCGCGGTAGTCGATGCCCTGGGTCGGGGCGTCGCCCATGGCCATGGGGAGCAGGCCCACCACGGTCGTGAGGGCGGTCATGAGGATCGGCCGCACGCGGGCGGACGCGCCTTCCACGACGGCATCGGCGCGCGAGCGCCCGTCCTCCGTTCGCAGTCGGTGGATCTTGTCGATGAGCACGATGCCGTTGTTCACAACGACGCCCACGAGGATGATGATGCCGATCCAGCCGATGGAGTCCATGGGCGTGCCGGTGACGTACAAGGTCCAGAAGGCGCCGAGGATCGCGAAGGGAATGGTCGTGAGCACGCTGAGCGGCAGCAGCAGCGACTCGAACAGGATGCCCATGAGCAGGAACACCAGCACGACCGAGAGCATCATCGCGTCTTTGAGGCTCTGCATCTCTTCCATGCCCTGGGCCGCCACGCTTTCATCGCGGCCGAGGCTGTAGCCCCGCGGAAGTGGGAGTCCGTCCAGCGCCGCGTAGCCGTCCTCGACGAGCTCGGCTTGGCGCGTTGGATCGCTCAGTCTGGCGGTGACTTGGAAGTTGATCTGGCCGTTCCGCCTGCGGATGGTCGAGGGGGAGGGCTCGAAGCGAATCTTGCTGAAGGTGGAGAGCGGCACCGCCCCGTTGTCGCCCCAGATCGTGAGGTCGTTCAGCGTGTTGAGCCCGGCGTACGCGGTGTCGTCGTACTCGATGAGCAGCGGTGTCTCCTTGTTCTCCTCTTGGTAGCGAGGGAGCTGGGCGCCACGGAGGGCCCAGCCGACGCTGCGCAAGGCGGACTGGGAGTTGAGCCCATAGGAGAACGCCGTGTCGCCGTCGAGCTCGAGCAGGAGCTGGTCCGGGGCGTCTTCCACTGAGCTCCGTACATCGTCGAGGCCCGGGACCTTCTCCAGGATGGCCACGGCCTGCACGCCGAGCTCCGCCAGCTTGTCCGGGTCGGTACCCCGCAGCTCGAAGGAGACGAATTGCTTCGACCCCTCCGCGGCCTCAGCGTCGCCGCTGAAGGAGACGCGGTGCCCCGCGAATTCGGGCATGATCGAACGAAGTCTCTTGCGGTGCTCCTCCAGCTTCTTCGGATCGAGGCGCTCTGTCCAGCGCAGGTCCACGTCGCCGCCGTCGGAGTCAAAGCGCGCCACGACGTTCTTGAAGCCCATCTCTTCCTTCAGTGGCTCCACGAACGTCTCGTAGCGCTGGATCTCTTGGCTCGCCTCGCTCAGCGTGAAGTTGTCCTCGAGGTCGACGTCAAAGGTGAGTTCGCTGGTGTCTTCTTCTTCCCCGAACGCGGTGGGGGACGAGTTCCCAAGGGGAATCACGATCGAGCCCAGCGCGACCACGGAGAGAGCGATGGCCAGCGGCCGGTTGGCCATGGTCCAGCGCAGCAGGGATCGGTTGAGGGCTTGCACCCAGGCGACGATCGAGCTGCCCTCGGGCACGAAGTTCAGGGGCCTTCTCGGTCCGCTCACGGCTCTTCGCTTGAGCCAAGGCGTCACCAGCAGAAGCGTCGCGATGAGTGCGATGGCGATCCCAAGGATGGTCGGACTGGTGGACCGGAGCGCGCCGACGGTTCCGCCGGGGGCCCCGATTTCCTCAAGGGCGCTGCCCACATCCCCAAGGCTGCGGGTCTGGGCAAAGGCCTTGTAGCCAAGGAATGCGACGCCGCCTGCCAGCAGCGCTCGTGCCGGGGAGCCAGCGACCGCGAGTAGGCCCTTCTCCGCGAGGTAGAGGCCCTTGAAGATGCCGTGGAGTAGGAACCGGAACCCGCCGATGACGTAGGCAAGTGCGCGCGCCGGGGCAGCGACCAAGGGCGCGAGTCGGTCGGCGATGCTCGCGGCCCAGGTCGGTCGGTCCCCGATCACCCTCGCCGCCGAGGTCGGAATGAAGAACAGCGCGACGAGCAGACTGAAGACGAGCGATGCGCAGAGCGGCACGCCCATGGCCTGGAGGAAGATGCTCATGCGCTGGCCGCCCATGAAGATCAGCGGCAGGAACACGACGACGGACGTCATGGTCGCGAGCGACACCGCAAGGCCCACGTCCCGCGCCCCGAGGACGGCGGCGCGCTTCGGCGACTCGCCGAACGATCGCTGGCGTGCGATGCTCTCGATCACCACGACCGCGTTGTCCACTAGCATTCCGATGCCGAGGGTCAGGCCCGTCATCGTGAGAACGTTGAACGACTCGCCCCGGAACGACTCGAAGGCGATCGCGAGGAGCGCCGAAACCGGGATGCACAGGGCCACGCACAGGGTCATGCGCGCTCGGCGCAGGAACAGGAAGAGCACCAAGACGGCGAGGCCACCGCCCTGGAGCGCCGTGCTTTGGAGGCGCTCCAGCGACGACTTGATGAAGTCTGCCTGGTTGAAGAAGATCTCGGCGCTGAGCTTGCCCTGGAGGCGCGGATCAGTCTTGAAGCTCTCCATCGCGGCCTGGAGTCCGTCTCCCACCGCCACCACGTTGGCGCTGCCTTCTTTGAGCACCATCCCGTAGTAAGCGTAGCCGCCGTTGATCCGAGTGATCTGGTCGCGCACCGAGTTGACGCGCTCCACCGTGGCGATCTCGCCGAGGCGCAGCCCCGGTCGAACGGGGTAGTCGCGGATGTCGTCAAGATCCTTGAAGCGCATGTCGGAGCGCAGGATGAAGTCCTTGCCCCCTTCGGAAACTTCGCCGAGCGGCTGGGCGAAGTTGTCGCTGGAAAGGCGCTGGACGAGGTCCCCGAGATCGAGCCGTGCCGCCATCACCTTTTCCTCGTCGAGGAAGATGCGGATCGACTCGTCGAGGAGGCCCCAGATAGACACGCGGCTCACGCCGTCCACGCCCTCCAGGCTCTTCTGCACGCGCTTGTCGATGAGCGTCGCGATGTCATCCGAGCGTTCCTCGGCGACGATCGCGAACCACATCACGGGCATGTCGCCGTCGTCGCTGGCCCACACCCGGATCTCGTCGACGGTGTCGGGCAGCTCGGGTCGCGCTCGCTCGATCCGATCGCGGAGTTCGGCCTTGGCGAGGTCCGTGTTCGCCTCGCCGCTGTACTTGACCCGTAGGCGAACGTTGCCCGCAGAGGAGCGCGAGGAGATGTCCTCGATGCCGGGTAGCGTGCTGAACTGTTCCTCGAGGATACGGGCGACCTTGTCGACGTTCTCCTGGGCGGTCGAGCCCGGGTTGGGAACGATGACGGTGAAGCGGGTGCCCGCGATGCCGCCCGGCAGGAACTGGAGCGGAATGCGCGAGTACGCGATGGTGCCCAGGAGGACAAGCGTGACGAAGATCACGCCCATGGCGATCGGCCGCGAGACGGTCATGCCGAAGAAGCCCCGGTGGGCCGCCTTGGGCGCGGCCTTCTGGGGGGCTGCCTGCTGATCCTTCTGGGTGTCTGCGCTCATGGGTCTAGCCGATCTCTGGGGTCAGGGGTGCCTTGCGGTCGCGAATCAAGAGGCCGTACACGACCGGGACGACGATGAGCGTGAGGAGCGTCGAGCTGACGAGCCCGCCGATGACGGCGATGGCCATCGGGGCGCGCAGCTCGGCGCCCTCGCTGCCCACGAACTGCGCGAGGCCTGGGACGCTCATCAACCAGCCGGTAAGCGGCACGAGGCCGAGGACCGTCGTGGCCGTCGTCATGAGAATCGGCCGAAGGCGCGCGCGCCCCGCCTCAAGGATGGAGTCACGAACGGGCAGGCCTTCGCCGCGCTTCTGGTTGATCCGGTCCACGAGGACGATCGCGTTGTTCACGACGATACCCGCTAGGAGAATCAGCCCGATGAACACGACCACCGAGAGGGGCACGCTGAGCGCGTCCAAGAGGAGGACGGCGCCGACCCCCGCGAGCGGGACGCTGAACAGGATGACGAACGGCTGCACGAGGGACTCGAACTGGCACGCCATCACAACGTAGACGAGGAAGATGGCGAGGAGCAGCGCGAAGGTCAGGCTCCGCGTGCCTTCGTCCAGCTCGCGCTTCTGCCCGCCGAGCTCGATCGTGGTCTCGCCGGGGGGCACGATGCTCTCGATCGCAGCCTCCACTCGCGTGTTTAGGCCGCCGACGTCGTCGCCGGAGCTGGCGGCCGTCACGAGGACGGCGCGCTGGCCGCCAATGCGGCGGATCTCCGCGGGCCCTTGGACACGATCGATCACGGCCACCGCCGAGAGCGGGACAGGCTGTTCCGCGGTGGGGTTGACGATCAGCTCCGCGACGTCATCGATGGAGTTGAGCAGGATCTCGTCGGCGCGCACGCGCACGTCGATGCGATCGTCACCGTCCACGAAGCGGGTGCTCACGTT
>CALHGQ010000691.1 GCA_938030175.1 uncultured bacterium | reverse complement strand
CGGCACGCCGCGCTCCCACTGGCCCGTGGAAGCACCGAGGACCGCTGTGGTCCAACCGAGGTTGGCCTGGAAGTCGTCGGCGAAGACCTGGACGGGCATCCCGACGGCAAGGCCGAGCGGATCGCTCGGGCCCCCCACCGGATCAAAGACCTGACCGCACTGGTTGCTCTGGGCGCTCACGTAGAACTCTGGCAGATCGCCGCAGTCGAACGCAGGCAGATCCGCCGCGAACATGCCGCTGCCGATCGCCGTCATGGGGATCGACTGGAACATCGCCGTTGGGTTCGTCCGCACGTGCAGCGTCTCGGAGCCCGCGATGAGCGCGCCGGAAGCCTGGAAGACCACCTGCGTAGCCTGACCACGCGGCACGATCGTCGGGGGGTTCTGAAGGTTGATGCCCGAGCCACAGATTCCCTGGGGCGAGGCGAGGAAGGTCTGGAGGCCGCCGCTGTTGAAGCTCGTGCCCGAGTTCTGGCCGCCGGTGGAGTTGCAGCCACCGTGGGTGTGAATGCCAACCGCAACGTCCATCTCATCCCAGATGACCGGGGAGCCGGAGTTGCCGCCGGTGGTGTCCGCGGTGTACTGAACGGTGGAACCAGAGTTGGTGACCAGCGCGCCCGTGTGCGTCTGCTGAACCTGGTTGCGGGTGCTCGGCGTGTTGTCCGTACCAAAACCCGTGATGCGAATCGTGCCGTTGCCAGCCGCGGGGGGCGCCATGAGCTGGAAGCCCGGGCCCTGGGCAGCGGTGGCCGTCAGGCCGGTCGTGCCGTTCGCAAAGGTTCCGAAGTACGCGTAGTCGTTGCCTACGCCCTGGCCCCCGTTGGTCTGGATCGACGTCGGGTCCACCGGGTACTGGTCGCTCGGCGGCGGGTTCTGAATAGAACCGTTCGCGAGTGAGGGGGGCACGTTGAACTGCAGCACCGTGATGTTGCCGGTGCAGTGGCCCGCGGTGAGTGCACAGCCCGCGCAGTCCTGGATCAACCAGCCCGTGCAGCCGATCGGCAGCAGCCGTCCCGAGCGGGGATCGGTCGAAGGCAGGCGGTCATCATTGGGCCCGCAGATGCTGCGATCAGCAGCCGTGGGAGCGATGCCCATGTCGAGGGACTCCACTTCGAGGCGACTCGAACCGGTACCCGGCTGGGCCCAGACCTCGATCACAACGGTGTCGCCGTTGAAGTAAGCCGTCGAGTTGTTCCAACGCTCCAGCTCGATGGCGTTCATCGTCTGGAAGCCGCCGTCGACGAGGGAGATGAGGCGAAGCTCGGCGCCGTTGCCGCTGAGCGGGTCGCCCGCCAGGACCGCGTCCTTGAAGTAGATCCTCATCCAGTCAGCGCCGGGCTGCTGAACGGTGAGCGATGCGGTGAGTTCCAGGTCCGATCCCGCCGTTGCGGTGGGCTTCACCCAGCCCGTGTCGAGGGTGTAGGGGACCTGACTAAAGGAGGGTGCTTCCACTTGGGGAAGCGGAGCGGCAAAAGCCGACGCGCTGCCCAAGGCTGCGGCAAGCGCGCCTAAGAGTCTTGGAGAAGAGATCATCACGATTGAGAGTGGAGAAGATGCGAAGGACAACGGCTGCAACAGCCGCCGCCCAAGTCCGCGGGGCTCCTATGGTACGAAGCTGCCCAAGAACGCCGATCGCTCGACGCGCGGTATCTCTCACTCCACGACACAAGCGCGTGGCCCAAATTGACGCACCACTCAAGGCTCGTCGCGCATTGGGTACCTCCCAACAAGGAAGCGCGCGCCGAGCCGCGACGCCTAGCCCGTTGCTTATGCGCCACGACGGAATGGCAAAGGGCACTCAGAGCCGTGAATGCGACGTGCTTAGTCCAGCAAGCGCGTCCGGAGATACGACGGAAGCATCCGGCGCCACGTGGGCCAGTCGTGATCCCAGTCGTCCCCCCACTCGTCCACGTGGTTCGGAATCTCACGTTCACCTAACGCGCGAGCCACCGCCCAGGACTCCGCCGGGTCTTCCCATCTGCCCGTGCCGTGGCTCAGGAGAATGTGTCGCTCGCGTAGCTTCGCGAGCTGTGGGTGGTCCTCCGGTAGGTTCGGCACGAAGTGCAGCGGCGACGAGAAGTACCAGGCCTCGTCCATATCGCCGTCGATGAACTTTGAGAGCTCGTACGTCCCCGACATGCAGATCGCCGACGCGAAAAGATCCGGGTGGCGACAGATGGCGGCCAGCGCGTTGTACGCGCCGATGGAACATCCCGTGGCGATCATGTCCAGCGACTTCGGATCGGCACCGCCGCAGTCGCGGGCGATCATCGGAACGAGCTCGTGCTCCACGAAGGCGTCGAACCCCGCCTGTGCGCGGGTCGCCACCGGCGTCGTGTTGTCCTCCTTCAGCCAGACCATCCCGGGGACGGAGTCCACGGAGTAGAGCTTGATCACCCCCTCCTCGAGGAGCGGTGCGAGGGCGTCGACGAGCAGGAAGCGCTCGCACTCCTCCGCGTCTCCGGCGGCCGTCGGGAAGAACACGACCGGTGTGCCCACTTCCCCCCACCGGACGACTTTGACCTCACGGCCCACGCGGTCCGAGTACCAGGATTCAGCGATTCGACTCATAGCTTCTTGAGGGGTTAGCGCTGGGCTCCCTGCGCGGACTCTAGGCGCCAATCCTGGATCGAACTCCAGAAGCGCTCCGTGAACTCTTCCACCTCGTGCTCTGGGAACAGAGCGACGACCTTCTCGCGCACGGCCTCCCGTGCATCCTTCGACCCGAAGTACTCCCAAGCCACCTCTTCCAGGGGACCGAGGTGTTCGGCGCAAAACTCTTCGAAGCCGGCCGTGTCGAACGCCTTCTCCGCGAGCGCCGCGTACTGGGGCAGCTTCTCGTCGAACGTCCCAGGCCCATCGGCAATCTCCAGGTACGGCGCCCAGTTGAGGTTGCGCGGCTTCTTACGCAGCGTCGCCGCGTTGAACAGCGCCCAGCGCAAATTGGCCAAGACAAGCCACGGGAAGTGGCGATGCAAGGACGTCACCTGGGAATCGGGGCACGGGTTCGCGAAGTCGATCGGATGCCAGACTCCGTCCTGGTGCAGGCTCTCGCAGGAGTTGAAGTCCCACCCGAAGAATGCGTTGATCGTCAGCGTGATCTGCTTGAGCCGCTTGGTGTCGGACTCGGACAGGTGGTTGAACTCGTTGGTGTAGCGCTCGTGGAGCGGCGCGCTGGGGTCATACTCGACGACTCGCACGTCCGGCCCAATACCGATGCAGCGGATGAAGTGGTCGAACGGCAGGATGCCCTGCTGCAGGTGCATGATGAACTTGCCGCTCCCGTCGTAGGCCTCCGTCAGCTCGGCGGCGTTATCCACCTTGGAGACGCCCACCCAGCCACCGCCGTCGTAGGGTTTCATGAACATTGGGTAGCCCACCTTGTCCCCCAGCTCATCGAGGCTGAAGAGCTTGGCGTAGCGCTCCAGCGTCGGCTGGAGATCGGGGCTGTCCACGTACTCCTTGGGCGGCACCAGCCACGTGTCCGGGATCGGCATACCGAGGCGCATCATGGCGCAGTACGACGTCTGCTTCTCCATGGACTGCACCGACCACGGGTTGTTGAGGACGTAGAGGTCGTCCATCAGCACCGCCTTCTTGATCCACTCGCGCGTGTTGGTGTACCAGTGCGTCAAGCGATCGAGGACCAGGTCGTAGCGCACCGGTGCACGCAGGTCAAAAGGCTCGATGAGCACGCGCTCTACGTCGAAGCGAATCTCGTCGCCACCAACGCGTAGCGTCGGGTCCCAGCGCTTCATGATGCCTTCGAAGCAGCGCGGCCAACAAAGGTCCGCGCCGAGGGAGAGGCCGATACGTCGTGTGATTTTGGCCATGGGCTATTCGTACACCATCCAGAGGGGACCGGGGAAGAGCCAGGTGAGGCCGTCTCGCAGACGGTCCCGCCAGTTCTCCCAGTTGTGACCGTCCTGGGATTCCACCAGCACAGCTTCGACGCCCTGGCGCTGCAGTAGCGGCAAGAGCGATCGGTTGTAGACAATCAGCGACTCGTAGGTTCCGCACGAGAGGAACACGCGGGTCGCAGGCTTTGACGGGTTGCGGCGATAGCGGTTCACAAAGCGCACCACGTCGTCGAAGACCGGGCCTCGACCGTGGGGGCCGATGTCCGTGAAGGCGAAGCTCCCGGACTGCAGGAACAGCTTCCCGAAGCGGTCCGGGAACTGCAGCGCCGTGTGCAATGAAGCCACCGCGCCGAAACTCGCCCCCAGGAGTGCGCGGTTCGAAGGGCCGTCCAGCAGCGAAAACTCATCCTCCATGAGCGGAACAAGCTCGTCCGCAATGAACTTCGCATGGCGCTCATTCGCCGCGTACTCCTCGATCCGATTCGGCGACTGCGTGCAGCACACGATGATCGGCGGGATCTCCTGGAGGTCGATAAGGTTGTCGAGCACACGCTTGAGTCCTGCGAACTCCAGGTAGTCGAGCCCGTCGTGGCAGATCAGCAGCGGATACCGACGCGTCTCGCGGTAGCGGGGCGGGAGGTAGATCGACAGCGGGCGCACATCGCCGAAGATGTCGCTCTTCAGCTGGCGCTCAAGAACCTCCCCCTGCCGCTTGGCGCGGTCCTCCAACGCCCACCACGGCTCGACGTACGCCGGTCCAGTCACCACGGAGTTGGCGCCAAAGGGATCGCGAGCCAGCTGGTCGTTCAGCGGGTCACGCATCAGTCGGTGCTGACCCGCCGTTACCACTTCCAGCTTGTACTCAACGCGGGCCGCCTCCTGGACTTCGATCTCAAGGGTCCAGACCTCAGGGTGGACGCGGTGGAACTCCTGCGCGGACTCCAGCCCAAAGATCCAATGGTGCAGTCGCACTTCGTCCGCACGCCCCACGAAGGCGAAGAGCGCGCGATTGCCGTCCACCACGGGGAATCCAGACTCAACGGCCTCCACGGCCGCGGGCCCCTCCGCTGCGATCTTCTGCTGGATCGCGTCGAGGGCGTCGTGCTCAGCGAGCTGACTCATTGACTCGCCCCCACGGCCGTGGCCGCTTCCGCGCGGAAGGTAGAGCCGTCTGTCCGTAGCCAGCCCGCGCCTTCGCCAAGGGACCAGTGGGTGGAGTCCGCGTTCGCCCCCTGGATCACAGCCTGGCCGTCATCGAGGGCCACCACGGTGGAGGGCGCCAAGCGGCGACTCAGGATCGCCACGCGCGCCTCGTCCTCGAGCTTCAGCCGCGTACTTGCGTGGGGCAGCGCCGTGATGCCGTGGGCAAGGCCGAAGCCAGGTCCGTGAATCTCTGCATCCCCCGCGCCGCGGGGCGGTGAGTCGTGAAACAGGACGATCCTGTCGGTAAGCACCATCGCGCCCGCCGACCAGCCGGCGATGCTCGCGCTCGGGTTCAGGGACTCCGTGACTTGGAACAGCCGCATGCGGTTGTAGAGGATCCCGACGTGGCCTCCAGCGATGAGCAGCGTCCCAGCGCCCGCGAGGAGCTCCCCCATACGGTCGGTGTCGGCTTTCAGCGCCTCGCTCTTGGCAGCCGCGGCGAAGGTCTCGTCGTTCAGCTCCGTCACCCGCGCGCAATGATGTGCGTCGAGCTCGCGCAGCGCCTCGAAGGCGGGCACCAGAGCAGGCCCAACGAGGTCATCGGGGTCCGACGGCTTCGTTCGACCAAGGAGGTCCCGCAGGGCCGCCAGCTCGGCGCTCAGCCGAACGTGATAGATGCGACTCAGCTCGCGCATTCTGTCGTAGCGGCTGAACATGAGGTCGCGGAGCTTGACGTCCCGCTCGAACGCGCTCTCACACGCGGGCCACGCGCCGAGGTTTTGGACCTCTGTGCCAAGGTGGCTCTCCAGCGCGCCGGTCTCAGCCTCGCGCTCTTCCCAGCCCGCCGCCACGAGCACGAACGGTCCCTCCATCCCGGCGCCGTCGAGGACACCGCGGAGAGTGGGCTTCGCGTGCTGCGGCCCGAGGAGCGCGATCTTTCGGCCTACGCTCGCTGGGCCAGTACGGCCGGACACGTTCTCTGACTCCACCATCACTCGCTCAACTATCGCAGACAATGCGCACATCCTGCGCCAACTGATCGGCCAGCTCGAGCGTGCTACCGAGGTCCATATGACGCGCCACCATCCAGCCGTCGCCCGTCACGACCTGGGTCCAGTCCCGGCGCGCTTCGCCGATGGGCACGAGGTCCACGACGGGGATGTGCTCTCCGTTCTCGCTGAGGATGCGCTCAAGGCCATCGACGCGCGTGATCACGCTTCCGTTGCCGGTCGCGCGCTTGAATACGAGGGCCGCGTTGAACTTCTTCTCCATGGACTGCGTCGTCTCACCGGAGGTGATCGCCTCGGCCCAGAGCTTGAACACATCGCCCTCGCAGGAGAGGTTCATCCCGTGGGAGAGCCTCCCGCCGGGGGCCCGCGCGCCGACTTCGCCGAAGATGGCCTCGCCGTCCTTGTCGGAGCGGTACCACTCCATGTGCGCCATGCCGGTCTGGAGGCCGAGGGCCTTCAGCGCCCGCCGACCTAGCTCGACCCCCGGTGCGATCTCGCTCTGGCGAATGTCCGAAAGGCAGACGGCTTGCGGGCTGATCCACGGGTTCTGCCGCGCAACGAGGGGCTTGGGCCGATACCAGGCCACGTTCTCGAACAGCGTGCGGCCTCCGGAGAGGATCGCGTCATACGTGAACTCCTCGCCCTCGACAAATTCCTCGACGCTGACCTCGGGCACGTGCTTCACGGCCTGCAGGACCGGCTCGAGTTCCTCTTGGCTGCGCACCACGTAGGTGTCAGCGGAGCCAGCGCCATCGATGGGCTTCACGATGAGCGGGTAGCCCACCTTCGAGGCGGCTTCCTGGACGTCCGCCGTAGTGCTCGCTCGGTAGTGATGGGGCGTCCGCACGCCGTGCGAGTCGAGCACCGACTTCATGATCTCCTTGTCGCGGAAGGCCCGGGCCTCCTCCACCCGAAGACCAGGCACATCGAACGCCTCACGCATGCGCGCAGCGAGCACGACGCCGGGCTCCCAAAGGCACTCGACCCGGTGGGGACGCAGGCCCTTCTTGCCGAGCCAATCCCGCGTTTGCTGAACGGTGGACTCTTCGTTCCAAAGATCGCCAACGACGAGGTGATCATCGAGGGCGGCCCGCACTTCGGGCTCCATCGCGGCCGGCGACTGATCCCCCACCCCGAGGACGCGCACGCCCGGGAGCGCGTGGAGCGCCCGCGTGAAGTGCCCGTTGTCCGCGGGGAAGGAGGGGGAGATGAGGACGACGTTGAGAGTCATGGGGTGACCGCGGCAGAGGGGACGCGGCTGGGGAGATCGATAACGGCGAAGGGCGAAGGAGGTCGTGCGCTACTCGTCGAGCTCGACGCGCAGGGTCTGGACAACGAACTGCAGCCCGCGGCGAACCACTTCGGTGTCAGGGTGTCGCAGGATGACGTACCCCTCGCCCTCGTAGCTGGAGGACTTGGGCTGGCCGGGCTCTGGGATCTGCGCCTCGATCACGAGATCCCCGAGCTTCGCGCGGATCTCCTCGAGTCCGGTCACCCGGGCGACCCGGCCGCCGCCGCCCGTGCGCGACTGCCCGCGAAGGTAGGCCGCACCCGCGGAGTACTTGCGCTCGGGCGCCTTGAAGCGGCCGAAGACCGAGGCCTCGGCCCAGACGGCGTAGAAATCCGTGTCGTGGGCGTAGGAAATCAGGCTCGTGAACTGTGCACCCGGGGGACGCGCGGCGACCTCGGAGATCGCGATCGATCCGTCATGGCGGCGGAACCACTCCATGTGCGTCATGCCGTTGACCATGCCGAGGGCATCGAGGGTCTTGGGCCCCGCATCCATGATGCCCGCGTACTCATCCCCGTGGATGTCCTGGGGCAGTAAGACCGTCCACTGGATCCAGGGCGTCTCCATGACCTGGAGCGGCGTGGGCGCATACTCCGAAACGGAGTGGAAGACGTGCCGACCCCCGACCGAGACGCTGTCGAAGGAATACTCGGTGCCCTGGACGAACTCCTCTAGGAGCAGCGGACGCTCCGGGCTGGGCGGCACCCGTGACATCCACGATTCGAGCTCGGTGAGCTGCTCGACGCGGAACGTGTCCTTGGCGCCGGCGCCCGCGGGGGGTTTCGCCACGAGGGGCATCACCTCGCGGGCGAAAGCGAGCGCAGACTCGGTATCTGTGGCGAGCGCATGACGGGCGCAGGGCAGGTCGTGACTGCGCAGTACGTCCTTCATATGGGCCTTGTCCCGGAAGCGTCGCGCCTCGTCGGAATCCATCCCCTGGATGCGAAGCCTCTCCCGCACGATGGCGAGGGCTTCCTGCAGGGGCTCAAGGATGCCGATCAGGGCGTCCACTCGCCCGGTCCCGAGGGCGCCGGCCATCTGGCGAACGCCGGTCTCGAGCTGATCGGGATGGTGGGCGTCCTCGATCTGCACGAAGCCGACGACCCGCTCCCGCACGTGGGGCTCGAGCCGCGCGAGGAAGGAGTCCCGGTGTTCCTGGGCGATGATCCCGAAGGTGGTGTCCGGAAGGAGGGCCGCGGCGCTGACGAACCTCAACGTGCTCGGCAGCGCGTAGGGAGCAACGAAGACCGTAGAGGCTGGCATAACCCCAGAGTCTATCCGGTCTCAGTCATAACAGCACGCACGGACGGTCGGCCAGCGGCAAAGAAGCTAAGCTGACCCCATGCCATCTCCGCTCCGTATTGCGATCGCCTCTTCGGAGTGCGCCCCATTCGCCAAGACCGGCGGCCTCGCGGACGTCGCGGCCGCCCTCGCCAAGGCCCTCTGGGCCCGGGGGCACGACGTGCGCCTCTTCGTGCCGTACTACCAGCGCATCGACGACGGTGGCTGGCCGACCCAGGACGGGCTCGCGCCCTTCGACCTAGAGTTTCCTGGGCGCAGCTACCGCGCCGAGACGAGGACGACCCCCCTTCCCCACTCGCCCGGCGGGGGCGGGAACGAGGGGCCGCTCCAGGTGGAGTTCCTGAACATCCCCGACCTCTATGCGCGCAAGGAGCTGTACACCGAGGACGACGACGAGCCGATTCGCTGGGCGGCGTTTTCCCGCGGCGTGTTGGAGGCCTGCCAGATGTCCAGCTGGGCCCCGGACATCATCCACATCAACGACTGGCACACGGGGCTCCTGCCGCTTCTGATGAAGACGCAGTACGCGTGGGATGAGCTCTTCCAGGGCACCCGCACGCTGCTCTCCATCCACAACCTCGGCTACCAGGGCGTCTTCCCGGCCTCCTCCATCCAGGCCATGGGCCTTGGGGACGCACGGGGCCAGTTCCACCAGGAGCGACTGGAGGACGGCATCGTCAACTTCCTGGAGACGGGCATCATTCACGCGTCGTGGCTCTCGACCGTGTCGGAGACCTACGCCCGGGAGATCCAGACCAAGGAGTTCGGCATGGGGCTGGAGGGCCTCCTCGCCCAGCGCGAAGACCACCTCATCGGCATCGTCAACGGCGTGGATTACTCCGAATGGAGCCCCGACGTGGACCCCCACATCCCGTCCCAGTTCGGCCCCGCCGACATGAAGGGCAAGCGCGAGTGCCGCGACCGCCTCCTCGAGGAGATGAACCTCGCGCCGAACCCCAGCGGCCCCGTGATCGGCATCGTCTCGCGCATGACCGGGCAAAAGGGCTTCGAGCTCCTGCCCGACATCCTCCCGGTGTTCCTCAAGTCAGCCGACATCCGGCTGATCGTCCTGGGCAGCGGCGATCCGGCCTCCGAGCGCTACTTCCAATGGCTGCGTGACTCGCTGCCGGAACGCGTCGGCGTCTACTTCGGCTACAAGAACGAGCTATCCCATCGCATCGAGGCGGGCAGCGACATGTTCCTGATGCCGTCGCGCTACGAGCCGTGCGGACTCAACCAGATGTACAGCCTGCGCTACGGCACGGTGCCCGTGGTGCGTGCGACCGGGGGGCTAGCGGACACCGTCCAGCGGTGGGACCCCGAACGGCGCGAAGGCACCGGCTTCGTCTTCTACGAGTTCACGCCCGAAGCCCTCCATGACACCCTGCGCCACGCCCTCGACGTCTGGCAGGACCAGGAAGCATGGGGACAGATTCAGCATGCGGGCATGCTCCAGGACTTCTCCTGGCACGCCCAGGTGCTCCGGTACGAAGACCTCTACGCGGCGATGCTCGCCGAATTCTAAGCCATGCACGTCGTCTTCCTTGAGCCCTCGTTCCCCCGCAACCAACGCGAGTTCGTCCGCGCCCTACGGGAGGTCGGCGCGACCGTGTCTGCCATCGGCGAAGCGCCGGTCGCGGGCCTCGACTCCGAGGTGAAGAGCTGGCTTGCGGGGTACGAACAGGTCCCGTCGGTCACGAACGGTGAGGCGCTCCTCGAGGCGGTCAAGCGCATCCAGGCACGGGGCTGGGTGGACCGCCTGGAGACCACCGTTGAGGCGCACATCATGCCCTGCGCCTGGGTTCGCGAGCAGTGCTCGATCCCGGGCACGTCCACCCGCACCGCGTGGCTGTGCCGCGACAAGCCCGCGATGAAGGACGCACTCCGGGAGGCCGGTGTCGCGACAGCCGAAAGCCTCGGCACGAGCGACCCGGCGGAGGCCCGCGCCTTTGCCGAGCGCGTCGGATACCCGGTCATCCTGAAGCCACGGGACGGCGCCGGTGCCGCTGGCACCTTCCGCGCGGACGACGCGGATTCGATGGAGGCGGCCATTGCGGGCAGCGGCCTTGGGGCTGGCGGGGGCGTTGCTTGCGAGGAGTTCGTGGAAGGACACGAAGGGTTCCTCGACACGCTCACGGTGAACGGCAAGGTGGTCCACCAGTTCGTCTCGCACTACTACCCCAACGTGCTAGAGGCCATGCGCGAGCGCTGGATCTCGCCGCAGATCATCGCCACCAACCAGGTCGACCAGGGGGATACGTACGACGAGGTCAAAGCCCTGAGCCAGCGGGTGCAAGAGGTCCTCGGCGTGGAAACGTCAGCCACCCACATGGAGTGGTTCTTCGGGCCAAAGGGACTCAAGTTCAGCGAGATCGGCTGCCGGCCGCCGGGCGTGCGCATGTGGGACGTCTACGCCGAGGCCAACGAGATCGACATCTACCGCGAGTGGGCCCACCTCATCGTCCATGGGAAACCGGAGCAGCACCTCTCCCGCCGCTACGCGGCCGGCATGGTGGCGCTCCGCCCGACCCAGGATGGAACGATCGCTCGCTACGAAGGCCAGGGCGAGATGCAGCGACGTTTCGGCGAGCACCTCATCGACTCCCACTTTCCGCCGCCGGGAACGCCCACCCAAGGGGTCGAAGCCGGCTATCACGCCAACGCCTGGGTCCGCGCCCGGCACGAGTCCTTCGACGAGCTCAAGGGCATCCTGGACTGGATCGGCGAGAACGTCAAAGTGATCGCGACCTAGCGGGCTGAATCGAGAGTCCGCGGAGCCATGGCCGTGCCTCCGCATTGGCGGCTTGGGCGCACAGCTCCCGGAGACTTACCGGACGGACGAGCGCCGGTTCTTCACGTAGTCGACGAACAGCGATGCGCCGAGTCGATCGAGGCCCGCGAAGTACGCGCGGCCTCGGTTGGCTTCCGTGAACTCCTCGATGAACTGCACGAGCATCGGGTCGTCCGTCAGCATAAACGTCGTGATGGGGATACCGTGGCGGCGGCAGATCGTGGCCTCGTCCATGGTCTTCGCCACCACGCGGCGATCGAGACCGAACGGGTTCTTGTAGATCTCCCCGTTGCGCTCTGTGAGGGCGCTGGGCTTGCCGTCCGTGATCATAAGGATCTGCTTGTTCGCACGCTTCTCGCGCCGCAGAAGATCGCGGGCCATCTGGAGCGCGGCCCGCGTGTTGGTGTGGAACGGCCCTACGCTGATCTTGTGAATATCATCGAGGGGAACCTCAGTCGCATCGTCACCGAACGTGATCACCCGCAGACCGTCCTTTGGATAGCGCGTCCGAATGAGCTCCGTTAGCGCCAGCGCCACCCGCTTGGCCGGCGTGATCCGATCCTCGCCGTACAGGATCATCGAGTGACTGATATCGATCAGGAGAACGGAGGCGCAGCTGGACAGGTGCTCTGTTTCAAAGACCTCTAGGTCGTCCTCCGAGAGCGTGAACGAAGCGCCGTCGATGCCGCGACGCAGAGCGTTGCGCACGGAGGCTGTCGCGTCGATAAGATCCGACGGGTCACCGAACTCAAAGGCCCGTGTCTCCGGTAGACGCTCCTGGCCGACGCCCGCCGCCGACACCCGGTGATCACCGGCGACGTCCTTGTTGAGCCCCGAGAAGATCCGATCGAGGGACTCCTGCCGGAGCGCCCGCTCGCCCCCCGGTGCCATTTGCAATCCCGACGCCGTCTCCGTGACGAGCCGCTCCTCCTTCAGCGCGTTCTTCAGGTCTTCGATCGTGAAGCCCTTCGGAAACAGGTTGTACCGCGCGGCCAGCATGTCGAGCCACTCAAGGGCCTGATCGGGGTCACCATCCGCCTGCAGCAGCAGGTCGTGATAGAGATCCTTCATGCGCTTCAGAAGGTCTTTCAGCGACTCCTTCGAAGGGTCGTACTCGCTGTAGGAAAACTGCATGGGGTCTAGCGGCCGAGGCTCTTGGCCATCTGCGCCAGCATGTCGCCGAAGACCCGGGTGTTGTCTGACCCGTCTTCACGGGAGAGGAGCGAGTTCTGGTGGAGGCCCTCCAGGACCAGCTCCATCATGGACGCACGTTCGCCGAGCGTCATGCCTTCCGCGTCCGGGACGTACTCCCCCACGAGGGCGTCGAGGCCCTTGACCTTGGCGAGGCGAGCGTGG
>CALHGQ010000690.1 GCA_938030175.1 uncultured bacterium | reverse complement strand
GCTCATCGACGAATAGGTTCGACGGCTTGATGTCCCGGTGGACGATCCCGCGCGAGTGAGCCGCGGACAGCGCGTCGGCGATCTCCTCCATCCACCGAGCGATGCGGGCGGCATCCTGTCCTCGGCTGGCCTCGTCTATGGTCGCACCGAGCAGGCGCTCCATCACGACGAAGCTGCGGCCGTCGACGCGCTCAATGGCGTGGATCGTGAGGATCCCAGGGTGATCGAGGGCCGAGGCCGCACGGGCCTCCCGCAGGAGCCGCTCTTCGGCCTCTTCGTCGAGCCCAAGCGAAGCGTGGAGAAACTTGAGCGCGACATCGCGTTCCAGCTTGGTGTCCCTCGCCAGCCACACCTCTCCCATTCCGCCGGAGCCAAGCTTCGACTGAACTTCGTAGTGCGCAAGACGCGTTCCCTCCATGGGTGCCAGCATAGCCGCACAGGCCCTGGCCTCCTAGCGACTGGGCGCGTCCATCCCGATCGACTGTAGACTGTGCCCATGCCAGCTCAGCTCCCTCCGAGTATTTTCAACGACGTCGTCGGTCCCGTGATGCGCGGCCCGTCGAGCTCTCACTCCGCCGCGTCAGTTCGAATCGGAAGGATCGCCCGCGACCTTTGCGGCGGAGATCCCGACTCGGTCCTCATTCAGTTCGACACCGAGGGCTCGCTGGCGACGACCCACGACAGCCAGGGATCGGACATCGGGCTGTTCAGCGGTCTCCTTGGTTGGGACGCGGACGATGAGCGCTTGCCCCAGTCCCGGGCGGCTCTCGACAAAGCTGGGATCGGGTTGGAGATGCGCATTGAGACCCTCCACGACCCGCACCCGAACACGTACCGGTTGACCATGGAGCGCGGAGGGGTCACGACTCGGCTCGTGGCACTCTCTACCGGGGGCGGCATGATCGAGGTGGTGGAAATCGATGGGGCTTCCGTTTCGCTGTTCGGCGACTACGCGGTCACGCTCATCGATCTGGAGTCAGGGGCGGACGCGGAGGCCGCGATGACCACCTTGTGCCAGGCGTCCGATGCGAGCGTCGACGCGGTCAGCGCTCCCGCACCCAGGGTGATCGTGGTGGAGGGGCAGACGCCGCTGGCGGATTCTGCCCTCGCGGCTATCTCCGGGGTCGCGCGCGTGCGCCGCGTGGATGCGGTCCTGCCCGTGCTTTCGCGCAGGGGCCTCACCGTGCCCTTCCTCCACGCGGGTGAAATGGTCCGCGACACGGATCCGACCCAGATGAAGCTCTCGGACTACGCGCTCGAGTACGAGACCGCCCGGGGCGGCATCGATGCGGACGCGGTGCTTGGCAAGATGCGCAAGATCCTCGGGATCATGCGCGGTGGAATCACCGAGGGGCTAGCGGGCACGGACTACGACGACCGAATCCTGCCGCGGCAGAGCCATCGATTCGAGGAACTCCTCCAGCGCGGAGCGTTGATCGACGGCGGGCTCTTGAATCGCGCCATCCTCTACGTCACGGCGCTCATGGAAGTGAAGAGCTCGATGGGGGTGTTTGTGGCCGCGCCGACGGCGGGGTCCTGCGGCACGTTTGCGGGCACCTGCATTGCCGCCGCCGAGGCGCGGAATGAAACAGAGGAGACGACGTTGCGCGCCATGCTGGCGGGCGGCCTGATCGGTGTGTTCACGGCGACGCGGTCGAGCTTTGCTGCGGAGGTCGGGGGCTGCCAGGCCGAAACGGGCGCGGGCGCTGCGATGGCCGCGGCGGCTCTGGTCGAAATGGCCGGCGGGACCGCGGCCCAAGCCCTCGGCGCAGCGAGTCACGCGTTTCAGAACGTGCTGGGTCTTGTCTGTGACCCGGTGGCGAACCGAGTGGAGGCCCCCTGCCTCGGACGGAACATTGCGGGCGCGTCCAACGCAGTGGCGAGCGCCAACATGGCCCTTGCGGGCTACCTGCACCTGATCCCCCTCGATGAGGTGCTCGATGCGCACCGCGAAATCTCAGAGAACATGGCGCGCGAGCTCCGCTGTACTGCGCTGGGGGGACTATCGATAACCCCGACTTCCAAGGCGATCGAGGCGAAGCTCTGCGGCACGGGCGGGTGCGGAAGCTGCTAGTCGGCTGTACGGTGAAGCCATGAACTTCGCCTCTTCCTTCGCCGCTTGTTGCGGACTGCTCTTTGGCACGGTTGCCGATGAGCCAACGCGCCCCAACGTCATCCTCGTGATGGCCGACGATCTCGGGATCGGCGACCTCTCACCGACGAACCCCGAGGGCAAGATCAAGACGCCGCGCCTCCAGGCGATGGCGGACGAGGGGATCACTTTCTTGGATGCGCACACCCCGAGTTCGGTTTGCACGCCGACGCGCTACGGGCTGCTCACTGGCCGATACAACTGGCGCTCCCGCCTCGCGCGGGGCGTCCTGAGCGGGACAAGCGAGCACCTCATCCCGGCCGACCGTCCGACCCTTGGGCACTTGCTCCGCGGCGCTGGTTATCACACGGCCATGATCGGCAAGTGGCACCTCGGCTGGGACTGGCACAAGGTGGATGGCGAGATCGACTTCACGAAGCCGGTGCTCAACGGACCGGACATCAACGGCTTCGACCAGTACTACGGACACTGCGGCTCCCTCGACATGTCGCCGTACGTGTGGGTCGACACGGGCAAGGTGACGGCGGTCCCCGACCGGGTCGAGGAAGTGAAGCGCAAGGACGACCGGTACGGCTGGTACCGGAAGGGGCCGATGGGATCGGACTTTCACATCGACGAGGTCCTGCCCCACTTATTCGGGAAGTCGATCGCCCACGTCAAGGCGCGTGCGGAGGCCGAAGCGCCGTTCTTTTTGTACCTGGCGCTGCCCGCTCCCCACACGCCGATCGTTCCGGTACCGCCCTTCAAGGGAGCCAGCGGAATGAACCCGTACGCGGACTTTGTCATGCAGATGGATCACCACATGGGGGAGCTGCTCGACGCCGTGGAGGAGGCGGGGATCGCGGACGAGACGCTGGTCGTCTTCACGAGCGACAATGGGTGCTCGCCCGAGGGGAACTTCCCCGCGCTGGGGGAGCACGGGCACGATCCGAGTGGAATCTTCCGCGGGCACAAGGCGGACATTTACGAGGGGGGCCACCGTGTTCCGCTCATCGCGCGCTGGCCGGCGGCCATCGAGCCTGGGCAAACGACGAACGCGCTTGCGTGTTTGACCGACGTCTACGCGACGCTGGAGGAGTTGAGCGGCCAGGAGAGGGCTAGCATCGGCGGAGAAGACGGTCGTAGCCTGGTTCCCGTGTTCAACGGGAAGGCGAGTTCAGGGCGAACGACGCTCGTCAGCCACTCGATCGGTGGATCGTTCGCGATCCGCGAGGGTCCGTGGAAGCTCTGCCTCTGCGCTGGAAGCGGTGGCTGGTCGGCGCCCACCGAGAAGGCCGCCAAGAAGCAGGACCTTCCACCGGTGCAGCTCTTTCACCTGGGCCGAGATCCTGGCGAAACCACCAACCTCGCGGCCGAGATGCCGGAGCGCGTGGCCGCGTTGCGCGCGCTGCTTCAGAATGAGATCGCCCGTGGGCGCAGCACTCCCGGCGAGTCGCTCAAGAACGATCGCGACATCGAGTTGCGCTAGATCGTGTAAGCGCGCGGTTACCTGGATGCATGCCGGAGGTAATGCCATCAGCTTCCCGCAGCAGCTCTTGTCCCCAGACTCCGGCTGGTCTCCCACGATCACCGGTTGCTCATAGACCTGTTTCTAGTCTCTCTTCCCATTCACCAAAATAGCAACATGCTACGACCCTGCTTCTTTGCCGCTAGCGCAATGACTTTGACGGTTCTCGCAAGCGGCCAGACCACACCGGCGGCTACCCACGCCCAGAAGGCGCCGGGAGTCACCAAGCACGCTGGCATCTACCACGTCGCCACCGGAACTTGGACGCGCACCGGAGGCGCCCAGGCGAACTTCGGTCCTGACGTCATCTACACGAACCGGGCCTGGTCCGGGTACTACTCAACGACTGGCGGTGCGGGTGGAACCTTACCGGGGGCCGAGAACTTCGATGAGGGGCAGATCCCCAGCTCGACGAACACCCAGAACCCAGGGGGGCGTGACGAGTACAACGTCAACTGCTTCGAGATCGCGTACTGCGACTTCGGCCCTGCCGGTGACAGCGGCTGGGACATCAGCTTCTTCACGCAGTACTCACCATGCAGCTTCAACGGCGCGCCGGATGCGAGCTTCAGTACGTCCGGTCTTCCCGCGGGCGGCTGCTGGTTCGTGTCCCTCGACCTCACGGGCGGAGCTGAGTTCTGCCTCGGGGGCGACGGTGGCGATGGTTACGACGCCAACCTCGACCTGGATAGCTTCGGGTGGAGCTACACGTACAACGGCGCTGATCCGAACGTCCTCGCGGGCTTCCTGATCCGCGGCGACCCCCAGAACACCGACCCTACCTGGGTCAGCGGTGCGGACGTCACGGACGGAACGGACACGTTCTTCGGGCCGCCTTCGCTCTGCGTGTCGGGCGGTACCGGCCTCGGCACCCAGGACTTCTGGTGGGCAGAAGATTCGAACAATCCGGCCAACACGGGCTGCTACTTCTTCTTCGGGTACCTCAACAACAACGGGTGCCAAGGGCCGGCTGCGGATCCCTACGCGTCGTTCCACATGGAGATCCAGGCTGACCTGGAGGCCTGCACGGATACCGGTCCTGGCAACGTCTATTGCCTTTCCAACCCGAACTCGACGGGGGTCAACTCGACCCTGTCGACGGCGGGAAGCCCCGTGGCTGCGGATGACAACTTCGAGCTGATCGCGTCGATTCCGCCGCTTTCCTTCGGCTTCTTCATTACGTCCCAGGACCAAGGCTTCGTCGCGAACCCGGCAGGCAGCGAGGGCAACCTCTGCCTTGGGGGAACGCTGGGTCGCTTCGTGGCGCCAGGCCAAGTGAAGAACTCTGGTGTCGCGGGGCAGATCACGTTGAGCACCACCCTCGGCGAGTGGAGCCTGGCCGCTATCCCGACGGCGATCGGTCCGTATGCAGCGATGACGGGCATTCGGACGAACTTCCAGCTCTGGCACCGCGACGTCGTGGCCGGAATGGTTGTCTCGAACTTCTCGAACGCCAAGACGATTCTCTGGCAGTGATCCGACCGGGTGGAACGCCACCCTGACGATCGAGACGAGGCCCGCCCACTCATCGAGAGTGGGCGGGCCTCGCTATGGGGTGCTGGCTAGTTCGTGGCGCTCAATCGCGGGCGAGCCCCGCCACGAGTCCGTCAGCGCAGGCTTCGATGAGGTCGAGGCAGCCGTCGAAATCGCGGGTGTAGTAGGGGTCTGGCACCGGCATGCCGTCTTCACCGATGTGGTCGGTGAATAGGACGACGGGCGTGTGGACCCCGTCCGGGCGCAGGGCTTCGATGTCCTCCGCGTTTTGTTCGTCCATGGCCACGATGACTTCAAAGCGTGCGAAGTCCTCTGGCGCAAACTGGCGTGCGCGGAGCTTCGAGAGGTCCAGGCCTCGAGCGTTGGCCGCGTCCTGCATGGGCCCGTACGGCGCCTTGCCGACGTGCCAGGATCCCGTGCCGGCTGAGTCCAGATCCCAGTCAGGTCGCCGTTGACGCACGGCGGCTTCGGCAGCCGGGGAGCGACAGATATTGCCGAGGCAAACGAAGAGGATGGAGGACATGGGGAGAGCGCGGGCAGCGCAGGGGGACCAACGCGGGGCGGAGGCTAACGAAGAAGCGGTCCGGGAAGGGGCTGGCCGTTCGTCGTGAGAATCTGAAAGTGGTGGACCCGGTGCGGCCCCTTGTACGACCAGACGATGTTCTTGTCCCGGTCGACTTCGAACAGCTTGGGACCGGTCTGGGCGTTGTAGTTCGCGACGACGGTGTTGCCGCCGGGGAGCCGCTGAACTCCGCAGGCATCGTTCATGATGCCGCCCACCTCCACGTTGCGTAGCACCCAGGCCACCTCTCCTTCCGGGGTGAACTCGACGACCTTGTTGCCGTGGGTCAGGCCCACGAGCACGTTGCCGCCCGGGAGTTGAATGGAGGTGAAGGGCCAGTTCTCGCCGTCGCGGCCGCCAAGCTCCTCCAGGTCCGTTGCGATCGTTGAGATGACCTCGCCGTTCTCGGAGTAGCGCTTCACCGCGAAGGCCAACAGATGGGGGACGAGGTACGTGCCGTCATTCTGCTTGCGCGCCATTCGCGTCTGCATGTGAGCGTTGTCCGTCTCGGGCGAGAGGTTGACGCTTGTGACGATCGCGCCAGCGCTGTCAACCTCGATGATCCGCGGTTCGGTCCCGAGCTCCGTCACAAGCGTGAGCCCGTCCGGAAGGCGCTGGACCGTCCCGACCTCTCGGTTGGGTTCCTGAAGCCCATAGCGCCAGATCACATCGTGACTGCGGTAGCGGAACTCCAGTACCTCGTTCGACCACGCGATGATCACGTTCCCGTTGGGCAGGACCCAGCCGTCGCGGGCGCCGGGCCTCGGCGCGGCCCACTGGGTCTGGCCCTG
>CALHGQ010000689.1 GCA_938030175.1 uncultured bacterium | reverse complement strand
GGAGTGTGGGCGTCGTAGACGTGGACCCAGCAGAAGAGCGGCGCGTCTCCGGCCTTGCGGATCCAGTCCGCCGCGATCTCGATCGTTTCTTCGCCTGAGCGCGCTCCCGCAGAGGGCGCGTCGATGCGGTCGAAGCCGTGCCCAATGCCGCTCTTCGACTGGGACAGGTGAAACACGCTCGTGGCCGCCAGCGTCTCGTAGCCAGCGGCTTGGAACCGGGAGGCCAACGTGACGGCATCCGCGCTCAATACGTCGCGGTTGGTGAGGACTCCGGTGTCGCGCACGTGCATGCCCGTCATGAGCGACACGTGGGAGGGCGCCGTCACGTTGGTGGGTGCGACACAGTCGAGGAAGTGGACTCCACGGGCGGCGAGGGCGTCGATGTGGGGGGTGGACACCAGGCCATCGTCGTTGCCCACACCGATGTGGTCGGCCCGGTGGGTGTCGGAGGTCACGAGGACGACCGTCGGCGGCGCGGATTCAGATTCCCTGGTTGCGGAGACGCGCCGCACAGACGGTTCGCCCAAGACGCCGACGACCATTCCGTCGCCGACGCTCGATTCGATCGTGACCGAGAGGTCAACGGGACCTTGGCCGAGGAGGGGCGTGTCGATGACGACTTCATTCCACTCCTCTGCGGTCACAGTGGTGAGCACCGTAGCGGAGGTGCCCGTCGCCCCTCGGGCGTTGAGCGTGATCCTGGCCTGTTCTCCGGGTCGCAACGCCGTGGGCGAGAGCCCAGCGTAGGCACGGAACTCTTCCCCCTCATGGAGTACGAAGGAAGTCTTGAACGGTTGATGGGGAGTCAATCCGAAGCTTCTTCGGCTCTCGGTACCAATGCGCACTAGGGGGAGATCTTTCGCCGCCTGGACGCTGAAGGGGGGAGCGAAAATCGAGTCGTCGGCGCGCGCGAAGGTGACGCTCGCCACGGCGGCTGACTCGACGTTGCCGAGGAAAGCCACGGCGAAGCCGTCAGGCACGTGGGTCGCTCCGCGCAGGAGCGGTGAGGAGAACGTCGCGACCTGCATATCGCCATGGCGCTGAAGCGGGGCCTTCAGCGCGCCCATGAGCTTCTCGCCCTCCCGGTAGAGGTAGATCCGCGCTTCCTCGGGTTTGGTGCCAGGGACGGCGGGTGCCGGTGAAACGGCGACCTCGATGGAGATGTGGTTGAAGCCGCTCGCGGCAGCGGGGATGTCTCCGCGAACGTACTTCAGGTGATCGCGCCCGAGGAGGGTCGTGGCGGGGACGCGAGTACCCTTGGGGGTCGCAATCTCGGTGGTGCCGACGCCCCCTTCGGCGGTGCCGACCCAAGGCGAAGTCTCGGCCGATTCATCCGTGGCTCGCAGCGTGTGCAGAACCTCCAGTGCTCGGTCGGGCGGTTCCGCCGCGCGCTCGCTGAGGACCCGGCGGAATGGCACGGGGGCGGGTTCGGCTTGCGGGCCCTGTTCGTCGCCGCCGCAGGCGGAGAGCCAGGCGGCGGCCGCCGCCGCCAGCCACATGCCCCGGGCTGCCCATGGCGACCTACTCATCAAACAGCCCCACGTTCTCGAGGATGGGGTTCGAGAACACCTTGGATGGCATGAGCCAAATCACAAGGCGCTTGCCCTTCATACCCGATGGGCGGCGGGCGAGGGTCTTCCATGCGATGCGCGTCGCTCCTTCCTTGATCGCAATGACGTCGAGCGGCACACCGATGCGCGCGTAGATGTGGCTGGTGACGTCGCTGGCGTGCTCTCGGAAGTTGTTCGTGAAGCTGTCCCCGAGCAAGACGATGGGGCTGTCCTGGGAGCGTGCAGGGACGGGGTCCCCGGCGGCGTCGAGGACGCCTCGGAACCAGAGTGGCACCGATTCGCGTATACCGCTCAGCTCCTTGTCGTCCGGGAAGTCGTGGATGGCCTGTTCAAGCTTGACGCTGTGGTCGACGCTCTTGTCAGGGGCGACTTCATCGAACCAGGAAAGTTCAGCGATGGCCTCGGCGATGGCCTCGGCCGCGATCTCCATCCCTCGCGGGGTCCAGTGGGCGTCGAAGTCGTGGAACAGGAACTCGTCGTCCGCGCCCGACCGGTCGTGACGCTGGCGGGCGAAACGCGGCAGCAGATCGACGACGGAGACACCTCGACGAGCCAGCTCTAGGACGAACTTCGCGTAGCCAAGGTCGATGCCCGCAAAGTCGTCTGGGACCGCGTCGATCCCTTCGTAGCGATCGGGGTAGACCTGGCTCCGGTTCGGAATCGGAACGATGAGGAAGTCGATCTCATGGGCCCAAAGGTCCTTGGCAATCGACTCGATCACGTGGATGGCGTGCTCGGGATCTTCGAAGTTCTCCGCGGGCATCACACCGCCGTTGCGGGGATCCGGCTTGCTCCAGGTGCGGAAGTACTTCACCTCTGAGGCTCGCACCGCCCAGTCGTCGAGCTTGACCCACTTCTGCTTCCGCAGGGTCTCGACGGACTTGGCGGCTGCCACGAGCTGGGGATGCAGTCCCGACGCAACCATGCGTGCCACGGACTGCTCAAGCTCTTCGACCGAGCTGCCCACCTGACGGTCGGAGCGGGTCCACTGCTGATCTGCCTCCTGGGCCGCAGACTGGGCCGCAGACTGGGCCGTTGTTGCGACACCACTCGGAGAGGAGGGTGCAGAGGGCTCTGGCTCTCCACAAGCAACCGTGAGAACCAGGAGGAGTGCCCCGAGTGAGCGAGAGCGTGTGATCATCCGCCCGATTCTATTGTCGCCCGTGTCGAGTTCGTCGGTCCCTCGCGGCGAAATTGAACGAGGGTGGGGGATGGCCCTCAGCTGTTGCGGCGTGAGCCACTCCTCGGGTGCAGGCGACGGTTTGTGGGGGGCTCCCGTCCCTGTATGATCTGGCGGCACACGAAGCGGCAGCGGATCGCTTGGCTCCAAAGAGAGATGTCGATCGGTGGACGTTGACGCGCGAGTGAAGCCGGTACCGACCCAGCCCATCCCCCAACCAAGGAACTGCCCTCTCCCCTCGGATGGTCTTCAGCTCGCAGATCTTCCTCTTCTACTTCTTGCCCCTTGTGCTGGCGGTGTACTACCTGCTGCCACCTCGGAGGCGGAATCTGTTCCTGTGCTTGGCGAGCTACGTCTTCTACGGATGGTGGAGCCCCTGGTTCGTGGGCCTCATGCTCTTCTCCACGGCCCTTGACTGGGTGTGCGGAGTGCAGATCACCGCGCCGGGCGCCTCGGAGCGCCGCCGCCGGATGGGAGTCGCAGCGTCCATCGTCAGCAACCTTGGCCTGCTCGCGTTCTTCAAGTACTTCGTGTTCGTACAGGAGAACCTCAACGTGCTGCTGGGGGTGCTTGGGCAGAACCCCACGGCCCTTTTGACCATCGTTCTGCCCGTCGGGATCTCGTTCTACTCGTTCCAATCCATGTCCTACTCGGTCGACCTCTATCGGGGTCAGGCCGAGCGCGCGCGGAGCTTCACTGACTTCGCGTGCTACGTGTCGATGTTCCCACAGCTCGTGGCGGGGCCCATCGTTCGCTACAAGGAGATCGCGTCGCAGCTGAACGAGCGGCCGCAACGCGGCGAGCTGTTTCACCTGGGCGTGCTTCACTTCATGATTGGGTTCGCCAAGAAGGTGATCCTGGCCAACTCCGTGGGGGAGCTCGCCGACATCTGTTTCGCCGCCGGGTCGCCCGGGGCCCAGATCGCTTGGCTCGGCGCGGTCGCTTACTCCTTCCAGATCTACTTCGACTTTTCTGGCTACTCCGACATGGCGATCGGCCTCGGTCAGATGTTCGGGCTGCAGCTACCCGTGAACTTCCGGTCCCCGTACCGCTCGGAGAGCATCACCGAGTTTTGGCGTCGCTGGCACATCTCGCTTTCGAGCTGGTTGCGCGACTACCTCTACATTCCGCTCGGGGGCAACCGCGGGAGCCGCGCGAAGACCTATCGCAACCTCGCCCTGACCATGCTATTGGGGGGATTGTGGCATGGAGCCGCATGGACGTTTGTGATCTGGGGAGCGATCCACGGAGCCCTGCTCGCCTCAGAGCGAGCGTTCGGCAAACGCTCCTTCTGGTATCGGTTTCCTCGTCCGGTCCGCGTCCTCTTCACGTTCGTGGCTGTGCTGCTCGCGTGGGTGTTCTTCCGCGCGGAGGACCTGTCCGGGGCCGCCGCTTACGTCGCGGCGATGTTCGGAGGGAGCGATGGGGGAACGGCCACCAGCGTGCTCGCCAGCCGTGTGTACCAGCCGTTCTACCTCCTGGTCATGGCTGTGTCTGCCCTGATTGTCTGGCGCGGGATCGAGACCGGGAGGCTCGTGGAGCGTGCGTTGGAGTCTTCTACCGTTGTCCTCTGCCTTTACGGCTCCTTCCTGTTGGCGGTCCTGATGATGTTCAGCCAAGCCGAGAACCCCTTCCTCTACTTCCAGTTCTAACCCATGAGTCCCAGAGGCATTGTCGTTCCGTTCCTCGCGCTCAT
>CALHGQ010000688.1 GCA_938030175.1 uncultured bacterium | reverse complement strand
GGGGTCGCCCGGTCCTGGGCTAGGTCTTGGGGTGGGGGGCCGGTGTGGCTCATTTTGCGCATTCGATCCCGATGTGATCGAGCCCGCGCATCATAGGGGGGTTGGCCTCGCTCAAAACGAGGCTATCTGACGATGCTGTAGGGCTAGGGGCTGAGCAATCCCCGAGAGTCCAGCCCCCGGACTGGAGGTGCGATAGGCTTTGGCTCAGCGTCCCCTTTCGCCCTCACTTCGCCACTCTCGCGCCCACTGCACGATGCGCTTCGTCACGATTCTAATTCTCTTCACGCTTGCTGCGGCCGCGTACGTCGCGAACTTCGCGGCGAACGACCGCCAGACGAGCGCCGACCCGACGACCGAGCTCGTCTCAGGGGCAGGTGGTCAGGACGTGGCCATGCTGGATGCGGACCAGAGCACAGGGGACAACGGGCCCATGGATTCGGCCGAGATGGGATATGGCACAGCCTCCGGTAACGCGGGAGCGTTCCCGTCAGAATTCCCCTCCGAGCTCACGAGGCGCAGCAGCGGTTCGACCCAGGGCACGGCATCCGAGGCGACACAGCAACCCAGCCAGCGCCGTGCGACCGAGCAGGTAGGCGCAGCGGCTAGCTCCCTTGAAGCTGGCCCGAAGGCACCGACGCGCCGTCGCGTCGCACCCATCGTGCGCCAGCCCAACGCCGAGGAGAACGCCGAGCGCGATCGCCTCGTCGCCGAGCGCTTTGGAACGGGTGCCGCCTTGGAAGGCTCCAGCGCTGACGAAGCATCGGACGTTCAGGTCATCACGCTCCCGTCGCGCAAGCCCGCCCGCGAGCGAGTTGTCGAGCTGCAAGAGGTAGACTCGCCCAGCGCCGTGTCGGACACCGCCATGGGAGTCCGCGACGTCGTCCAGTCGAAGGTCGGCGAGGAGACCACCGAGTCCCTCAGTGCAGCGGCCGCAGCCGCAGCGGCGGGCGCGAACAACACCTTGACCCAAGGGGCCGAGGTGACGCTGCCGAGCAGCGCAGGGTCAGAGGGCGCCGCACCCAAGGGCGCTGCACCCGAGAGCACCGCTCCAGAATCGCCCGCCGTCGCCGCAGCCGGTCAGCCGGCCCGCTCGGGCGCAGCCAACACCACTCCCGCAGAGACAGCTCCCCAGTCCGTCATTCGCGTTCGGGTCGTCGACTCCACCGGCCGCGCCGTTCCCAAGGTCAAGATGGCCTTGGTCAAGACGTCGACGGGCCGTGCCGTGAAGGAAGTCCAAACGGGCGAAGACGGAACGGCCAATGCTGAGGTCTCGAGCTCCGGTCGCTACCGCCTTGAGGTGGCCTCCAAGTCCGTGCCGCTGGGCATCTCCAGCCCAATCGGAATCCAAGAGTGCCGCGTCGACACGCAGCCCGCGGGCTATGGATCCGTTTGCGTCAACGTCGAAGCAGGGGACCGTACGGTGCCTGCAGAGGTGGTCCTTCCGCTCTCGTCGGGCATCCAAGGCACGATCCTCGGGAAGACGGGCGCACCCGTGAAGGGCGTGCTCGTTCGCGCGATCTCGCGCGTCCCCGGGTTCGAAGAGCATCGCATGGTCGCCGAGACCAACGACGAGGGCTTCTTCTTCTTCGGTCTCGTGCCCGGCCCCTACGAGCTGCAGATGCTCCTCCCGGGCAAGGGTCGTCCCGAGGAGCTGACCCGCACGATGGAGGTCTTCGCGAAGCCCGGTTCGGCCCTGTTGCTCGATGCCGTGGACTTCAGCAAGAAGGCGCCCGAGCGCCAGTCGATGGCGACCCAGCCCGAGGCTCCGCGTCCTGCGCCCGCGGCTGCGAAGCCGTCCCGGGTCGCGATGGGAACCCCGAGCGAAGCGACCCTCAAGCGTGTCGTTCAGCCAACCTACAAGCCTGCGCCGAAGCCGGCCGTGAACCCGCGCGCGGCTGAGGCCTCGTTCACCGTTCAAGAGAAGGCATCGAAGGTCGTGGCCGTCGAGCCGAAGGCGGTTGTTCTCGCCAAGCCGATCGAGCCCAAGACCGCACCCGCCCGAACGGAGCCGACCCTGCGGGTCCAGGCGCCCGTGCGGCGCCCCGCCGGCAAGCCCGGGCACGTCGAGCTCCGAGGGCGCGTGATTTCCAAGTGGGGCGAAACCGTCCCAGCACTCAGCGTCACCGTCGAGTCGCCGGAAGGCCGCATCCTTGAGGCGACCCAGACCAGCGACAACGGCCAGTACATCCTCGAGGATGTCCCGGTCGGCACGGTCATCGTGCGAGTGGCCAGCGACCTTGTGGTCAACCGCAAAGGCCGCTACGGGACGACGCTGCTCAAGCGCCCGACCCCGGTCCGCGTGCAGACCTTCGATGGCCAGAGGCGCGTGTCCCTCAAGGACGTGGTGGTCGACATCCGTCGCATCTACCGTCTCGCCGGACGAATCAACGTCCAGCCCGAGGCCTTGGCCGAGTTCAAACGGTCCCTGGGTCGGATCAACGAAGGCCAGCCGGAGCTCACCGAGGCTCAGCTGCGACGCGCGTACTACCGCGGCCTGCGCCTGACCCAGAAGAACCGCGGTGCCAAGGCGGGCTCGAAGGACCCGCGCGCTTCCCTGGGGCAGGCCATCCAGATTCAGAAGGACGGAACCTTCGTCTGGAGCTGCCCCTTGCCAGCGGAGGACATTCTGCTGGTGCTAGAGCCGCGCTCCTCCCGGAAGTCCATCGGTTACGCCGGCCCCATCGGGATCCCTGTGACCCCGGCTGGTGTTCGCCCCGCCGCGCTCAAGATCATGTATCCGCCGGTCGCCAAGAAGGCTCCGATGGACGGCGACTCGATCGCGGCGACGAGGCTCAAGTAGCGGATCGGCCCCTCCCATTTCGGTGGGGCCACTTCGGTGGGACCAGTCGGTGTGTCCCGTCCGCAGGAGCCCGACCGCCGCGAGCGTGTCGAGCCTTGACGTCCTCGCCCGTGGGCGAGGAGGCCCCAGGTACTCACCGGGGTCTTGGGGCAACAGAGCCCACCACAATTGGGCGCGTGCTACGCGGATTCAGCCGTGCGCGACAGGCTCCTAGCGAGTCGGCGGTAGATTCAGGTCGCGCCTTAGCTCGTCCGACCGCTCCGAGTCGTTGAGCTGGCGGATTCGATCTTCGAACCAGGCCAGCGGTGGCAAGCCGACCGCGCTTCGATCGGCGTCGGTGGTCTTCGGGTCCACGAGGTAGAGCTGCCAGTTGCCCGTCAGGTAGCTGTAGGTGTACTGGGTGCCGTAGGTCTGTGCCGTGCCCTCGATCAAGGCTTGGCGGTCGACGGCCTCGGCGGCCACCGGTGCTCCGCGCTTGTCGCCTAGGATCACGGCCTTGCGTCCGATCGACTCTGCGAGCAAGAGGTGATCCATCTCGCTCGATCGGACGAGGATGGCCCCGGCGTAGAAGTGGTCCTCGGCCGTCACGAGTTCATCCTCTAGCGCTCGCCTGGCCATCTCGGCGAAGCGCTCACCCTGGCGCTCCGCAGTCTTCCCAAAGACGCCAGCGGAACCGCCGCGGCGATCCATGTCGGTGGACATGGCGGCGTACATGTCGGAGGGAGCCGCGTCGAGGACCACCTTGGGCTCGGACGCGCAGCCGGCAAGGGCGAGGGACACGAGGCCTAGGGCCAGGATGGACGAGGGGAGGAGGGTCGTGGGGGGGCGCAGCATGGGGCGCATTCTCACCGCGGCCCCACCGGCGTGTCGAGGATTGGGGCGTCACTCTGGCGCAGGCCCACGGGACCTCTCCAAATGAGTCGCCAGACCGCGACCCGGCCCGCGACCCGGCCCGGCACCCGCTGGCTCCCCGGTTAGCGGCTAACGGCTCCGCTTGATCGAGACCTCGATCGCCCCGCCGCCCTTGGCTTTCCGGTGCCCCGCCACCCCGAGGGAGCGGGCCTCCTCGCTCTTGAGCCAGCGCTCGATGCCGGGGCCAAGGACGGAGCGACCGCCAGGGCTCCCGTAGCCCTTGCCGGTGATCACCAGAGCCGCCGGTCGACCGGCGGCTCGCAGTCGCGCCAATCCGCCCGAGAGACGCCTCACCGCGGCCTCGAGGGTGCATCCGTGGAGATCGATCTCGGGGAGCGAGCCCCCGCCGCTCTTGCCACCCTGGGGGCGCTCGGTCCTGTCCTCCCCGTCGAGGGCATCGAACTTGTTTCTTCTGCGTCTCGAAGCCATTGGGGAGTTCCTATCTCTGGAATATCGACTCCGGTAAACTACGAATCCACACACAAACCCGCGTTACCTCTGACTTCGACCCGGAGATCAGTATAGGGTAACTGTTTGTTTCATAAGTGACTTGAGCATTCGGATTGGTAGAG
>CALHGQ010000687.1 GCA_938030175.1 uncultured bacterium | reverse complement strand
CGTCGCCAAGGAAGACCTTGGCGCCGAAAGCACGCTGGGCCTCTTGGGTCGCTTGGCCGCGAAGCTGGAACACGGTGCCCGCATCGATCTCGGACTCGTCCTTGACGCGCGTTCCGTCGTATCGAATCAGGAACGCGGTGGTTCCGTCGGAGCTCTTGGCGGCGGGAGCCACCGTACCGGGCTCCATGTCGTACACGCTGGGCGTCAACATGAGGTGACGGTCCGTCGGCGACGCAGTCGCGAAGGTTTGGCCCTCGGGGAGCGCGGACCGCTCAAGCCATGGGCGCTCGTACAGCGGGTAGCTGGCCTCGTTGGCGGCTGCCTTGAGGGTGTCCCAAGCGATCTCGGGCATCCAATCGGCGGACTCCACGTCTTCGGGCTTCGTGGCGACCGTCGCGCGCAGGTAGTCGAGGGACTCCACGGCGAGCTCGGTCGCACGCTCCTCAGCCCACATCTTAGCCACGTCATCACGGATGTCGGCGAACGGCGGCTCGGCGCGCTCGATCTTCTTCACGCTCTGGGCGAGAACGAAGCCGTCGGCGGTGGCCGTCACGCGGGGAAGGACGGAGCCTTCGGCGGCAAAGATCAGCTGGCTCGCGATCTGGGGGCCGCCCCAAACCTCGACCGACGTCAGCTCTTCACGGGTCCAGCCGGCTTCGTCGCCTTCGACGATCGTCAGCCCGAAGGCCTCGGCTTCCGTCTTGAGGTCGACGGTCTCGCCAGCGGCGGCTCGGTCCTGGAGGTCGGTCACGAAGTCCGTCAGGGCGGCATGGATCGGCGCCTCGGCGCGAACCTGCTCCTCCACCTCTTCGAAGTCGTAGAAGAGCTTCGCAGGCTTTTCCTGGGGTTCGGCAGCGTCCTCACCCTCCTCCGGCGTCGGCTCCTCGGGCGCCTTGAAGCGCGTCGTGCGGAACTGGCTGAAGTAGCTCTGTGCCTGCTGGTCGACGTCGGTGCCTTCGAGGGCGGGGTACGCCGCGGTCAGGGCCGTTGAGTCGAAGTTGCCGTCGAGGAGCAGGTAAGCCACCGTGCCCTGGACGCGCTCTTCGGTGTAGAGCTTGCGCTGCTCGAAATCCTGCAGGCCGTGGAACCACTCGGTGAGAGCTTCGTCCTCGGGAGCCTCTGCTTCCGCCGTCGCAACGAAGTCGTCACGCTTGACGGAGACCGCCTGGAACTTGAACTCGGGACGGCTTTCCTGCCACGTCTTCACGACAGCATCCGGATCCGGCAGCCCCATGGTCGTGAGCATGAGCATGCGCAGCTTGGACACGCGCTCGATGCGTCGAGTCTGGTCGGAGATGTTGCGCTTCGTCATGCGCGCGTTGGCCGCGGCCTGTTCGAAGCCGTCGTTGCCTTGGAAGCGCGACTTCAGGAAGTCTTTGTGCTCTTCATCCGACACGGCGATCCCCGCGCCTTCCGCGATCTTCTCGAAGACGAGGAAGGACGCCACATCCTGCTCCGTGGGCTCGGGGCGGCTGCGACGCTTGGGGTCCGGCTCGCCGAAGATCATGCTGTCGGGGGCGTAGACCCCGAAGTAGGTCATCGTGCTGAGAAGCTGGGCCGTCTCGAAGAACTTGGACTCGTTCACTTCGTGGGCGGTGCCGTCCACGGGGTCGGTCCAGGTCAGGTAGACCTCGTCGGTCCCACCACCGCCACCGGTCATCGTCCCCTGGAAGAGGTCCGCGACCACGAAGATGACCACCAGGAACAAGACGAGGCCGATCGTCAAGAGGTAGCGCAGGCGGCTCTGTCCTGTGGGAACGTGGATCAGCTCGTCGCCATGCTCGTCGAGCACTTCAGGCTTTGCCTTTTCGGTCTTGTCGGACATGGGGGGCCCCCAGAAGGAGAGCGGTAGAGGAGCGGCTGGACAGGTCGGTACCTTGCCGCGAAGGAGACGCGGTGGGAAAAATGCCGTCCGTACGAGAAGGGCGCGTCGCGGTTTAGCGACACGCCCTTCACGGGAGGAACGGCCTAACAGTCTACGGGCCACCTTCGAGGAGTGGCAAGGACGGCTCTCAGTCCTTGGCGAGCTCGGCGTCCCGGGGCAGATCGCCCAGCCCGAGGAGCCCGAATCTGTCCAGGAAGTCCTTGGTGGTCCCGTACTGGAGAGGGCTGCCAGGGACGTCCGCGCGGCCCGTGACGCGCACCAGAGCGCGGTCCACGAGGGAGCGGAGGATAGGGCCTGCCTGGACGCCTCGGATGGCCTCTACCTCGGCCTTCGTGACCGGCTGGCGGTACGCGACGATGGCGAGGGTCTCCAGGGCCGCGGGGCTGATCTTCTCGACCGCAGCGCCCTTGGCGAGGCGCCCCACGATCTCGCCCATCTCAGGAACCGTCATGAGCGTATAGCCACCCTTGATCCCCCTGAGCTGGTAAGGGAGGGGGCTCGACTCCAGCTCCTTGCCGACCGCCTCGATCGCGGCGCGCACCCGTGCCGCCGGTGGCCGCTCAAGGAGGCCCACGAGCTTGCCGACGCTCAGGGGCTCGGGGGAGGCGAACAGGAGGGCGTAGACGCGCTCCGTGATTTGCTCGTCCGACAGGTCCGCGCCCGGCCCAGGGCCGCCGCGGTCGACTTCTTCGTCCGTCTCCGGAGAGTCCCCGCCGGCTTCAGCGTCCGAGTCTTGACCGTCCGAGTCTTCAGCTGGCTCGTCAGCCTCGCCGGCCGATGCTTCAGCTTCCTCTGAGACTTCCTCTGAGACTTCCTCTGCGGCCGAATCGTCGGCGGAGTCAGAAGATTCCGCCGCCGCCTCGTCCTCGACCCTCTCGGGCTCGTCCGACTGATCGGCCTTGTCCATCGTTTCATCTCCCAGGAGCGCGTCAGGCATGCCCTGAGCCTCGCGATCCGAGGCCCCGAGTTCAAGCTGGAGCTTCGAAACGTTCCCGCCTACTTCACGAGGTCTAGGAACGGATCCATGTTCACGTCGTAGCGCCCGAGCATCTGGGCCTTCCACTGCCAGAATTCCGGGTCCTCGATGTCCCTCGCCTCAAGGCTGGCCTCCACCTCGTCGCCGATGTCCGGCCAGAGCCCCTCAAGGGGCGTCGGGGCCGCTTCCACCAGGACGAAGAGCAGCCCGTCCCGATCCTTGATCGGGCCGGAGACCTCCCCCACCTCGGCGGCGAAGGCCGTGCGGGTGAGCACCAAGTCGCTGCCGCGGACCACGGGCGGCAGCCGCCCCCCGTCTTCCTTGGAGGGGTCGATCGACAGCTCGGTCGCGACACTCGCAAAGGACTCGCCCTGGGCAAGACGCGCCTGCACCTGGTCCACCTCCGCCTTCGTCTTCACGGTGATCGCCCGGATCTCGCGATGGTCGCTGGAGAGCAGCCAGGACCTAACGCAGCGCGGCGCCAAGAGATCGATGGCGGCCTCTTCCTGGGCATACTTCATGAAGACGTCGGGCGCCATGCCGAGGGCCTCCTGGATATAGGCCTCCAACGACGGGCTGCCCGCCGCGTTGGCCTCGGCGTCGAGGCGCTTGAGTCGAGCATCCACGGACGCCTTGATCGCGCCGTCCGGCAACTCGATCTGCATAGCGGCGGCTTCGAACACAATGATCCGAGAGAGCACGATGTCATCGAGAATGGCGCGCACGCGGGCGGGCTCCCGCCAGATCCACTTGGCGACAAGATCCGAGAGCGGGATCTTGCGACCCGCGACGCTGCCGATCCCGTAGTTGGCGATGTCCTCCGGGGTCGCGTCGACCCCCTGGGGCCAGGTCACGGTCTGGTCGCTGGGGCGACTGGTGGAGGACGGCGACGCGGGGGACGAGCTTGCCGCTCCTGCCGTGTCCACGACTTCGGCCTCTGTTGAGGGAGTAGCCGGCGCCGGCGACGAGTTCGCGTCGGCCACCGAGGAGGGATCGCTCGCGGGTGGGTCGGGCGCCGCGGGCTGGCTCTCTAGCTCAGCCGCGGACATCTCCTTCGGGGCGGCCAGCATCGGGGTGGAGTTCGGGTCGACCGACCGGTTGTCGGAGGACGCACAGGCCGCGAGGCAAAGGGCGAGCATCGCGGCGCCCGCCCCCGTGGATGGCAGTGGTTTCATCGGTAGTAGATACGGCGGGAATACTGAACGCCGTGGCAGAGCGGGCAGGGCGCGAGGCCGTCGGTCTGGTCGCCGCGCACCGTGCCGGTGACGAGCAGCTCGATCCCGCCGGTTCCCGCACACGTTTTGCAGGCCCGTAGGTCCGGACGGGGACGCATCTCGAAGTCGCCGGAGTTCTCGATGTAGTACGCCAGAAGCCAGCCGGCCCGCGCCCCTTGGGAGTACGTGTTCCAGAACGTCTGGTAGTCATCGCTGGCCGCCGCGCCCGTTTGGGTCGTGCGGGCCAGTCGCTGGTTCTGCATGTAGCGCTTGATGCGCTCCTCGATGGCGACGCGCTGGGCATCGACCTCGGACACAGGGCCCGCCTTGGGGCGCGCTCCCTCGTCTTCAAGGCCGCGCTGCGCCGCCTCGGTACCGAGCAGCCACGTTCCGTCCTCTCGGTAGCTCGCGGGCGAGTAGCGCAGGCGCTTGCGCTTCTCCCACAGCCCGCGGACCTCCTCGAGCGTAATCGCTTCGGTCACCTTTTTCTGGACGTCCGCGTGGACCAGGGTCTGGATCGCGGCGCTCGCGTCCTCACCCGCCCAGCTGCGCGCCACCTCAAGGGAGTTCTCTAGGGACTGCTTGCGCGTCAGGATCTTCGCCCAGTAGGGCCAGCGCCGCTGCACGAGCTCCCGCGCTGCGTCGTCGCGGGCAAGCAGCAGCTTGGTCTTCTGCTTGCGCGCGTCTTCAACGAGCGCGCTGCCTTTGAAGGCGATCTCGAAGCCGTCGATCTTCTCTACGGCTTTGTCGAACTGACCGCGCTTGCGCAGGTAGTCGACGTGGCGCAGGTACTCGACCTGCTCCTGGTTCGCGGCCTTGACCTCTGCGCGGGCCAGCATGCCCTCCGCGGCCGACCGATCCGTCTCCAGGCCCAGGTCAAGGGCCTGCTTGTAGTGCTCGGCCGCGTGGGGGAAGTCGAGGATGCTCTCGCACTTGCGCGCGAGCTGCAGCATCGACTCCGGCGACTGAATGTCCGACTCGGCGAGGTAGAGACCGTAGAGTTCCTCGCGGGAGTACACGTCGAGGGCCGCGAGCTGGATCCCCGACTCGATGCCGCGCACGCGCGCCTTCGGCACCACCTGGAGCGTGCCCTCGGTCTTGACGAGGAAGTTCCTCCCCTCGCGAGAGACGATGACGCCCTCGACGTTGCCGCCCCCCTCAAGCACGAGCCGATCGCCCTCAACGTAGGCTTCGTCGACTTCGACTTCGATGTAGCCGAACTCCTTGCGCAGCGCCTCCGACTGAACCGGATCGAGGAGCGACCAAGGCACGCTCGCGAGGCCGCTCGTCTCCAGACGGCGGAACTCCAGCATGCTCGGGCTGTGGGCCTGGATGGCCCCCCATCGGATGGTCCCGTCCCGAAGCTGAAGCATGATGACCTCGTCCGGCGCGGGCGGCGACGGCGGCGTGAACGGATTGGCGTTCACGAAGGGGTCAGGCGTGCCGTCCTGGGGAGCGGCGGCCCCAACAAGAGCGAGGGCGCTCGCGGCCAGCGGGCTCAACGCCACTGCGGTCAGCACCAGCCCAAGGGCGGCGCCCCAACGGCTTGGATGGAGTGTCTTCATGGTTCTTCTCATGTCGGTTCTCTTGACTCTGTTCCCCGGCTGGCTCTGTGACTGATTCTTGCTTCGTTCGCTCATGACCCTGACCCGAGCAGCTTCCGCATTCGCGCCCCAAAGGGCACCTCGCGCAACATGATCGTGGACCACGTCTCGCTCTTCTTCACGCCGCTTGACTGCCATTGAACATTGACCTCAACGACATACTCCCGGGGGAGTCCCGCGCCGAGGCCGAACTCGTCGGGGTCGACGCTGGCCTCGTGGCCCGTGGCCGTCACGGAGTAGATCACCCCTTTCCGGCCGGGGACCGGGCGGTCCTTGATCGGAATCGGCGCCCCCACGTTGCCGTCTTCGAGCAGAGGGAAGAGCGTCTCTTCGAGGTCGTGCATGACGGCCTCGACGGTTCCCGACGCTAGCGAACGCAGCTCGGCGGTCCGGGACATGGCCGACCCGAAGTTGAACACCCCGAGGATCATCGACATGCCCGCCACCAAGAGCCCTGCGGCGAGCAGGACTTCGATCAGGGTGAAGCCGCCACGCGCAGAGCGCGGAAGGCGTGTGAACTTGGCTCGTCTCATCGCGGTGTGCCCCCAGCGTTCCCGGCCGGCTTCTTGTAGATCACGGAGCTCGCTCCGACGCGCCAGTCGTCCTCATACATCACGACCGGCAGGTCGATCACGACGGCTGCGCCCAAGAGCACCTTGGTGCCCGAGGGGATAAGGCGCGCTTTTGTGGAGCGTGTCCCGCGCTGAACCGTCACGGTGTCGCCGCGGATCGAGCGAACCTTCATCCACTCGCCGCCGACCATGACGTCCCGACCGACGGCCTTGCTGAGTCGTGCGCCGCTCGTCACCTCAAAGGTCGTCGCGGTCTCTTCCAGCACGTCGATGAGCTTGGGCGCCCGCTTCAGGTCACTCGCGCGCTGCAGCTCGAGCTCAAGGCGGATGCGCCTCGGCAAGAGCGGCTTGAGTCCCGGGCGGGGCATCCCCACGGGCGGCTCGTTCCAGTCGGTCACTTCAACCGAGGGTCGACCGCGCCCCCAAGCATCCCAAGACGTCGCCGCGTCCTGGATCGCCGTGCCGCCCGTCGTCCACGCGCGACGATCGTCTTTCTCCACCGCCGGGATCACGTGGGTCGTCTGGGTCGCCATGAGCGGCCGCATCCAAAGGACGCCACGGGCGACCTCCTTCGCGAGGTTCAGGTCAGGCAGCCCACGGCTGTCGAAGGCGTCCGGACGCATCAACACCGGGGGATCCCCTGCCCGGTGCACGCGCTCCGCACGCACCAGCTTGCCGGTGTAGCGCAGCTCGGGCGACTTCCCCTCGGGCACCACGGCGTAGAGAATCTCAAGCAGCTCCGACGCGCTCGTGTCAGGCGCGTTCCCTTGACCCAGGGCCATGTCCTGGCGGGAAACGCCGGCGGCCTCAAGCAGCTCGTCTTCGGTGAGCCTCTCCACGACGGCTTCCGCATCGTCGCCCGCCGCGATTCGCTTGGCCTCGCGCTGGAGGCGCGCGGCCTCAGCCAAAGCGCGTCGACCGATCCATGCGGCCTCCCGGGCGGAAGCGTCGCGGACGAACCGCATGCGCGGCCAAAGCCGTTCAACTTGGCCGTCGCGGTCCACATCGTGCACGTCCCAATCCACGAGCAGGTCCCCCTCGGGGCTGCCGTGGAGCTGGCGCAGATCATGGGCCATCATCGAAGCCACCGCGGCGCTGGCCTCGCGTGCCTGGCGTGAGTTCTCGCCCTTGGTCCAAAGGTTCAGCGCGCTGTTCACGATCGACACCATCGACGACATCACGATCGCCGCGAGGCCCGTCGCCAAGATCAGCTCGGCGAGGGTCATGCCCGCCTGGCGCCCATGCTGGAAAGAGCGGCTCATCGGTCGATGCTCCGGTAGACGCGCGGCGGCGCGGTGTACGTTGCGCCGAGCTGGATGAAGCGCGGCGTGTCCTTCCAGCCGTGGCTCGCTCCGAACTGCGGATCAAACGCCCCTGCCGTATAGCGTGCGAAGACGCGCCACTCGATGCGATCAGACTGAACCCCGATGGGGATCACTCCCCCCTCAAGGTCGCCGTTCTCCATGAGCGTCAGGCCCGGTTCGTCTTCCGGGTCAGCGTCCCAAGGCACGTTCGGGTCGGTCCGCTGCAGAACCACGATCTCCGCGCCGCCGGTCTGCCCTTCCTGGGAGTCCCAGATGACGCCGTTCCAAAACGCGCCGGGCTGGTCGACCGACAGCCCAAAGAAGCCGAGGTCTGCGCCTTCGTAACGCGGCGCATAGCGGTCCCAGTAGCGCGCCGGAAAGGAGATCACGCTGGAGCCAGCGGGGTGGCTTGCGGGGATCGATCCGTAGCGCCCACGGAAGACGCCCGGCCCCTCGCCGTCCATCGCACCGGGCTCGCCGGACGAGCGCGGCATGACCAGCGCACCACCGTCAATACGCGTGTAGTGAATCAGCTCGTCGTTCACGAGCACCGTGCCGTTCGCGCCGAAGTCCTGGGTGGACGTGACGTTGAGGGCCGCGTCGTCGGGGCCGATGGCGGCGACGAGCGTCGTCACTTCCCAGCCCTCCAGCCAGTGCACGGCCTCCGTCACGGCGTGGGGCTGGGGCAGCGTGCCGAGGAGGCCGCGCCCGTTGATCGCCACCTCGATGAGGCCGTTGCCGGCGGACAGCTGCTGGTAGGCGATCAGCTCTTCGCCAATGCGCAGAATCCCGCCGTCCGCGGGCAGCTCGCCGATCGCGGACCCCTGAATGCTGATGGATCGATCGGCCGCGCGAATGGTGGTCGCTTGCACCGTGAACGAGAGATCCGCGGCGCCCATTTCGGTCGCGAGGAGCAGCGGCGCCCCGGCCGCATGGGCCTGGGGACTCGTGCCCCCCGCGCTGCCAAAGGTCACCGCCCCTCCAAAGACGACCTCGTCGACCTCGAGAGCGGCCGGACCAAAGTCCGTTTGGCCGCCGGAGGCGACGCCAATGGAAACGTCTCCGCCCGTCCGTGGCAGCTCACCGCTCGGGAACTTGACGATGCGCCCAAGGAAGCGCGGGTCGGTCGCGTTCGAAGGCCCCACTCCGCCAGCACCTGGCGACACCGGCAAGCCAGCAGCAGATTCGAAGGCGATGTAGGCGAGATTCTCGAAGTCGTAACCGACAACCGGCAGGGTTTGATCCGCTCCGGCGGTAGAAAGGAGCCCATCCTCGGCTGCCGTCCAAGAATGCACGAGCCGGTTCTCCGCCGGATAGTGCGCGCGGTGCACGGTGACTGGCACCCCAAGGGCCCCGATGTCTCCGTTAACGAGGAAGACTGGATCCTGGGCGCCGGGGCGGCCCATCTCGAAGTCGCCTGCACTCACACGGATCGGCGTCACGGGCAGAACTTCCGTTTGCGGTGGGTGATCCCCGATGTTGCTGCCGAGAACGCCGCGGAAGTGAAACGCGGATGCGACGGCGCGTGTGAGCGGATAGTTGCCGTTGGGGTCAGCGCCGCGGAACGGATCCCAGTCGGCGCCGATCACAGGAGCCGCGGGCGCCGGTACTGGCGGAGCCGCCACGGTGGGCGCACTCGTCGTCGATGCTGCGAATCTCCCCCCCGTGCTCGTGAACCCGCCTCCTCCGCCGGGGGGATTAGGGAGCGTGACGTCCCCCGCGCTGAAGTAAATGGCGTTGTACGCATCGTTGAACGCCTGCGGATCGCTGCGAACGAGCTGTCCCGCGTTAGCGTCGATCTCGTCGTATCGGAACCACTCCGTCAGCTCGGGATCGTCCAGGCGTGTGATTTGAGCGAACTGCGATAGCCCTTGAACGGGCTCCACGAAGCCGAAGGTGCTCGCCCCCGGGACTGAAACCGAGATCGGTATGCAGAAGGTCTGCCAGTCGAGCAAGTTGGCGATGGGGACGTTGCTGCCTGCCGTCGTCCACTGCTGATCCCAAGTGAAGATGAATTGCCTCACCCCTCCTAAGAGCGGGAACGAGTTTCCAACGCCCTGACGCTGCAGCTGGACGTTGCGCTCGGTCACCTGGAGCAGGCCACCGCTCACGCTGGAGTAGCGAATGATCTCAATGCCCCCGATCGGGAACCCTGTGGGCGTCTGCGGTGAGCCCGAGTTGTTGAAGCCGAAGCTCCTTCCGATGAGAGCTGCATAGCCCCCGTCGGAATTGAAGCCCGCCGACACCAGGCTTCCGTCTGGATCCAAGTCCGCCGAATCGCCCAGCGTCAGCTTCAGCGTTCCAACGTTCGTCTCATCCCACCCGCGCCCAAACTGTAGAGTCGCGAGGCCGTTGATCACCTGAATCGGGTTGAGCGTTGAGTCGTTGGGTTCACCCACCACGCGCGCCACGCGCCACGGCCCAAGACTTCCACCCAAAGTACCGTTGCCAGG
>CALHGQ010000686.1 GCA_938030175.1 uncultured bacterium | reverse complement strand
CGGTCAGCGGCGGGCTCTTTGGGAAGTGGCGACAATGGCTACGGTACCGTACCGCTCAATCACCGCAGAGCGAAGTCGATACCCTGAGGTGACTTAGGGGCGGACATCCCGCGAGGACCGTGGGTTCCGTCACGCTGAGGTGGTAGTCTCGCGGGTATGCCGACATCCCCCAACGCTGACTCGCCCGCCTGCCCCGTTTGCCACGGCTCCTCTTCCTTCTATACGGAGCGGAACGGGGTTGCGAAGGGCGGCAAGGAGACCGCTGCCTATCGCGCCTACCAGTGCGCGGCCTGCGAGCTCCTCTTTATCTCCCCCACGCCAGCCGACGCCCTGATCGTCGGCCAGTACGAAAAGGAGGAGGAAGCCGAGCACACGCGCCAGGGCAGCCTCCTCGGCCGCCGTATCCGCTACCGCGCGCGCGCCCGCAAACTTCGCGCCCGCGGGCTTGGGGGGTCCGTCCTCGAAATCGGATGTGGCCAAGGGGACTTCCTCCTCGCCGCGCGGGCCGCGGGATTCTCAGAGGTCGTCGGCGTTGAGCCGAATGGGCCCGTCGCCAAGTTCGCGCGAGCCCGGGGCTTCGAGGTCAGGAGCGAGCTCTTCGATCCGAAGGCCTTTGGGGACCGGCGCTTCGATGTCATCGCGACGTTCCAAGTACTAGAGCACGTCGTTGACCCCGTCGAGTTCGTGCGCTCCGCAGCGACCCTGCTCAAGCCCGGCGGACGACTGGTCCTGGAGACCCCTGGCGTCGACCACCCGCGCGCCGTGAAGGCCGGACGCGACTGGCGCTACATCATCCCGCCCTGGCACCTGAACCTCTTTGGCGCCAAGAGCCTCGAAGCGCTCTACCAGCGCGCTGGGCTCACGATGGAGACCTCGTGGCACAACCGCTCCAAGATGTACATCACCGGCGTCGGAGCGTCCCCGATGGAAGGCCGCGCCTCCCGAGCAGTGGCCGACGCCAGCGTCGAGCGCAGCCGCCAGTCCGTCGGGGAAGTCGCGCACTAAGCGACTCTCCCTATCCATGGAGCCAGTGACCGGAACCCAGGTCAGCGCAGAGGAGTGGCAGCGACTCCGCAAACGCGCTGTCCGAACGAGCCTCTACATCGCGGCCGTGCTCGCGGCCACGAAGCTCGCAGCCGCGGTGTTCTCGGGGTCCGTCGCCGTTCTCTCCTCGCTGGCGGACAGCCTCTCCGACGTCGCGGCGTCAGGACTTGCGCTCTGGAGCGTCGAGGTGGCCCATCGCCCCGCCGACGAAGAGCATCGCTTCGGACACGGCCGCGCGGAAGCCCTCTCTTCCTTGGTGCAGGCCGCGCTCGTTGCCGCCTCGGGGGTCTTCGTGCTGTACGCGGGCATCGTGCGATTTCTGGAGCCGCGCGAGCTGGTCCATACGAACTGGGCAGTTGGCGCCATGGCGCTCTCCATGGCCGGCAGCGCGTGGATCGTTGCCGTTCAGACCCAAACCCTCCGGCGCGTCCAGTCCCTGGCGATCCGAGCGGACAGCCTGCACTACAAGGGCGATCTTGCGGCAAACGCGGCCGTCATCGCTGCGCTGCTCATCTCTGATCTCGGCGGCCTACAGTGGTTCGACCCACTCCTCGGTGCGCTCGTCGCGACGTACCTCTTCTTCGCGGCGATCTCCATCATTCGCCGCTCCGTCGATCAACTCATGGACCGCGAGCTGCCCGACTCCGTGCGCGAGAAGATCAGCCGCATTGTTGAGGCCGACCCTGACACGCTTGGGCACCACGACCTTCGCACGCGATCCCTGGGGACCGGCTCGCTCGACAGCGGCGCCCACATCGAGCTGCACCTCGAGCTCGACGGTCACCTCGACCTGACTCGAGCCCACGACATTACTGACCGGGTGGAGCAAGCTCTCCACGCCGCGTTTCCCCAGTCGCAGATCACGATCCACACCGAGCCATTCGGTCTAGAGGACGAACGCCTCGACCACCTCATGCGAACGGAGTCGAAGGCTCAATGAGCCCGAGCTAGCCAAGCAGCCCGAACTGGTGAAAGTGGTGGGCCGTGTGGTGACGCACGAGCGATCGCAGGCTTTCGGCTTCCGACGCTCCGTAGAGAACGTGGGCCTGCACGCCGTCCATGACTCGAACCTCCTCGAGTCCCGCACGGAGCCGTTCCTTCGCCGGCCCAAGATCCACCGCTCCCCCGGCCTTAGTCTTGATCTCGGAGAGCGTTCGAAGGTTCTTTGGCGTTGCCGTAGGCGACTTCGCCATCACCTTCCTGAGGAAAATGGGCCCGATGAGCCGGGCGATCATCCGCACGGGCTGGCCCACGCGGACCCTGCCCAGATAGAGGTCCACGAACGAGGCGCAGTGCTCAAGCATGGCAGCGGCATCCATGGTCCCCCAGCGAGGGGCTTGATCCGAGGCAAGGGAGTCCATGGCGGCGAGCAACTCGTCGAGCGTGGGCGTATCGGCCGTGGGAGGGGGAAGCTTCAGCATGGCGCGGATTCTAGCGCGCGAGCCTTGATGAAGTGGCCTAGGGCATCGCGCCCTTGCCCTCATCGAGGACTTGCTCAAGGCTCTTCGGCGCCATCAGGACCGCCGAAACGCAGAGGGCGACCACCGCTAAGATCACAAAGAGGATTCGCTGGGCGAAGAACCAGGCAAGCCACGATCGCTCGGGCATCCCGACCTGACGCTCGAGCCGGAAGAGTGCCGCCTCGAACTTCGCATCGAGGTGGTACCTGGCGAACGGAGAGCAGCCGCCCACCACGGACTGTGAAGCCTCGAGGCGCAGGTACCCCCGAAGGAGGAACGCGTCGACGTCTTCTGGAATGCCGAAGCGCGCCATCAGCTGCACAGCCTGGAGGGTCGGCTCGTCGGAGGAGTGTGTGTGCTCGAGGGGCTGGGACATGAACCCGCCGCCGGTGTCAGACCAATCGGAGCGAGCGGGGCTGACCCAGTATTCGCTCAGTAGCTCCCTCGCAGGTCCACGCAGCTCCTCCACAAGGTCGTCCCGACCGAGTGCCTCGAGCAGCTTGATGCACGCCATTGCCTTCTCCAGACCGTGGAACTCTCCCAGGTCAGGCCAGAGGTCGAGCACCATCTGAAGCAACTCGTCCCGTTGCGGCTCCTCGAGACCTTCGGTCGCCAGGAGCAGCAGAACGACATAGTGGTTGTAGGTCGTCGAGCTGATGCTTCGACGCTCCTTACCGGCGAGGTTCCACGCGATGTTCTTCCGTAGGCGCTCGATGGCGTGCGCATCCAACTCCGCCAATGAGACGAGTTCCTCGTCCCCAAGGAGCCCCATGTCGATCGAAGCCGTCCAAACGATTGGGTGAATATCGCCGCCGCCTTCGATCCGGTCGGCCACGGCGGAGGACAGCGACTTGAGGTTGGGAGTCTTCGCATCGACAGATTCAAGCGCTCCATGGATGGCGGCCGCTTCCTCCCAGAGGTCTAGTTCGTCCACGTCAAGACGCTCCGCTATCGTCTCTAGCTGGGAGTAGAGTTCCGCGGGGTACGTCTTCGTGAACGAGAAGGGGTTCATGAAGCCAATGATCACAAGACCCCAGACGACGAAGAGTCGACTCCTGATTCGATCTGCGCTCAGCCATGTGCAAAGGGACGCACCCGCCACCAGCGCGACGAGCGCCCAGCCCCGAGCGGGCCCCACATGATTCACCATCCCAGACCACGAACTTTGGACGAACGCGCCGCTCACGAGAAGCCCAACGATCACGACGACGACAATCGGCATGACCTCAGCGCGGGTCACGGCCCCATCACTCCCGAATTCGCGAACCACTAAGACGAGCCCCAGCATCGCGAACAGCGCAATCACAAGGATCAGATCGAGTCCCCACGATCCCCCGAGGATCAGCGCCAAGAGTGGAGCAAAGAACACGAAGAGCGAGAGCCACTTCAGCCCCATCGAGCGCTCGACTCGGGTCTTGCTGGACTTCCCGCTCGTCCGTGCTGGCTGATCGCCTCCTGCTTCGAAGGACTTGGCGAGCGAGCGACGACCGTAGTACAGCCCTCCCATGCTGGCGACCAGCAGCAAGAGTGGCCAGACGAACGCTGCCGACGCGATCTTGAATCCGGTGGGCTTCACCGAGAGCGATGCCGCCACCTTCGTCCAGGGACTGGACCTCACCACCTGGTCGTCCTCCGAGGGATCCGCGTCCTGATCATGCTCACGCTCGAGCTCCTCGACGCGCTCACGGATTCGATCCGCAAAGGACTCAGGCTTCGGTCGCCGCCGCTCGAAGAGGCCGAAGAGCTCGTCGTCGCTCGGGTCTTGCCCCTGCGCCTGTGATTCAAATTCCCGCATCACGACTTCACCTCGGTGCTCTCTCGGGGCCCAACTTTTGTGCGCAGCGCTTTCCGCGCCTGGTAGAGACGGTTCTCGACGGCCTTCTGCGTCAGGCCCAAGAGTGCGGCGACCTCACGGGTGCCCGTCTCCTCGAGGTAGTACATGCGGAGGATGTTCTGGTGCTCCGTCTTGAGCCCCTCGAACGCCTCACGGAGCCGCTCTTGACGAGGGTCTGCCTCCGGTGAAAGCGGCATCGCGAGGTCCTCAGAAACGGTCTCGTGGGACCGCCTCTTACGGCGCGCGGTCCTCGCCAAGTTCATGGCGATCCCCCTCAGCCAGGCTCCCACTGCCCCTAGGTCGGCGGGATCCCCCTGGAAGCGGCTCCGCCCGATCCAAGCCTCCGCGAACGCGTCAGCGGCCATTTCCTCCGCCCTACCCCAGCCGGGGCCCC
>CALHGQ010000685.1 GCA_938030175.1 uncultured bacterium | reverse complement strand
GGCGACCAGGACCTCGAGGCCTACGAGGTGGTCGACCGCGGCCACGCGACCTCCCAGTTCCACTGGACCGGCAGCTCCACCAAGAGCACCTCCATCCTGCCCTCGCCCACCCACATGCTGTTGCGCCCGCCCGGCGACTCTGCCAACTCCCACATCGAGGGGCTGAAAGACGAGGACTTCTCCATCGTCTTCGAGGATGTCGACACCTCCGAGCGACGCATCCGTCTGGGCCGCTACCACGGCGAGATCTCCATCTCGGTCAAGGCCCCGCCGGACCACGAAGTCACCGGCCTGCCCGAGGTCGTCACCGGCTCCCACGGTCCCATCACCTACAGCCAGACCCATCGATCCGCTGGAGACGACATCGATGTGGTGATCACCCTCGATGTCGCAGAACCCACGGTTCGCCAGGCTGATCTGGTGGAGGCACGCGTCGCGCTCGCCAAGCTCGGCTTCGGCGAACGCACATGGATGCTGCGGCACAAGGCCATCGCCCCCCTGGAGCGCAGCGAAGTGCGCGCATCCATGGACCAGATCCGCGCCTCCCTCGAGGAGAACCCCGAGGATGTGCACGTCAACATCGCCTGGTCCTACATCCTCTCCAACCTGGGACACACCGAGTCCGCCCTCGAGGTCCTGCAGTCCCTTGCGGCCAAGCACCCCGAAGATCCGCTGCCCGCCTTCGCCATGGTCAACCCCATCTTCGACCGTCCCCTCGGTGAGGCCGAGGACACCCTCGACGAAGACCAGCTCCGCACCTTCCTCGACCTGATGGAGTCGAGCACCTCCAAGGATCCGACAAACCCGGTGTTCCTGGGCGTCCGTGGCTACACGGCAGGCAGCCTCGCCAAGCGCAACCTGGGCAACAAAGCACTCCTCGAGGAGATGCTTCCCCACCTGCGTGCGGCGGTGGAGATCGCAGGGGCACGCGATGACACCCTCGGTTCCTACGTCACCGTGCTGTACACGCTGAAGCGAACGGACGAGCTGAAGGAACGGCTCGGAGAACTGCGATTCCTCAACTCTCCCGCGCCCGCGCTCACCCTTGCCGCGGTCGCCAAGGAGGAGGGCGTCGAAGCTGCCAAGGCCATGGCCGTCGAGGTCCTGCCCGCCGAGCGCTTTCGCGCAGCCCCGTTGGGCGGAGCTGCCTTCGCCCTGATGGTGGAAGGCGAGTACGCCGCTGCCGCCTCGCTCACGGATGCGGCCCGCGCCGCGGACTCCAGCCTTCCCCTGGAGGACATCGCGGTCATGATGCGCGATCTCGCGGCACTCAAGCCCCTCAAGCGAAAGGATCCGCTCAACGCGCTCAACGCCAAGACCGACGCGGCACAGCAGCTCACCGAGCAGTCGCCCATGCCCGTGCACCTCACCCCCGAGCAGGCCACCCGCTTCATCACCGACAGCATCCGCGTGGTGACCGACGTCGAGACCTTCGGCGACAAGCGTTCCGGCTACATCGTGATCGCATCCCCGCGAGAGGGCATCGAAGGGCCGTTCGCCGCCAAGTCCAGCGTCTGGCTCGCCACACGCAGGGTCGGCGCAGATTGGCGTTTCCTGGGGGACGGAGATGCCCCCGAGGAGGTCGGGGCCGCGATCTACGATCGCATCAAGACCGGCGATGGTGACGCCCGCTTGCTCACGACCCTCGCCCAGGAGGTCGGACGCGACGACGAGCAGCTCGTGATGTTTGTCGACGTCTTCGAAGCGCTCGGTCGGGCCGACCGCGACCAACAGCTCTTCGTGAGCTCCGTCCTGGGTATCGACACCCGCCGCGACGACATCCTCGACACCATCCAGCAGGGCATGCACTTCCTCGACAGCGAGCCCGAGCTCCAGGAACGCGTGCTGGTGTCGCTGCTGTACGCCAACCTCAACGCCGATCGTCCGGAGGCCCTGCTGGAGCTCGCAGAGGCCCTTCCCACGGACTTCCAGATGGGCAACTACTGGAGCCGAGACATGCTCCGCGCCAATGCCCTGGGCGACCTCGGTCGCTACAACGAAGCCGTGGAGTTCGCGCGGGTGCGCCTCACGGCGGAACCCACCGCCATGAACTACGACACGCTGGGTCTGTACCTCGCCCGCGATGGTCGCCAGGACGAAGCGATCGCCGTGTTCGAAGAGGGTGCAGAGCTCGACGAACTCCACCCGAATTTCTACAACAACCACTCGTGGACCGCGCTCTTCATCGGCCAGCCCGAGGAGGCCGCGGCCATCGCGAAGCTGGGGATGCGCCGCAGTGGCGACGAGCGCGCCGAGTCCCTGCTGCACACCTACGCCTGCGCGGTCGCCGAGCTGGGTCGGGTGGACGAGGCCTGGGAGGCCTTCCAGAACGCCAAGGAGAACAACCGCGTCCTGGACGATCACTGGTGGTTCGTCCTGGGCCGCATCGCCGAGCATCTGGACCTGCCCGATGAAGCCGAGCGTGCCTACCGCAAGGTCCAACAGAGCGACCATCCCACCGCGACGTGGCACCTCGCCGCCGCACGCCTGGAGGCCATGGGCCGATGATCCTGTCGCTCGTACTTGCTGCGGCGTTGGCCGCCCCTGCGTGGGAAGACGCGCCCTTGAGCGCCAGTCCTCGCGATCTGCTCGACGAAGCGACGGGCGTCCAGGGAGAGTTTCCGATCGAGGGTGTAGCTCTTGGGGCCCAGCAGCTTGGCGATGGCCTGGCTCCAGCGCTTGCCGCCTTTGACGACCTTGGGGAAGCCCGTTCCCGTCAGTACCAGGACGGTGGTGTCCGAGGGGCTCTTCAAGTACTCGGTGAGCGCGACGAAGAACGCATC
>CALHGQ010000684.1 GCA_938030175.1 uncultured bacterium | reverse complement strand
GGTACCGTACTGCCAATTCACGGGGGTGTGCCCGTCGATCACCAGGGATCTCCGAAGGCACGGGCCCTAGCAGCGAATGCTTGGGCCTACGCGATGATCGCGTAGTATCGACCGGTACCTTCCATGCTGCATCTGCTGTTCAAGAAGAGCTTTGGCTCTCTCATTTTCTCCCAGTCGCTGGGTGCGTTCAACGACAACGCCTTCAAGCAGCTCGTCCTGCTGCTGGCTGTCTCAGCTTCGACCACAGAGGCGATTCCGTGGCTAGCTGAGAGCCAGCTGGCGGTGGCCGGCGGTCAGTTCTGGCCCGCGACGCTGTTCGCCCTGCCCTTCGTCCTCCTGTGCTCACTCACGGGGGCGATGGCCGACAAGTTCTCGAAGTCGACGATCATCAAGGTCGCCAACTTCCTGGAGATCCTCGTGATGGGGGGCGCACTCGCTGCCCTCGCCCTTGAGAGCTATCCCATGCTCCTCGTGGCGGTGCTCATGATGGGCGCCCAAAGCGCGCTCTTCGGGCCGTCGAAGTACGGGATCGTGAAGGAGCTCGTGGACGAGCGCGACATGTCGCGTGCGAACGCGTTGATTCAGACCATGACGACGCTGTCGATCCTCGGCGGCCTCGTCTTAGCGGGCGTCCTTGCCCAGAGCTTTGGCGAGGCGCTGTGGATCCCTGGCGCCGTCTACGTGGGCCTGGCGACCCTCGGGCTCCTGGCTTCGCTGCCCATCGAGCATCAACCCGCCAAGCACCCCGATCGAAAGCTCAACTGGTTCTTCCCCTCCGCGATGCTCGAGCAGTGGAGGGTCGTTCGCCAGGATCGCAACCTGGTCGTCTCGATCTTCGGTAGCTCGTTCTACTACTTCGTCGCCTCGTTGCTCCTCCTCGTGGTCAACGAGTACGGCATCAAGACCCTCGGCCTCGACAAGTCGGAGACGTCGTTCCTCTTGCTGCCGGTGGTGCTCGGGATCGCGGGCGGTGCGCTTCTGGGCGGGAAGCTTTCGGGGGACCGCGTGGAAGGCGGCCTCGCGCCCCTCGGCCTGCTCGGGATGGCTGTCGCCACGCTCGCCACGCAGATCGCGCCCTTGAGCGTCCCGTGGATCGCGACCTGCCTCGGCTTCCTCGGCCTCTCCTCCGGCATCTTCACGCTGCCCATCCGCACGCTTGTTCAGGTGCTGCCCAAGAACGAATCCCGCGGCTCCGTCCTCGGTTTCAGCCAGGTTCTTGACTTCATCGGTATCCTGATGGCTGCGCCTTTCATGGCGCTGCTCCAGAAGTCGGGCGTGGCTGACGGGGCTCTGTTCATCGCGACGGGCGCACTGCTTGTCCTGGCCTTCCTTGTGTCCTTGAAGTACGCGGCCCATTTCACGATTCGCCTGATCATCTGGGTTGTCGCCCACACCATCTATCGAATGCGTGTGCGCGGAGGGGAGCGGATCCCCGAGACCGGCGGCGCGCTGCTCGTCTGCAACCACGTGTCCTTTGTGGACGCAGTCCTCGTCGCAGCGATCGCAGGCCGCCCCGTGCGGTTCTTGATGTTCCGCTCGTTCTTCAAGGTCCCTCTCCTCGGGTGGTTCGCCCGCAGGATGGAGGCGATCCCCGTTTCCAGCGGCGACACGAGGGAAGAGAAGGAAGCGGCACTGCAGGCGGCGGCGAACGCTGCGGCCAGCGGCGAGCTCGTCTGCATCTTTGCGGAAGGCTCGATCACCCGCAGCGGGCACATGATGCCGTTCGCCACCGGGATGGAGCGCATCGCCCGCGAGGCCAAGGTCCCGGTCCTGCCGGTCGCCCTCGATCGCCTGTGGGGGAGCATCTTCAGCTACAAGGGGGGGCGCGCCTTCTTCAAGCTGCCCCGCGCCCTGCCCTACAAGGTCGACATCTCCATCGGCGAGCCGATGGCCTCCGATACCAGCGCGTTCCAGGCGCGGCAGCGGATCCAAGAGCAGATCGCAGCCCTGCGCACCGAGCGCCAAGGTCGCCGCGGATCCCTAGCCTGGCGCTTCCTCAAGGAGTCCCGCGCCTACGCTTCGAAGCCCGCCCTCGTGGACAGCACGGGAACCGAGCTGAACTTCCGCAAGCTCATGGTGGGGGCCCTGTGCATGCGGGACATCTTGGACCCCTACATCGGCGACAAGCAGAACGTCGCGGTGCTGCTGCCGCCCGGCGCGGGTGGCGCCTTGGCGAACCTCGCCCTGGCTCTGGCAGGTCGGACCTCGGTCAACCTCAACTACACGATGGACAACGCCGACCTCGCCGCCATGTGCGAGACGGCCGACGTGGACGTGATCATCACGGCGCGTCGCTTCCTCAAGGGGCTCGACCGACCGTCGCCGCTGCCCTCGGAGCAGACCATCATTCTGGAGGACATCCGGGGCGACATCACCACGGGCAAGAAGCTCAAGTACCTCGCGCAGTCGTTCCTGCCCGGCACCTGGCTGGCGAACCACCACGCGCCGAAGGCCAAGAACGGCGTCCCCGAGTCGGAAGAGGTCGCCACGGTCATCTTCTCAAGCGGCAGCACCGGTACGCCCAAGGGCGTCATGCTGACCCACTCCAACGTTCTGTCGAACGTGCAATCGGTGCTGCAGGTGATCTCCCTGGGACCGGGCGACGCCGTGCTCGGCATTCTGCCGTTCTTTCACAGCTTCGGGTATACCGTGACGCTGTGGGCGACGCTGCTTTCGGGCTCGCGCGGGGTCTACCACGCGAACCCGCTAGAGGCGAAGGTGATCGGCGAGATGTGCGGCGAGCACAAGGTGACCATCACCATCGCGACGCCGACGTTCTATCAGTCCTATCTGCGCCGCTGTCAGCCCGAGGAGTTTGCGAACATCCGCGTGGCGCTCTCTGGCGCGCAGAAGCTTTCCCAAGGGCTTAGCGATGCCTGGCAGGCGAAGTACGGATCGAAGCTCATGGAGGGCTACGGGTGCACCGAGCTGAGCCCGGTGGTCTCCGCGAACTTGCCCAGCCCAGAGAGCGCGCCCCGACGCGCCCGCAGCAACAAGCCGGGCTCCATTGGCCGTCCGATCCCGGGCGTCGCCGTGCGCATCGTCGATCAGGACCGCTACCCGGCCGAAGTGATCGAGCGCGAAGCCGGCAGCGAAGGGCTCATCGTTGCGAAGGGGCCGAGCGTCATGAAGGGCTACCTTGGCATGCCGGATAAGACCGCCGAGGTCCTGAACGATGGCTGGTACACCACCGGCGACATCGGCTACCTGGACTCAGACGGCTTCCTCTTCATCACCGATCGGATCTCGCGCTTCAGCAAGATCGGCGGCGAGATGGTGCCCCACGGCCGAGTCGAGGAGACGCTCCTCGATCTCGCCTACGAGCTGATTCGAACGGAGCCCGCGGCGGCTGAGGCGACCCCCGGTGAGTCCGACGACTCAGACGAAGCCGGCAGCGTCCCGGAGATCGCCGTCACGGCCGTGGAGGACGAGCGGAAGGGCGAGCAGCTCGTGGTGCTCTACGCCGGATTGACCTTTGACCACCGTGAGCTGCAGAAGCGCCTCGCCGAGTCAAGCCTGCCGAATCTGTTCCAGCCGAAGCCCAACGCCTGGTATGAGGTGGGGGAGATCCCAAAGCTCGGCACCGGCAAGATGGACCTGCGCGGCCTCAAGATCCTCGCGGACGCGGTGGCGAACGCCCCCAAGGAGCCGGAGCGCAAGCCGTTCACCCTCGCGGCGGTTGAAGCCGCCAAGGCGGCGGCGGCTAAAGCGGCGGCGGCGATCGGACGCGGTCGAGACTAGGGCGCCGCGGCGCTTCCCCGCGGGCCCGTCGGGGGAAGGCCATGCACAGAGGCGGGCCCCCGATTCCTCAGGGACCCGCCTCTTGTTTCACACGCAGGACGCTGTGCCCCGCGGTTGGAGTCGCCGAGTTGGCTACTCGACCGAGAGCTTGGCGGCGATCTCCATCGAGCCGCTCATCAGGATGCTGCCGCTGGCCGACGTGCCTTCCATGTCAGCCTCGCCGCTCGCGCTCAACTCGAAGTCGCCAGCGAGGTCCACAGAGGTCATCTGGCCGATCTTCATGTCGAACGTGCCGGTGCCGCTGAACTCGGCGGTCGCCTCGATCATGGACTCGATGCCGGGGGGGATGTCGTCCATCTCGCCCGGGGGCGCGATCGACTGAATCAGAGACACGAGGTCGTCGATGGACATGGCTGCGGAGAGCTCGTACTCGATCGTGGCGACGCCGTCTTCAACGCCGGTCACCTTGCCCACGGCCTCAAGGGTCGTCGCGTCGACGAACGCGGTCATCATGCCCTCGGCGGCGCGGCGCTCGTCCTCGCCCATGTCGGAGGAGTCCATCCCGCTCATCGCATCCGTGACGAGGTCCTTCCAGTCAGGGGCCAGCTCGAAAGCGACGCCTTCCTCGACGGGCTCCTTCGGGAGGAGCATCTCGAAGTGGTTCTGGTAGGTCAGGCCTGCCATCTCCGCCTCGTCGATGGAGTCTTCGCCCTCGGTCACGTCCTCTCGGGTGATCTCGCCGTCTTCGTCGACGGTGATCGCGATCGTGCGGCCGACGAGTTCGGTCTCCATGGACTCATCGATGGAGTCGCCATCGCCCATCGCTTCGAACTCACCGGTGACGGCGACGTCCATCGTGTCCATCGTGACGTGCACCTTGGCGATCTCGCCTTCGCGCAGCGCGATGATGCTCTCGGTCATCTCGATGGTTCCGTCCACCGCCATGTCAGCGGTCACGGCCCCTCCGTCCATTACGGGCGCACCGTTGACGAGCACGGAGAGCTCGTCGAGAGCGCCGTCCGCCTTGAAGGTCTGGGAGATCGTGAAGGTCTGACCCTCCTCGAAGCGCGGGGTCAGGTCGAGGGTTTCGGGAGCGGGGCTGAATGCAACGCCGACGGGGACGGCTGCGAGCAGCGATAAAGGAAGGAGGAGTCGGGTTACTTTCATCGGTCGGTTTGGGGGTGCAGTTTTCGAAGGGTGGCGGCGCTAGGCTTCAGCGCTCTATTCGCACCTTTGGCCTCGGATCTTTCATCGTGAAGCCAAGAAAGCGGCAAATCGCTGCCTAAGGGTGCCTGAGCGGGGCTTTTTTGCCAAAGGTTTCACACAAACCCCGGCTTGATAGATGCCGGGCATGTTCCTGGGGAGAGTCGGCCCCGGACCGCTGGCTAGGCCATGATGTCCGTCAGCACGTGGCCGTGGACGTCCGTCAGGCGCATGTCACGGCCGTCGAAGCGCACCGTCAGCTTGGTGTGGTCGAGGCCCAGAAGATGCAGCATCGTCGCATGGAGGTCGTAGATCTCCACGGGCTTGTCGACGGCGAAGTACCCGAAATCGTCGGTGGACCCGTAGGTCATCCCGCCCTTGACGCCGCCGCCGGCCATCCAGATGGAGAAGCCGTGGGGGTTGTGGTCCCGTCCCCGTGAGTCCGGCTGGCCGGCTCCGGCGGTGTTCGCGCCCTGGGCCATCGGGGTCCGCCCAAACTCAGCCGCGAACACCACGAGCGTCGTGTCGAGGAGCCCCCGGCTCTCCAGATCCGCGAGCAGCGCTGCGACGGGCTGATCGACGGCGCGCGCGTTGCTCGTGTGTCCCTTGAAGAGTTCCCGGTGCTGGTCCCAGCGATCGTTGGCGGACACACTCGTCATCGGCACCTGGACGAAGCGGACGCCTTTCTCGACGAGACGCCGCGCGAGAAGGCACTGTCTTCCGAAGGCCTGGGTCCCTTCGAACTCCTCGTCGAGCCCATACAGGCTGCGCGTCGCCGCCGTCTCCATCGAGAGGTCGCTGAGCTCCGGCACCGCGGCCTGCATGCGGAAGCCCAGCTCGTAGTTCGCGAGAGCCGCGTCAATGGCGGGGTCGTTCTCGCCGTGACGCTTTGTGCCGTGGTCAAGCTGGTTCAAGAGCTCACGCCGCAGCCTCTCGCGCTCGGTGCCCGTGTGGCGGCCGCGGGAGTGAGCGACCGCGTCCCCGGTAGGTCGAAATACCGAGCCCTGGAACGATGGGCTGAGGAAGCCCGAGCCGTAACACTCGATCCCCCCAGGCGGCACCAGTCCACCGTCAACGACGACGTAGCCGGGCAGGTCGTCGGCGATCGAACCAAGCCCGTAGCTGCACCAGGCGCCCATGGACGGTCTGCCCGCGGGGTTGTGCCCGGTGTGTAGGAGGTAGTTCGCCGCCGTGTGCTCCGGGAACTTCGACGTCATCGAGCGCACGATGCAGAGCTTGTCGGCTTGCTCGCGCAGCTTGGGGAATAGATCGGAGATCGGGAGTCCGCTCTCACCGCCCGGCTGAAACTTCCAAGGCGACGGGAACACGGTGCCAACGTCATCGAACTGGGTCGGCGGCGTCTCCATGGGCATCGGCTTGTCAACCCAGCGCTCGAGTTCAGGCTTGGGGTCGAACGTATCCATCTGGCCCGGACCGCCATCCATGTAGAGGAAGATGACGTTCTTCGCGCGCGCCGGGAAGTGCGGCGGCTTGGGTGCGAGGGGGTGATCCTGTCCTTGCCAACGGGCGCCGCGCCCGAGGGCGGTCTCGGGGAAGAGCGCGGACGCGGCGACGGCGCCAAAGCCGCCGGCGGACAGGCGCAAGAAGTTCCTGCGCGAGGACGTTGCAGCCAGAGCTTGACGGATGGATTCGTGGGACGGGTCCATGGGGCTAGCTAGCGGAGGAAGAGGAAGTCCTTCACGTTGAACAGCACGTGGGCTAGGTCGACCCAGGCGGCTGGGTCCTCGAATTCTGAATCGTCGGCTTCTGCGCCCTCGGCGCCGTCGCGGGCGTAGCCCTGCCATGCGGCGAGCTCGCTCTCGGAGGGCAGTCGTCCGAGCACGCGCAGCCAGAGGGCCTCGAGCCGCTCCGATTCGCCGTCGATCGCGAGCACGGAGTCAGCCAGGTGCACCGCCCGCTCCTCGACGAAGGGGTCGTTCATCAGCGTCAGCGCCTGGGCCGGCACGTTCGAGCTGTTGCGCTTGCCGTGGCACGTGGACGGGCTCGGGCAGTCGAACACGGTGAGGAACGGATGGGGGAAGTTGCGGCGGACTGCGAGGTAGATCGAACGGCGCCCCGCCCCGTCGAGGGGGCCGGACTTGTCCGGCCGCCCGCGTCCGGTCATGAAGCCCGTGAGGTGGATCGGGACCGGCGCACCAAAGCGCGTACCGTCGAGCTCGCCGCTCGCCGCCAAAAGCCCATCGCGAATCTCCTCGGCTTCCAGACGCCGCACGTTCATACGCGCGAGCAGCACGTTCAGCGGATCATGCTCGGCGCAGCTTGGCGTGGGCGTCGTCGAGCGGGCGTAGGCGTCCGAGAGGGCGAGCCTCCGCAGGAGCCCCTTGGTCGACCAGCCGTCCCGCTCGAAGTCGAGGGCCAGCTGATCGAGGACTCCGGGGTGACTGGGCTTCGCGCCCATGGCTCCGAAATCATCAGGGGTGGTGACGAGACCCGTGCTGAACATCGCTTGCCACAGCCGATTGACCCAGACTCGCTGGAGGGTCTTCGTCGGGCTTTCGATGAGCGATTGGGCCAGCGCCAGTCGCCCGCTGCCTTCCCCCTCAAGCGCAAGCGGCGCGTCGGATGCGCGCAGGGCGGAGGGGGCACGGCGGGGGGCCTTGGCGCCGGGCACCCGCCAGCTTCCTCGATCCAGGACGAACTCGTCGCGCCCATCGAGATCGATGGCGACGGGCGCGAGCCGTGACTCGAGCGCCCGTGCGTCGAGGATCGTCGCGAGCGTCGCCGCGGGTTTCTCCAGCGCGCTTGCGATCGACTCCGCCGCAGCGGGGTGCCTGCGAGCTACGTCCTCGGCGAGGCGCAGCAGCAGAGCGCGCTCACCGTCCTCCAGGGCTCGACCGGCGACGCCACCGGTGCGCAGGAGTTCGGCTGCGTCCTTGAGCGCGCGCTCGAGCCAGCCGGCTCGACCTTCCGCCGTAGAAAAGTCGAGGTCGCCGTCTTGCTCTGCCCTCGACCACCAGTCGCTTTTCGCGGGCGACGAAGGCATCGGGCTGTCCGGGTCGAGATCCACGGTCAGCGCCACCTCAAAGATCTCATCGGATCGCGCGGTGAACTCAAGGTGTCCGCGCAGGCCAGCGGCGGTCTCCACCCGCTGTTCAATCCACGCCCAGTCCCCGCCGGTGTCGATGGTCTTGATGACTCCTTGGTGCAACGGGCCAGAGATCATCTTGTGCCCGGCGACCACCCAGAGCACCTTGGCCTTTCCGCGGACCAAGTGTCCGAGGCGCCCCGACTCGCTCTCAAACATGGGGGACAGAAGTGTGCGTCCGCCCTGGACCCAGCTGAACGAACCTCCGCGGGAGGTCTTGGTTCCCGGCGCGACCGTTAGGTCGGCCCAGGTTGGGTGAGCGAGCGCGCTGGCCTGCGTCGAGATGGCGGCGACGTGAGCCCCTTGGGACTCAGCGTCGAGGTCGAGCACCACGCGCATCGGCCCCGTGGGCCCAGGTCCAAACGCGGGCCCATTGACGATCCAGCGGACTCCCTCGAGTTCGCCATAGGCGATGAGTGCATCGTCCGCGGTCACGGGCAAGGTCTGATCTTCGGGCGCCGCTTCTGGCGGGTGCATCAGCCACGTCAGGGCCGATCCCACGCGGGGGTCCCGGACCAGTGGCTCCCACGCAAGGATGCGCGCGAGGTCGATCGGCGGCTCCGCGCCGTCGGGTTGGGGACCGGTGTCCTCCACGAGCTGGGTCCAGTCGCGGACGCTCCTCGCGGCGTCGAGCGCGCCCTCGTGCTCCTCGTCCGCAAGGACGAGCTGATCGCCGCCGATTTGGCCCCAACCCCCCGTGTGCTCATCGACGAAACGCACGCGCAGGTCGCGGCCTTGAAACTCACCGAGATCGATGCGCGCAGGCGTCAGTCTGTTGGAGCGCTTTCCGTGGACCTTGCCCAAGACCTCACCGGACTCCGCGTCCAGCACTTCCACGCGGACCTCTTCTTCGTCGCCGCCGTTCACCAAGAGGTGCAGGTAGCGGCGAACGGCTGGGAAGGGGCGGCTGGTCAGGGTGCCCACGAAGCGGTCTGAATTCGTGCTCTCCGGGGATGACATCTCGCCGGCATAGCTATTGATCGAGCCCGTGCCCCGCGGCTCGAGCTCCGGCCGGGTCGCGGTGTCGTCGCTCCGAAGCGGGCGATCCATGAAGGCCTCGCCGACCCTTTCCCACGGGCCGAGCCCGCCGTCGTCGAAGGACTCGGCCTCAAAGTCCTCGAGCAAGAGAGCCGGTCGGAAGCCCGGCACTCGGCTTTGGAAAGCCGCGTCCAGCGCCGTGGCGGCTTCCATCGTGATGTGGTCCCTGGCTCCCGTACTCGGCTCTGCGGTTGCGATCGACACGAGCACGGGCCCCAGGTCTTTCGCCTCGGCCTCGAGGGCGTCCGCCACGGCGCTCGTCGCAGCCGGCTGTATTTCGTCAAGGAAGGCGGCGAGCTCCGCCGCAAGCCTGCGGTTGTGCCCGTCGGTTTCGTAGCGCACCTGGGCCGCGGCGGTGGAGAGGGTGAAGCCCGCTAGCGCGTGATAGTCCTCTGCGCTGATCGGGTCGAACTTGTGATCGTGGCAGCGCGCGCAGGCCACGCCCATGGCGAGCACGGACTTCGACAGCACCTCGACCTGGTGCGCGATCCGGTCCGTCTGGTCTCCCCGGATCTCGACGGGTGAGTGGACTTCTTCTCCCAGGAAGAGCGCGCCCGTGCCGAGCGCCGATTCGTTGAAGGTGCCGGTCGGGTCCAGGCGCGGCTCGTCCACGAGATCCCCCGCGAGCAGCTCGGTCACGAAGCGGTCGTAGGGGACGTCCGCGTCGAATGCGCGGATGACGTAGTCGCGGTATTCGAACGCGTTGGGGATGTCGAAGTCGAACTCGTGGGCTCGTGTTTCCGCGTAGCGCACGAGGTCGAGCCAGCGCCTTGCCCAGCGCTCGCCAAAGGCGGGGGACCCCAGGAGCCGATCGACGACTTCCGCGCGCGCGTCCCGGCCCGCTCCGGTTGCCATGAATGCGCTGGACTCTTCGGGCGTGGGCGGAAGCCCAGTCAGGTCGAAGGTGACCCGCCGGAGCCACCGAAGCGGTGCCGCTGGTTCAGACGCCTCGACGCCTGCTTCCGTGAGGCGCGCTTCGAGGGCAACGTCGATCCAGTCGCGACCGCTCTCCTCGGCCGCCGTGAGGAGCGTCGCGTCAAGGGGCTTGGGTGCGAGCAGGTTCCACGCAACCAGGGCCGCTCCGTCGACGTCCATGTCGTCCGGCACTGCCGCGCCCAGCTCGACCCAGCGCTCGATCGCACGGATAGCGTCATCCGGCAGCTTCTCCGAAGGCGGCATCGCAAACAGCGGATCTTCGTACCGAACCACCTCGACGATCGTGCTCGCCTCAAGGTCCTCTGGGATCACGATGGGCTCGCCAAAGGCGCCCGCGCGGATCCCATCGGCGCTGTCGAGGCGCAGTCCGCCCTTCGGCTTCTCGCCGCTGTGGCACTGAACGCAGTGCTCGACGAGCACGGGGCGGACGGCATTCTCGAAGTGCTCGAGCGCTTCCTGTGACCCTTGACCCGCAGCCGCTTGACCAAGGGCAACGGCCATTCCCGTGAGGATGACCGCGGGGGCAGGGGGGAGAAGACCTGGAACGCGCACTCTCCCAGAGTAAGGGAGAGTCGGGCAGATGTCACAGTTCGTGGGACTCGCCTGGCCAAACCTGTGTACGACCCTCGTACCAGTCCTCGGTCGCTTTGGCGATGCCCTCGATCTTCTCAGGGCCGTGGATCTCCGAGCCGCTGCCGTCGCGGGACCCCGGGCAGATCGTGTTGACGTCGCCGCGCCAGGTGGCCTCCGTCAGGTTGATCTCCCAGAAGGGCCAGGTGCGACACTGGATCGGCCGGACCGGGTAGATGCCGCAGCGCCCCTGTCCGTCGAGGAACTGGCACTGGGGGAGGTCTGGCTGCAGGGTGATCCAGCCATCCTCCACGACGAGCTGTTCCTTGAGGAAGAGCGCGGGGTCGAGCCCAAGATGCTCGGCGATTGTGCCCACCTCTTCCTCCCGCAGGTAGACGTGGCTGTACTCGCCGTTGCTCCTGCAGCAGTTGCCGCACGCCGTGCAGGAGAACGGCAGGCCCTTCTCGTACCAGCGGTCCGTTCCCTGGGGCTCCGGGCGGCCTGTCGCCGCGCTTTCCGAGCTGGGCTTTGGAGGATTCGGTGGGCTATTCTGGGGCATCAACGTGGATCAGGTTGGCGAAATAGAGTCGTCTCAAGTGCCTTTGTGAGAAGAGTTTGAGGGAAATGCGTTGGCGAAGTGTGCGAAATGCGAACGGTCGGGCAGGCTATCCCGCTTCCTTGTGCGCTAGCGCTCAATAGGCTCCCTTGGGCCCCTCCCATCCCTACAACTAAAGCATTGCTGGTCCGCTCTCCCCCGGGTGGATCTCGCCTATGAAACTAACCGTCATCGAAGACGGCGTCCGCGCCGATCTGGAACTATCTCAGCCCGTGATCACGATCGGGCGCTCGCTGGACAACGACATCCGCCTGCAGAGCTCCCGGGTTTCACGGCATCACACGCGGCTGGAGATAGATGAGGGAGACGCCTGGATCATCGATCTGGGGAGCGCAAACGGGACCCTGGTGAACGGGGAGCGAGTGGACCGCCGGCTGATCGATGTGGGGGACAAGATCACGATCGGTGGCGTGGACCTCGTGGTCGAGGCGCCGGAGCCGAACGCACCGGGCCTCATGCCCGAAAGCGGCATGGCGACGATGACGGGGGAGGCCCGCCGCGAGCGTGAGAATCTCCGGGTGTTCGCCAAGATCACGCGACAGCTCACCAGCGAGACCGAGCTGGTGCGGCTACTTCGGCTCGTCGTGGACTCGGCGGTTTCCCTCGTGGGGGGCGAGCGCGGGTTCATTCTCTTGGAGGACGAGCAGACGTCGCTTGAGCGCTTGCAGACCCGTCCGCGCAAGGACCCGAACGTCGAGAAGATGACGGTCAGCGTCGCGCGCAGCTTCGATCACACGGACATCGTCGTCCCGCGCTCGCGCCTCTCGATGGGCATCGCGGGTCGCGCGGCCCGCGAGAAGAAGCCCGTGCTCTCCGTCGACGCGAAGGACGATGATCGATTCGAGGGCATGGCCAGCGTCGAAGAGCTGCGCCTTCGTTCGGTGATGTCCCTGCCGATCTTCGTGGACGGCGAGGTCATCGGGGTCCTGTACGTGGACAACCGACTGCAGTACGGCGCGTTTAGCGCGGACGACCTCGAGCTGATGGAGCTCTTTAGCGGCCAGGCCTCGATCGCCCTGAAGAACGCCAAGCTCGTAGCGAGCCTTCGGGAGCGCAACGGCCGCCTCGATGCCTCGCGCAAGCAGATCGAGCGACTGAACGAGCAGCTCGGCCGCAAGGTGCGCGACCAAGGCAACGAGCTCGCCGTCGTCCGACGGGAGCTTGAGTCGGAGCGCAGCCGCTACGACTACAGCTCGATGATCGGCGCCTCCGACGTCATGCGCACGGTCTTCCGTTCCCTCGACAAGATCGTCGAGTCGGACCTCCCCGTACTCATTCACGGCGAGAGCGGTACGGGCAAGGAATTGATCACCAAGGCGATCCATCGCAATGGCGCGCGCAAGGACAAGCCGTTTGTCAGCGAGAACTGTGCGGCCCTCCCCGACACGCTCTTGGAGTCGGAGCTCTTCGGCCACGTACGCGGGGCCTTCACCGGCGCCTACAAGAACAAGAAGGGCCTCCTTGAGCAGGCCGATGGGGGCACGCTGTTCCTCGACGAGATCGGGGACATGAGCCCCGAGATGCAGAAGAAGCTGCTGCGCGTCCTGCAAGAAGGCGAGTTCCGCGTCCTCGGCTCGGACCGCCTCGTCAAGGTCAACGTTCGGATCCTGGCGGCTTCCCACCGGAACCTCCAGGAGATGGTGCGCGAGGGCAAGTTCCGCGAGGACCTTTACTACCGCATGGCGGTTCTCTCCGTGGACCTGCCTGCGCTGCGTGAACGGCGGGACGACATTCCATTGCTCGCCGAGCACCTGCTCACGATGGCCGCGCGGGAGGCCGGGCGCTCTGCGCCGGTTCTACCCCACGAGGTCATGGTCGCGCTTTGCAGCCACGACTGGCCCGGCAACGTGCGCGAGCTGGAGAACGAGATGCGCCGGTTGCTCGTGCTGGCGGACGAAGAGGTCGGGCTCGACCACCTGTCCGAGAACGTACGCATGGGACGCGGCAAGGACGGCCAGGGGCACAAGGCGTCCCAGGTCATCGAGTCCGGCGACATTCGCGAGGCCGTGGCCGACTTGGAGAAGCGCTCCATCGAGGCGGCCCTCGCCCAGGCGGGCGGCAACAAGAGCCGCGCGGCGGAGACCCTCGGGATCAGCCGCTTCGCGCTGCAGCGCAAGCTCGACAAGTACGGCATCGGCAAGACCAAGCGCCGACCTGCGCCAGACAATGCGGTGCTCGAGACCCAAGAAGATCCCAGCGCCGAGAAGTCCTCTTAGCTCGCTGATCCGTGGTCACTCCCAACCCCAAGGATCCTGAAGCCTCGAGCGACTCGGCCGTCGATGGAGACGAGCCGATCGTCGAGCTGAAGCCGTTCGAGATCGAGGCGTTCTTTAGCTCCGCTCCCGAAGGGGAGGAGTCTGCGGTGGAAGACTCCGCGGCGGAAGATCCCGCATCAGAAGATCTCAAGGAGAGTGATCCGTCCGCCGACTCCACCGGCGCATCGAGCGGCGCTGGGCCTGCGGGCAAGGTGCCAGTCACTGCGACAGCGCCCAGCTCGGATCCTAGCGCCAGTTCGATCACGGACCCGGACCTCCCAGAGATCCCGGGCTACCACGTCGAGGCCGTGATTGGCCGTGGCGCAACGGGCGTCGTTTATCGCGCCAAGCAAACCGCGGTGGACCGCGCCGTCGCCCTCAAGGTGCTCCACGCCGAACTGATTACGAATCGCCGCGCCGTCAAGCGGCTGAAGCGCGAAGCGCGCCTAGCGGCGAAGCTAGCGCACCCCAGCATCATCTCCGCCATCGACATGGGCAACATCGGCGGGCTCTGGTGGTACGCCATGGAGCTCGTTGAGGGGG
>CALHGQ010000683.1 GCA_938030175.1 uncultured bacterium | reverse complement strand
AGGTCTTGCTCGTAGGCATCAAGGCGCAGCCAGAGCTGGCGAAGGTCTGCCACCTTGTAGATGTGCGTGCCCGTTTGGACATAGGCGCCTTCATCCAGGAGCTTCTCGATGACAACCCCCGTGGTTGGGGAGGTGAGCATGACGCGGTCGCTTGCAGTGCCCCGCTCTTCGATTTCTGTGACCTGCTCCTCAGTTAGCCCCCACAACAGGAGCTTCTCTCGTGCCGACGTGTAGGCAGCACGATTGCTCGAAGCCAAGAACTCACTAGATTCCCCGGCGGTGGTCTTGAGACGCGCTTTGGCCGAGAGGAGCTCTTCTTGTGCAGTGAGAAGGTCGGGACTGTAGAGCCACACAAGGTGGTCGCCCTCAGCGACCCGCACTCCCGTGTAGTCGACGTAGAGTCGGTCGATGCGTCCTGCCACCCAGGCAGAGATGGTGCGAATGGCTGTTTCGTCGTAGTCGACCTTGCCCACCATGCGTACGGGGCGCGTGACGTTCTTGCGGCGCACAGGCTGCGTTGCAATGCGCGCGAGAGCCTTGGCCGCTGGCGACATCACGAGCTGACGCGGGTTGTCGTCGCCATCGCCAGTCATCTCGACCAGGTCCATCCCGCAGATAGGACAGCCACCGAAGTCCGGTAGCTTGATTTGCGGGTGCATCGGACATGTCCAGAGCGATGGCGCCGATTCGGAGCCTTGTTCGTGGACGTGCTCGTCCTGCGCTTCTGCCTCAGCCACAGTGCCCCAGTTCGAAGAGGAGCGGCCGAGGACAAACAGGGCGGCGGCCACACCGGCGAGAATCAGAACTTTGTGTGTGGTCTTCATTGCGTTTCACCTCCGACGATTTCTTTGAGACGTGCCCACCCTTGGAGGTATTCACGCGATGCGCGCCACAGGGAGAGTTCGAACTCGAGGAGCGCGCGCTCGGAGTCGAGAAGGTCAAGGACAGAGGCGCTACCAGCGCGGTACGAGACGGTTGTGAGCTGCAGGGCCTCGCGCGCTCTTGGAATGAGCGAGCTCTGATAGAGACGAATGCGCCTCTGTGAGTCGTCAACGCGATATGCCTCATGGGCGAGCTCTGAGTTGAGACTGGAGCGCGCCGCGTCGAGCCTGGCGCGCGCAGCGCGCACTTGATGCCGCGCTTCGCGCTCAGCTGCCGAGTAGTTCGAGGTCCAGACGGGGAGGGTCATCGAGAGCCCGAGAAAGAGCGGGTCATTGCCGCTTCCGTCGGTGCCCGGGTTGAGTGCATCGCCGGTGTCGATATAGTCAACGCGGGCAGCGAAGTCGGGTCGGCGCTTGAACTCAGAGAGCTCCTCAGCGACTCGCGCGGCGGCCAGCTCGTTCTCTAGGACTTGCAGTCGTGGGCTCTGCGCAAGGGCTGTCTTGAGAAGGGCGTCAACGCGCGGCTGCGAAGCCTTGGGGACCTCAAGCTGCGGCAGTGGCAGTGAGTCCGCTGACTCGAGCGGGAAGTTCATGGCATCGGCTAGGCGCGCAGAGGCAGCAGGACGGCGGCGCTCAATACTTGCCAAGTCATCCTCGAGGCGGCCGATTTCGACTTGCAGGCGCAGCAGGTCTTCCTGGCCACTGCCGCCACGAATGCGCCCTTGCACCACTGGCTCGAGACCACGTATGAGCTCGAGCAGCTCACGAGTGATGTCGAGCTCGCGGGCCAGGTAGGCGTACTCGTAGAAGGCCTCTTCAATCTGGCGCGCCACTCGAAGCCGCACGTGCTCGACCTTGGTCCAAGCGACCTCGGCTCGTTCGGTGGCGAGCTTTGCCTTGGTGTCTAGCTCGCCTGGCCACGGGAACGCCTGAGAGAGCCCGAAACGCCGCTGTTGTGGCCCCGTGCGGGTCTGCACCTCTTCAACGAACTGCCCGAACGAGAGCCGGGGGTCAGGCAAGCTCGACTCCTGCGCGACGCGCTCAGTCGAGGCTCGCCACGATTCAAATGCAGCACGCAGCTCGGCGCTACTTTGGAGCCCGAAAGTGAGGTAGAGCTCGAGTTCTGCTCTCTCGAGCAGCTCTGAAGCTACAAGCTGCGTTTCAGGCGAGTCGCTCGAGCTTGAACGCTCATTGCTGGAGCCGTAGAGCTCATGAGTGCGTCGCTCGACGATGCGATTGTCATAGCGGGTTGCACATCCACTGAGGATGAGCAAGAGGACCGCTGCACGAGGCAGCAGTCGAGAGTAGGTGTACATCTAACGTCCATATCACGGCTAAGGAAGCGCGGTCAACGGCAGCTCCAAGCGACCCTTCAGGGGCGCACACAGCTACCAATGGCGTGGCTCGCCGGTGGCGTGATGCACATCAGATGCGCCGGGACTCAAGGCCCAGCACGGCTTGGGGGCATCTCGCTAGACGGCGAGTGCCCTTCTCAAAGCCGGAAGACCTGAGTGAAGACCTGTGAGGCCTTGCACCTGAGTCGTGGTGGCGCGTTCGGGGGCCGTGCAGCTCGCACAGCCAGACTCGGCCAGACGTTCGCGTAGAGCGGGTTTGGCTCTGATTGGACGGCGGCTTGAGCGTCAGCACCCTCGGTGGGTACGGGCTGGCTGCGCTCGGGCACTATGGGTGCGGGTGGGCTCACCGCGCATTGGCAGCTCGATTCGTAGCCTTCAGAGTCTGAGGGCTCATCGCTGGATGGCTCCTCGGACCCACAGCACCCTGAATACCCGGTGGGAGCTGCATCAACCGCGCAGCAGCACTGTCCCTCCCCCATCGCGTGCGCGCCCATGCACAGCCCCGTCGACACGAACGGCTGCGCAATGAGCTGCGCGACCGCGAATAG
>CALHGQ010000682.1 GCA_938030175.1 uncultured bacterium | reverse complement strand
GAGAGGCCCGTGAACCACACGACGCAGGGCTTTTGGCCCTTCGCGAGGGAGCGGGTTTCCTTGTCGACGTCGAGGGCCTGCCACTGGACGTTGTCCGAGCGCCAGAGGGCGAAGTCGAGCATGCCTGCGCCGACCGTATCGTTGGTGATGCGGTCGATGATGATGAAGCCGCCGGTTTGGCGGTTCTCGGCGTAGGCGTCGAAGGCGATGGCCTGGTCGAGGTTGACGTTGCACACGCCGATGTCGTTCAGCTCGAGGGTCCGCGCGGGCAGCTCCTCGAAGGTGTTGACGTTGACCTTGTGCCGCGGCTCAGCGATGGAGATTGCGGCCGACTTGGCCCCGATCTTCATGATGTACTCGCGCCCGGGGAGCATGGGCTCCTCGTGCATCCAAACGATGGTGGAGCGGAACTGGTCCGCTACCTTGGGAGCGTCTTCGGCTGCGGCGAGGATGTCGCCACGGCTGGCGTCGACCTCGTCGTTCAGGCAGACGGTGACGGACTGGCCTGCGGCCGCCGTCTTCATCTCGCCGTCGGGCCCAAGGATGCTCTTGACGGTGGAGTTGGTCCCTGCGGGGAGAATGGCGAGTTTGTCGCCAACGCCGATGGAACCGCGCGAAATATAGCCGGAGAAGCCGCGGAACTCAGAGTTCGGACGGTTCACCCACTGCACCGGCATGCGGAACGTCTTGTCCGTGCTGAGCTCTTCGATCTCAAGGAGTTCAAGCTGGCGCAGGAGCGTGTTGCCCTTGTACCAGCTGAGCTTGTCGCTCGGCTTGGTGACGCCGTCGCCTTCGAGGGCTGACACGGGAATGCACGTGACATGGCTCGTGCCGAGGCTCGCCGCAAGGGCGCGATAGTCCTCTTGGGCCTTCAGGAAAACCTCTTCGCTGTAATCCACAAGGTCCATCTTGTTGACGGCCAGGATCAGGTGGCGAATGCCCAAGAGCGAGCAGATGTAGGTGTGCCTGCGCGTCTGGGTCAGGATGCCTTTGCGCGCGTCCAGCAAGATGATGGCGGCGTTCGCGGTGGAGGCGCCGGTCACCATGTTGCGCGTGTACTGCTCATGCCCGGGCGTGTCGGCCACGATGAACTTGCGTGCCTTCGTCGAGAAGTAGCGGTACGCCACGTCGATCGTGATGCCCTGCTCGCGCTCGGCGGCGAGGCCGTCCACGAGCAGCGCCAGGTCCAAGCGGTCGCCCTGGGTGCCAACACGGGCCGAGTCGGCCTCAAGGGCCTCCAGCTGGTCTGCGTAGATCAGCTTGGACTCGTACAGGAGACGCCCGATGAGCGTGCTCTTGCCGTCGTCGACGCTGCCGCAAGTGATGAAGCGCAGGAGCTCTTTGTTCTCGTGCTCCTCGAGGTAGACCTCGATGCCCTTCTCTCTGATTTCGTCGAAGTGATCCATTAGAAATAACCCTCCTGCTTCTTCTTCTCCATGGACGCCGCGGAGTCGAAGTCGATCACTCGACCTTCTCGCTCGGAGCCGCTGGTCAGGAGCATCTCTTCGATGACCTGGGTGAGGGTGCTGGCTTCCGATTCCACGGCGCCGGTAAGGGGGTAGCAGCCAAGCGTCCGGAAGCGGACGCTCTTCATCATCGGCTTCTCGCCGGGCTCAAGGGGCAGGCGGTCGTCGTCCACCATGATGAGCACGCCGTCGCGCTCGACCACGGGCCTGACCTTTGCGAGGTAGAGCGGCACCACGGGGATGCTCTTCAGGTGGATGTACTGCCAGATGTCGAGTTCGGTCCAGTCGGACAGCGGGAACACGCGCAGGCTCTCGCCCGGATTGGTGCGCGTGTTGAATGTGCTCCAGAGCTCGGGGCGCTGGCGCTTGGGGTCCCAGCGGTGCTGGGCCGTGCGGAAGGAGAAGACGCGCTCCTTCGCGCGGGACTTCTCTTCGTCGCGGCGCGCGCCGCCAAAGGCCGCATCGTACTGGCCTTGGTTCAGCGCTTGCTTGAGCGCCTGTGTCTTCATGATGTCCGTGTGCACCGCGGAACCGTGGCTGAACGGGCCGACGCCCTGGGCCACGCCTTCGGGGTTGGTGTGCACGATCAGCTCGAAGCCGTGCTCCTTCGCGAGGTTGTCGCGGAAGACGATCATCTCCTTGAACTTCCACGTGGTGTCCACGTGCAGCAGGGGGAACGGGAGCTTGCCTGGAGCGAAGGCCTTCAGCGCCAAGTGCAGCATGACGGCGCTGTCCTTGCCGATGGAGTAGAGCATCACCGGCTTCTCGCACTCGGCCGCGACTTCGCGGATGATGCGGATGCTCTCGGCTTCAAGGCGCTCGAGATGGGTCAGAGACATGTGGCGGGTCGGATCGGAGAGTAGGGTGTCGCAGGCCGAATGAGGTCGACCTGGTGGAGGGTGTCGAGCGGCACGCGCTCGGGTGGGTCAGATGCTTCAGCCCTTGGCGGCCTCGGCGGCGAGTAGCCCGCGTTCCTCAAGGAAGCTCAGCACCTTGGCGGCGGATTCCTCGACGGACTCCTCGCCGGTGTGCACAACGACTTCGGGGTTAGACGGTTCCTCGTAGGGATCGCTCACGCCGGTGAAGTTCTTGAGCTCGCCGGCGCGCGCGCGCCGGTAGAGGCCCTTGGTGTCGCGCTCTTCCACGACGGACAGCGGCGCGTTGACGAAGACCTCGATGAACTCGGCCCGCTCGTTATCCACCATGGCGCGGATCTCTTGGCGCACGCTCTCGTACGGGGAGATCGCGGCCGCGATGGCGCAGCAGCTGCTCCGCGCGAGGAGATTCGCGACAAAGCCGATGCGGCGAACGTTCATGTCGCGGTCTTCCTTGGTGAACCCAAGTCCCTGGGACAAGTGCTGCCGCACGAGGTCGCCGTCGAGAACCTCGACGTGCCGTCCTCGGGCTTCGATCATCTCGGACAGCCGGCTGGCAAGGGTGGACTTGCCAGCGCCGGACAGTCCGGTGAACCAGAGCACGCAGCCTTTGGCGGCATCTTGGGCCTTGGGGTACATAGAAAGAGCGCGGTAGGGGGACGGAGTGAGCGGCGCGCTAACGGATCATCCCTTCGAGGTACGGAACCTCGAAGCACTTCTCGTGCATGATCGGACCGTGGCCGAAGTACCCGGCTTCACCGAAGAGCTCGCCGTGGTCGGCGGTGACGATGATGTGCGTGTTCTTCGGGACCATGTCGTAGAGCTGCTCGAAGACCGAGTCGAGGTAGCGCACGGTGTCGATCTGGCGCTCCTTCAGCTGGTCGAGCTTGTCCTGATCGAAGAACTGGAAGTCCTCTTTGAACTTGTCGTCGTCGTCGCCCTTGCCCTCGAGCTGGTCGTTCATCTTGCGGAAGACGCCGTTCACGCCGCTGATGCGCGGCCACATGGAGGAGTCTTCCTGGGGCTTGGCGTACGGGTAGTGCGTCTCGCCGACGTTCAAGAGATAGAAGTGCGGGCGCGGGCCGTCGAACTTCATGGTGGGCAGGATGGCGGCCATGTCGTTGTGGCTGTCCATCAGCTGGAACGAGTCGAAGGCGCGATTGATGCCGGTCTTCGGGTTCAGAACGGGGAGCGAAACGCGTGCGTGCGTGTCGTAGCCCATCTTCGTTTGGAGGAAGCCGGGCAGCCACAGGCCGGGGACCATGGCGCCGAAGTCGATGTCGGTGCCCTTCGATCCAAGGCGCTTGTTGTAGTTGTAGAAGTCTTCCTTGTAGTACTCCGAGGCGTACACGTTCTCAGGGGACGTGTGCGGCAGGAGGCCGGTCAGGAGGTTGTAGTGGGAGGGCGCGGTCCACGACGCGTACGTGTAGCGCTTCTCGACCTTGCCGCCGGAGAGCTTGGCGATGGTCTTGGTCTCGGCCGCCATGAACGCGTCGTAGCGACACGAGTCCAGGATGATCACGACCAGGTGGTTCTCACCCTGGGGGTCGGGCTTCTGCACCATGCCAGGACGCATGGGAAGCCGCGGACGCGGGCCGGGGGGAGTCGGGGGCTGCTTCTTGAACTTGTCGAACAATCCCATGGGATGGTGGCGGGTCTAGTGGTCGCGGGGTCTGGGGCGAATGGCGGGTGACTTGGTCGGCGGGTGGAGCCTTGGGCGCCGCCTGCCTTGCTCTTCTCTGTCGTTCCTCGGACATCGGTGGGTCTGAGGTGACAGCGAAGTGGGCTCTTTGGCGATCCTCTACAGGTAGCCGAGGTTTTCCAACTTCCTTCGGACGTCGTCTAGCTCGGCCTGGGTGAACTCACGCTGCTCAGCCGTGGGCACAACACCCTGGTCTGGATCGACCTTCCCTGCCGGTGCATCGCCCATCAGGTCCCGGAGGACGAAGACGATGAAGTCGGTCGGAGAGCTAAATCCGGACCCCTCGACCACCTGCTGGATCTTGCGATACAGAGGCCGGGGGATCTTGACGGTGACTTTGGGCTCGCGCACGATTTGGAGTGTGATTAGAGGGTCAAGGTGGCATCGAATCCGCCTTCTGGGCCTGTTAGGGGCCTTTTGGGCTCAATGACACTCCAATCGTACTCCAATTGGAGCCTCGCGGGGGGATTCCTTCCAGGCTGGTCCCCAACGCTGGGCATCGCGGCTCCGCTGAGCCTCCTAGGTGCCGAGGGCAGGGGGGCTTAGGTGAACAGCCTTCGATGGGAGACTCTCGAGAGCTCCCATCGCTCCTAGGTCGCTCACCGGGCGACACTTAGGTCCCACGAAGCCCAGCGAAGGGGGCCAGTTAGGGACGCCAACGCTAGGAGCCAGGCAGCGTCGCGCCGTAGCCAGCGGCTTCCAGCGCGAGGATCATGTCCCTCGGCGCGACGTCCGCCGCGTCGTACTGGACGGTGAGCAGCCCAGCGTCGAACTCGAGCCGGGTCGACTCGACGCCGTTGACGTCCATGAGAGCGCGATCAACCCGGACCGCGCACCACATGCCTCAGTGCAGGCCATGGACCTCTAGGACTACCTCTTCTGGCAGCTCCGGCGCTGGGCGGTAGTGGGCCATCGCGTAGCCCAGCACGACGAGACCAAGCGCTGCGAAGAGCAGCCATCTCGACCGAGTGGGTCCTCGGCGACCCTCTCGCGCGGCTGGGGGCTTCGTCGTGCTCATCACGCGTTCCGTACGAAGCAGCGCGTCCGCTGTGACCCAGCAGACGGCCGTCCGGTTCAGCTCAGGTCCCCAGGAGATCGATCGTCACTACGAAGCGACCGGCGGTCGCCTCGGCGTCGATACGGCCGCCGAGGATGTCGACGAAGCCCTTGCAGAGCGCGAGGCCCAGGCCGGCGTGGGTGCCGGTCGCCGTGCGGGCCGAGTCCGAGCGCCAGAACGGGTTGAAGGCATTTTTGGCCGTGCTGTCTTCGATTCCCGAGGCCTTGTTCGCGCAGGTGATCTGCACGTCGGACCCGATGCGTCGAACCTTGAGCTCGATGGGGGAGTCCTCGTCAGCGTAGTCGGACGCGTTCTCCATCACGTTCTGGAGGACGCGGCGGAGGAGCTGGCGGTCGGTGGTCATTTCGAACTTGGGCGGCACGTCGACCTCTAGCGGGACGCCGCGCTCCGCGGCCGGGTCGGACAGGGGGAGCCACGCCTCATCGATGATCGTTCTCAGGACGATCCTGTCCTGGCGGGGCTCCGCCGTGGACGCGGAGGCGCGGGCCAACTCCAAGAGACGCTCCACCAAGCGCTGCAACTGCATCGTGATCTTGAGGCAGGCGCGTTCGGCGTCGACGTACTCTTCGCCCTCGCGCGGTTGGGAGAGCGAGACCTCCAGAGTCGAGCGCAGACCAGCCAGCGGCGTGCGCAGTTCGTGGGCGGCGTGGGCCGTAAAGGAGTGCTCGCGCTCGAAGGCTTCGCGGATGCGATCGACGAACCCGTTGAGCTGACGGACGACCGGCTCGAGCTCTTCTGCGGCACCGGGAATCTCGAAGGCGTCGCCAAGCTGGTCTTGGTCGTACGTGTGGATCTGGCGCGACAGCTTGTTGAGAGGCGACAGGCCCCGGCGCACGAGCCAGCTCATGATGCCCGCGCAGGTCAGCATGGAGATGACCCACGTGGCCACGAGGACCCAGCGTAGAAGCCGCAGGGATCGATCGATGCTCTGCGTGCTCCGGGCGACGACGATCTCCACGGGATGGGACTCAGCGCCCCTCGCCCTCGCACCGTCGGAGGACGGCGAGTTCTCCCCGTCCTGGGCCTTGATGTAGAAGCGCACCGCGACCGCGCGGGCGTTGTCCCCGTCCGGCAACGCGATGTCTGCGTAGCGAACCTCACCGGCGCTCGTTTCGAGTCTCGGCAGGTCATGGGCGCCGAGGTTCTCGGACCTCGCCACCGTGACGCCACCGCCGAGCCAGCACTGGTACATGTGGCTCGCGCTATCGCTCCCAGGCAGCGGTTCCTCGAGATCGAGAGGAAAGCTCTGGTTGCTCGCGCTCGAAACGGGCTCGCTCGGCTCCGGGCCGCATGCGGCGAACAGGATCAGCAGCGCTGCGCAGCGGATGCGGCTCAGCCTCATCGCGCCCTCTCCGTCCACACGACGGCCTCGCGCTTGAGACGGCCCGGCAGATCGATCAGGCCGCTCACCGTTGGCGGCTCGTAGCCCTTCGGCACGACGAACGCGGCGTAGCGCTGGGCTCGATCGTCTCCGGGCCCTGTGGTGACGTCCGCGAACCATCTTCCGTCGGATGCGATCGTCACGGTGGGGTCGGCGAACGACGGCTTTGTGTACCAAAGCCCGTCCACCATGATGAAGACAGCCACCCGGTGGTTCACGGTTCCGAGCGATTCTGTTTCGCCGTACAGGATGCCATCGCCGCTGGGGTCCACGGGATCGATCCGCACCACGGGCTCGCCGTCCTCCACGACGACGCCGTCGAAGATGAGCTGCATGCGCGCCTTCAACGCACCGTCCTGACCGCGGTAACCCCAGTGGGCGCCCTGGGGTCCTTCGTACTTGGCCTTCCACGGCTCGTCGATCGCGCTGAAGTACGTGTACTCGACGTCGTTCATGCGCGCCCAGCTGACGAACTCTAGGAAGAAGCGAGATGCGTTGTCCTCGCTCGGAACCGCCGCGCCGACCGTGTCACCGGCGGAGGGCCAACCCGTCTCCGAGACGATCACCGGTCGACCCGCTGCATAGGCGACCACTTCGTCGTGCCACTTGGCAAGGGTCGCCATCGCGTCTTCGATGGCCACGCCGCTCCAGTACGGGTAGTAGTTCACGTAGACCACATCGACGACCGCGAGCAGCTCTGGGTGCGCCAGGTATTCCTGCCAGGTATCGGCGGTCGTCACCGGCACCGAGCTCGGAATTCTGCTGCGGGCGTCCTTGAGCGACTCGATCAACGACTCCACCGGGAGATCGCCACGGTGGAGCACCTCGCTGCCGACGACCGCCATGTCCACATCGCCAGCCGTCGCAAGCCGCGCGAGCGTGCTCACCTGAATCTTGTTCGCGTCCTCGTCTGGACCGATCCACGCGCCGATGATGGCTTCCTTCCCGAGGAGGTGGAGCAGCCAGCCCGCGTCCTCCAAGCCACCGTCGACGCCGTACGTCCGGTACTTGTGGGCGTCGTCGCGGATGAGCTGCAGGCGATCCCAGAACTGCTGGTGCGTCGCGATCGCGCCCGTGGTGGGGTCTTGGTCACCGATCCACGGGCCGAAGGAAACGCCATCGAGGGTGTAGCGCTTCGGCGCCGTTGAGTTGATCTGACGGACGCCCACGAGCTCGAGGTTCGAGGCTACCGCGGTGGATCGCGCCAGCGTCGCGAGCGATGCGTCGAGCTCCCGCACAATCTGCGAGCGGACGACGTAGTAGATCACGAACCCGTCGACGGCCAAGAACACCGAAACGGCCACCAGGATGGCCGCCGTCATGCGGCCGCGCAGGGACCTCAATCGACAACCCCGAAGAGGTAGCCTTGGCCGCGCCTGGTGTGCAGGAGCTTCGGGCGATCCGGTCGCTCCAGCTTGCGGCGGAGGTAGCCCATGTACACGTCGATGACGTTGCTCGACGACGGCCGACCGTCGTAGTAGAGGTGCTCTCCAATCTCGTCGCGGGTGACGATCTCGCCCTTGCGGTGGGCGAGGTACTCCAGCAGCGCGTACTCTCGCGCTGTCAAGACCACCTCTTCGCCGGCGACGTAGACGTGTCGGCTTGCCGTGTCGACCTCCACTTCGCCCACGGTGATTCGCGTTTCCTTCTTTCCGTATTGCCGCCGGACGAGGGCGCGGGTCCGCGCGAGGAGCTCCTTCATTTCGAAGGGCTTCGCGAGGTAATCGTCGGCACCAGCGTCGAGGCCCATGATGCGGTCGTCGACCGTGTCACGCGCGGTCAGGATCAGAACGTACGTGTCGATCTGCTTGGCGCGGATCTCCCGCAATAGCGTGATGCCGTCCATTTCGGGCAGCATCAGGTCGAGGATCACGAGGTCGAACGGGCCCGAGGTGGCCATCTTGAGTCCGGCCAAGCCATCGGCCGCGTTGACGACCGTGTAGCGAGCCTCGCGGAGCGCCTTGGTGATCGCCTCACGGAGTGGATCGTAGTCTTCAACAACAAGGACGCGCATTGTCCTTGGAGTCTAACGGCAAGCGTGGAGGACGGCGACCGTCCAGTGTGACCAAACAGGCCGGCCAACTGTTTCGTTTCGATGCTGCTCTACTCGGCGCGCTTGCGGAGCTCTCGCTCTGGCTGTTCCGACCGCCACTGGGCCAAGTCGCTTTGGAACTCGCCCAGGTGAAACGACAGCATCGTGCGCCAGCGTTCGCGGCTCCAAACGGGGGCACGGGTGAGGCTGCGGATCGCGTCGTAGTACCTGGCCAGCGCTGGGTCCTTGAGCTTGTTCTCGTCGAGCTTCACGCTCTGGACGTATCCACGCGGAATATCACGCCTCAGGTGTCCGATGCGCCAGAAGCGACCGCGTGCGTCGACGCGATGATTGAACAGCGGACCGCCGCCAAGGCCCGTCAGGGGCAACCTGGCCAACAATGGGTCCGCGAGGCCGAGCGCATCCACGATATGCACTTCGGGTGGCGCGAAGAATCCCAGCATCCCGATGCGCCGCTCCACCTGAACTCGCTCACCGTCCTCTAATCTTTGGGCTGCGGCGATGGATGGCGGATACTCTGCACCGTCGGCGAGTCTGCCCCAAGAGGTGTGTCCGCTGGAGAGGGCTCCTGTGAACCCGAAATAGACCGCGCGTTCGTCGGTCACACCGCTCGGGTCGTCGGCGTCGAGGAACGCGAGCGAGTCCGGCCGCGGCCGCCAGGGACTCCGGTCGTGGAACGTCGCGAGCCCCAGCGCGAGGGCTGCGACCACCGCGAGTGATCGGCGACTCGGCCGGAGTCGCACGAGCAGCAGCACGGCGACCACCAGCGGGCCGGTCAGGAAACGCCCCGACATGAAGTCGCCGCCGACCTTGACCACGTAGATCAGCTGGGCCAAGAGTGCGAAGGCCACGATCGCCTCCTTCCGGCGGGGGCGTCCCGGCCACGGGGCGAAAAGAACCAGCGCGGCGGCGATCGTCGTGAGGGTCAACGGGTCCCAGCGGGCCGAGTTGGCCAGGTAGGAGAGCCCCTGCTGCACGACTTCTCCGTCGGGCAGGTCGCCGCCAAGCTTGGCGATCGCCGTGTTCGGCAGCCATGTGCCAAAGTACACGACGGAGAAGGCTTCCCAGGCCAGCGCCGGGAGCCAGCCGAGGAGCATGCGGCCCGTTGTTCGCACTGACGGAGCGCCAAGCCAGGCCGCAACGCAGAGTATTCCCGTCAGGAGAAGTCCGTCGGGCCGCGTGAGGAACGCGACGGAGCTGCCGAACGCGACGTAGCCAGCGCGCTTGACAGGATCCTTCACGCTTAGGAACGCGGCCACCGTGCCGATGAATGCGACGTGGAGAAGGGGGTTCTCGAGGCCCGAGGTGGAGTACTCAAGGAACGCCTTGGAACCAGCGAGTATGAGGACGCCCACCGACGCGACAGCGCGGCAAGAGGCCGAGCGGACGAGCCCCACGATGCAGGCCGCCGTTACCAGGGCGCCCGCCACTAGGCCCACCCAGTACGCGTTGCCGGTCGCCGCGTAGAACGGAGCCAGGAGCAGCAGCCAAAGCGGATTGGTGAACGCCTGCACTCGCTCGGCGAGATTCCAGCCCAGGCCGCGTCCGTGCACGAAGTGGTCCATGCACCGGAACGTGATGTAGGCGTCATCGGAGATCCACGCGGTCCATGCTAGACCGAACGCGAAGAGCAAGCAGACCGCCGCAAGGGCGACCGTGGCTAACGCGCCGTTCGATGGTTCCGCGGGCGGCGTGGGGTCTGTCATTGGTCGCCGTATTGCTCGACGAAATGGTCGCCGCGTTCGGGGTCATACCATGCTTCGCCCGCCGCGCTACCGCCGGCGTAGCCGAGTTCCGACAGCGCCCGGTCGATCGCGGCCTTCACGTGGTACTCGCCTTTGAGGCCCTCGGGGTCGCCGGAACCAAGCCATTGGATGAGGCGGGCGCGCATGCGACGCGCCCGCTCGAGCTCGGTCTCCACGAGGTTGTGTGCGCACTCCGGATCAGCGCGAAGATCGAAGAGCTCGACCTCGCCGGGCTGCCAGCTGTGGGTCTCATCGTCGTTGTCCTCAGGCTGTAAGTGAAGCACGAGGAACCAGCGGCCGTCGTTCACAGACGCGGAGCGCGCGAAGTAGCCGAGGGTGAACCGCGGCTCGACGGGGGGCGCTGGCTCTAGCGCCCATTCCAAGTCGCGGCCCGCAAAGTCAGGGGCTTCGATCCCCGCGAGGTTCAGGAGGGTGCGTCCGATGTCTGACTGATCAACGGGGGTCTCGATCATGCGCGCCTTTGCGCCCGGCCAGGCGAGGACCAGCGGCACGTGGGTGGTGGCCGGGTACACCCCCGCGTGGTTCCACCAGATCCCGTGCTCCCCAAACGACTCGCCGTGGTCGGAGGTGAATGCCGTAATGCCGCCGGCGACCCGCGGGAGCGTCAGGAGCGGCGTCAAGAGATGGTCCACGTAGTCCACCAGCGCACGGTACTGGCGCCACGGCTCGAGCGGTTCGCGGACGCCGCGCAGGAACATCGGAACTCGCTGGGGCGGAATGGGGAGGCCGGGGCCGTCGGCGCGCGGGTTCGAACCCGCCGGGCGGTAGCGACCGTTGAACGGACCCTGGGGGAGGTACGGCGCGTGGGCATCGAAGACGTGCACCCAAAGAAACAGTGGCACGCCGCTCGCGGACTCTGCCTGTTCAAGGGCCCGCGCGACGGTCTCTTCTCCGTTGCGCACCGCCGACGCAGCCCCTGCGAACGCGTTGAAAGAGAGCCCGGTGGGGGCCCCGGGTCCGTCGTAGCGATCGAAGCCCTGGCCGAGGCCGCTCGTGTCGTCGCCGAGGTGGAACGCGCTGAACGCAGCGGCTGTACGCCAACCCGCCGCCGAGAAGTGCTCGGCCAAGGTGCGGGCTTCTCGCGAAACCGGATCGCGGTTCGTCACAATGTGCGTGTCGCGGGGATGCAGCCCCGTCATGAGCGCCACGTGGGACGGGTTGGTGGCGTTCGAAGTCGAGCTTGCGTCTTTGAAGACGACGCCACGCGCCGCAAGTGCGTCGAGGGCGGGGGTCCGGACGAGCCCGTCGGCTGTGACGCCCAGGAGCTTCCCCCGGTGAGTGTCGGAGGTGATAAGCAAGACCGTTGCCGGGGAGGCAGAGGCCTCGCCGATCCGAGCGCCCGCGTCGGCGACGAGCGTAAGCGCCTCTTCGGGACGCGTATCGGCGCCGGACTCGATCGAGATGCGCAGGGGCCCTGCGAGTGGGCGCGTAAGCGTCCTTCGAAAGACGCGCCATCCCAAGGCCTCGGCAGCGAGCGGCAGCCGCGCTGCTTCCCCGCCTAGTCCCTCGACCATCAGTGCCGAGCCACCGAGTGCATCCTCCGGGCCGACCCGGTAGGAAAACTCAAGGACGGCGCCGGCGGGTGCCTCTAGCACGAGGGAGACAGGATGGGCTCCGTCGAGGGCGACGCCGTGTCGCGCGTCGTCGCGCACCTGCACCAGTGCTGCTCCATCGTGGGGGGTCGGCAGGTAGTGCAGGAGCGGCAGCTTCGAGAACGTGACGGAGGCCACCTCGAAGCTTGACGCGACCCCGATGGTCCCGAATTCGATGCGGTCGAAGACCCCTTCGAGCGGGCGCACCTGGGCGAGGTCGAGCTCCAGTCGCTCGGGCCCGGCGACGCCGGTGATGGTTTCAAGGTCCGTGTAGGCCCGCGTTCGATCGCCCGTGTGGAACGAGAGACGAAAGACCTCCTTCTCGCCCTCGGGCACATCCACCTCGACCACCGCCCGGTGGAGATCGGCGGCCGCGAGCTCGACGGGTAGGGAAGCCAGCCGCGCGCCGTTCCCTGTGAGCCGTAGCGCTGAGCCAGCTGGCTCCGACGTGCCGCTCGACACGACCTCAAGCGGCAGGTCCACCTTGCCGACCCCTTCTTCGACGCGCCAAGCCGAGGTGAAGCTCGTCGCACCAAAGCGGGCGACCTCTTCGCCTTGGGCAGGTGCCCGCTCTGTGAGGGGCAGCCACGTCGCGCGGACCCAACGGGCGCTCGGCTGGGCATCGCGCTCCGGCTGGCCGGTGTCGGTCGAGCAACTGAACGCCGCTAGACAAGCGGCGAATGTGAGGAGGACAGCTCGCATCTGCCCCGCAGTGTACTGACCCCGGAGACGCCTAGCGAATGGTCGGCGTGAGGCGCTCGATCTGAGCCTCGGCCTCGGCCTGGCGCTCGCTGTCTCCGACGCTGGCGTAGTAGGCCGCCAACGACCCCCATGCGCCTGCATGGTCTCCGGCTAACTGGCGGATGCTCGTCGCGAGCGCGGCGGCAGACTTCGCGTCCTTGGTCTCCCGCGCGTGCTGCAGCATCAAGATCCGAAGGTCAAGGTTGCGCGGCTCGACCTTGAGCCAGCGAAGGAGGACTTCGCTCGCGCCGCGCACGTCGCCCGTGTCGCGGCGAAGCGCTGCGAGCCGTCGATACAGCGCGGAGTTCGCGGGCTGGAAGAGGAGCTGTGTTTCGGTCGCGCGAATCTCCTGCGCGGCGCGATCGAGAACGTCAAAGCGCGCCTTCGCCAGATCGCCCTCTTCTTCACGCTCTAGCTCGTAGTAGATCTGGCTCTTCAAGAACCACGTGCGCGCCTCGTACGGACCGAGCTTCTCGGCGCGCAGGACAGCGGCGAGGGCCTCGTCCGTGCGCTCCTCGTCGTAGTGGATCTGGGCGATCCAGGTCGCCGCGTTCCCATGGCGGGGGTCAAGCTCGAGGACGCGCTGGAGCTCGACGAGCGCGGCGTCAGAGTCCCCAAGCCGCATGTGGCACAGGCCGAGTCCACGATGGGCCTCGGGGCTCTTGGGTCGAACGGCGAGCACTTTCTTGTAGTGCTGCTGCGCTTCGCGGTACTGACCGAGGGAGTAGTAGCTGTGGGCGAGGTAGCGCGTATCACCGACCCGGTGAGGGGCTACGGTGAGGTAGCGCTCCATCGCGGTGATCGCGTCCTGGTAGCGGCGCAGGCGAAAGTAAATCACCCCTGCTTGGTGAAGGGCCGAAGGGAAGTCGGGCTCCGCTTCGAGCAGCTCAAAGAGCGCCTGGAGCGTCCCCGGCATGTTCCCGCGATCGAAGGCGTCGATGGCGCGCACCAGGAACGGTTCGACCGACGCGGGCGGCTTGACGTCGGCGTCCCATCCGTCCCAGCGTCCCGGGGCCGCGGCGCTCCACTCCCGTGGGCTGCGGTCGAGCACCGAGTTTGGCGTGGGCCCATGACGCTGGACCGCAGCGCCATGGGGAGCTAACGCGGAAGCGGAGAGGCATGCCGCGAGGATCAGCCGCTTGAGAATTCTCATCGCGCGGGCTCCTCGATGGCCAACAAGCGATCGGTGGCGACCCCCTTCAACACTTGCTCCGCTCCGGAAGGCCATGCGATGTGCAGCTCGTCGATGCTCTTCGCGGCACCCAGGCCAAAGTAGAGGCGTGTCGAGCCACCGGCCTGGTAACCGGCCGTTGTGCGCACTTCGCCCGTGTAGTTCCGCTCGCCCACGACCAGTCGCACCCGAGCACCGATGGCGTCCGGGTGGGACGCGGTGCCTTTGAGCGCAAGGCCGAGCCAGTGCCGATCTTCGATCTGTTCCGCGCGGTTCTCGAGGTAGCGCACCGGGCCGTCCATCTGCACCACCACCAGGTCGAGGTCGCCGTCTTCGTCAAGGTCCGCGGATACGGAGGCCCGCCCGACCATGTCCGCGCCGTCGTACAGCGGTTCTTCTCTGAAGGCGAGCTCCGCGCTCCCGAGGAAGAGTTGGCTCGGCTGGGCGTAGGACGTGTCCGTGCCCGCCCGGTCCGCCGCCGGGTACACGTGACCGTTGATGACCGAGATGTCCATGAACCCGTCGAGGTCATAGTCCCGCATCCCGGTGCCCCATCCGAGCCGCTGGATGCTTGGCCCGCCCAGCCGCGAGACGTCGGCCTTCTCCCGGAAGCTCGACTTGCGCGACGACCGATACAGCGCATTCCGCTCGCCAGAGAAGTTCGTGACGAATAGGTCCTCGCGGCCGTCGCCGTCGATGTCGCCGCAGGCGATGCCCATACCGGCCTGCTCGCGCCCGTTCGAGTCGTGACTCACGCTACGGCGCATCCCGACCTCCTTGAAGGTGCCGTCCCCTTGGTTCTCCCACAGGTGATTGGGCATCGAGTCGTTGGCGACGTAGATATCGGTGTCCCCGTCTTGGTCGTAGTCCAGTGTCATGACGCCGAGGCCAAAGCACGCGTTGTCCGGTCGGAAGCCGCTCGTGGCGCTGACGTCTTCGAACGTCCCGTCGCCGCGGCCGCGGAACAGCTGGTCGTGGACCGGGACCATGCCCTCGGGGCCGCACATCACGTCGTGCCCCTTCCATTGGCAGCCTTCGCCTGGACCCTGCGCCGTCCGGTAGTCGAACTCCAGGTAGTTCACCACGACGAGGTCCAGGAGGCCGTCCTTGTCGTAGTCGAGGAACGCGCAGCTCGAACTCCAGTGGTCGCCGACGAGACCGGTGGCAGCGGGTTCTTCGCCAGCTTCGCTGGGGGGCCCGCCTTCAGCGAGCACGAATCCGTTGCCGCCATCGTTGAGGAACAAGCGGTTCTTGCCCCACTCGGTGATGACAAGGTCAGTGTCCCCGTCGCCGTCCACGTCGGCGGCGGAGCCGCCCATGCCCCAGCGGCCGCCGGGGAGATTCCAGGAAGCTCCGGCGGCTTGGAAGCTCCCGGTTCCGTCCCCGAGCCACAGCGCGGACGGCAGCGCGGGCTCTCCCTTGCGAACTCGGTCCATCGTCGACCCGTTGACGGTCACCAGGTCGAGGTGACCGTCCAAGTTGAAGTCGCTGACCACGAGCCCGCCACCGTTGACCTCCAGGATGAAGTCCTTGGCCGGAGAGCCGCAGGTCAACGCGACCGCCTCGCCCAGAGCCGTGAGATCACGCGCGGTGAACAGCGGACCGTCCGCACCGATGGGCAGAGCGAGGAGCAGCATGTAGAGCATGCCCCCAGGATATCCGCTGGAGCGCGCTAGTCGTCCTCTCCTTCTCCGACGTCTTCTGCGCCGCACCGAACGTAAGCCACTTCCGTCTCGTCGTTCCAATAGAAGAACACGGGGCTCTCGTTGCGGAGCAGGTCGAGGACCTTGTTGTACTCAGACGCGCGGTAGCTCACGTAGTAGATGGAGTCGCCGCCCGAGCTCTCGGCTTCGTAGTTCGGAGGCAGCGAGTAGCCGATGGGATAAAAGCGCAGCCACACAAAGACGGGGCTGTCCTCGAAGCGAAGCCAGATCGTGGCGTTGGCGCCGTTGTTTCCGTCGGGGCCGCCATACAGGAACGCGCCGTACTTGAGGACGCGCTCGGAGAAAGTTTCGTCGGTCATGCCGCCGTTCTAACGAACCCTCGGAGATCCTCCTAGGGATCCTTGGCCCGACTGTCAGAGTCGACAGGCGGAAGCAGCGGTGCGGCCACGGGCGGCAGCCCTGCCGTGCGCTTGGGACCGGCCCGCTCCGCCGCCCTGGACGTTCTGCACCCCGCTATCGCGGAGACGCTCGACGCGCACCTACGCGCTGGCCGTCGGCCTCGGACCCAGGAGATCCCACGGGTTCCCCGCGACGTCAGAGAAGACCACGACGCGCCCGTAGGCTTCGTCCCGCGGCTCGCCCCGGAATTTGACGTCGGCCGCGAGCATTCGCTGATAGGCCGCGTCGAAGTCGGCGACCCGTAGAAAGAAGCCAACCCGCCCTCCCATTTGGCTGCCCACCATGGCGGTCTGTCGCTCGCCGTCTGCCTGCGCGAGCAAGATTCCAGTCCGCGCTCCCTTCGGACGCACTACGACCCAGCGCTTGGGCCGTCCGTCATTAGTGAGCGACGGGCTGTCCTCCACCAGTTCGAAGTCGAGCACGCGCACGTAGAAGTCGATGGCTGCGTCGTAGTCGTGGACGATGATGCTGACGAGTTCGAGGTGGTCCATCGGTGCATGGTAGCCGCGCTCCGACGAAGCGCCTCGATACCCGTCGGTGTTCGCCTCTGACCGTGGGACTGCTCAGTCGACCCGAACGAACGTACCGCCCGAATCCGCGGCGAGCCCGCGGAGGAGCGGGTGGTTCGTGCCGATGGCGATGCAGTGGATGGTGATGCCTCGCACGGAGTTCCAGCGGGCCACTTCCTCTTGGAGCCCGTCGGTGTCCTTGACGACGCCCTCGGTGGAGGCTCCGTCGGAGAGCACGTAGATCGTGTCGATTTGTTCGTCCAAGAAGGCCGTGAAGAGGCCGTCGTAGATGTCGGTGCCGAACTTCATCTCGAGCCCTTCCGTGAAAGCGAGTGCCTCGGCCCTCGTGTCCTCGTTCAAGGGCATGAGCTGGTCCCACAGGGGCTCCACTTTGGCGGCGAAAGGGACGAGGTTGATGAGGGTACCCTCGCCCAGGCTATCGATCGTTCCCTTGAGCTGAGCCTTGGCGGTGTCGATGCGCCGGTTGCCTGACTTTCCCTTGGCCGCCATCGAGAGCGAAGCGTCAAACACGATGGCGAAGCGGCCCGAAACTACGCGAAGTCCGTAGAACGACGCGACCGAGGCCCCAGCGGCAGCAGCCGCCTTCTCCTTGCGCTTTGCCCGTGCTTCCATCGCCTTGGCTACCTGCTCGACGGTGGGCATCTCGAACTCCTTGCCCTCCTTGTTCCAGAAGCGCCGCCAGGTCTTAACGCTGGTTCCGTAGCTGCGCCCCGTGAGACTCTCAAGCGCCGTGGCGACATCGGTGACGAAGCGTCCCCTTTCGCGCTTGATGCGCTCGACGAGCAGGGGGATTGCTCGCCTATCCCGCTGGGCGGAGAGTCCCTTGATCGCTTCGACCCTGACGGTCCAGTTCTTGTCCGCCACGAGCTTGACGAGGGCTCTAAAGGACTCGTCCCCGGGGACCTTACCCAGCGTAATGGCCGCGGCTTGCCGCATCATGGCGTCCCGTGAGGTCGCGAGCTTGAGCGGATCGAGCTTGCCGTCTCCCTTCTCCAAGAGGAGAAGTGTGGCGGCACGGCGCGTGGCGTCGTCCTTGGACTTGGCGTGCTTCTTCACGCCCCGCAGCATCGCACCAGCGATTGGGACCGAGCGCCGGCTCGCCGAGATCAGTGCCTGGTACTGCAGGCGAGGCTCATCGCTCTTCAGCCCCACGAGGATCACGGCGCCCGCAGGGTCAACCTTCTTGGAGCGACCTCGACCGTCCGCTTCCGCGGTAGGAGTCCAGGTCTCCATCGCTCGAAGGATGATGCGCCGCATCGAGATCGAGCGCTCCTCGTCTTCCACCACCTCCTTGAAGAGCTTCAGGTCGGCTGGCGTGGTGTACAGGCGAAGCAGCGCAAGCGCCTGCACTTCGGATCCTGACTCGGGGACGACGAAGTCCCGCAGGACGAGATCCCTCACCTTGACTCCTCCCTCGGCGACGAGCGCCTTGTGGATCGGTCGAAAAGCGAACTGGCGCGTCCGGGCATCCTCGGATTCTTCCACGATCCTGCGGATGCGTTCCCGGCCAGGGTCGCCGAACTGCGCGAGGCCGCGCACGGCGGCCTGTGCGTCTCCGGACGGTCCGCTGATCGCCACGTCGGTGACGTGATCGAGCACCCGGTCCTTCAGCTTGTCATCGCCGAGAAGGTGACGCATCGCCGCGAAGGCTCGGATCTTTGCCTGACGTCCTTTCAGCTTCGTCGCAGAAGTCGTGAGCACGTTGAAGGCCGCCGCGGTCCCGATCTTTCCGAGCCGCTCGAAAGTCTCCCTCGGAGTCTTGTTGAGCTTCGCGTTGATCTCGGCTTGGAGGTCTTTGACTTCTTTGCCCTGGGTCGCATAGGCGCAAGCAGGTCTCGCCTCTGCGCTGTACGGTGTGGCTGCCAAGCAGAGGGGGGCGAGCAGAAGGAGCAAGAGACGCCGCGTGTTCATGTCCCCACGATAGCGAAGCGTCCACCGCGTGGGCAGGTAGGGTCGAGCGCGACCACTTCTGGGACGCGGCGCTTCAGGGTAAGAACGCGGTGACGGCGATCTCCCGGCCCACCTAGGCCTCGACAAAGGGAGTCTTGCCCGAAACCCCCGTCACTATCGACTACTCAGAGAGTCGGGCGATCTCCTTCCGTTGTGCCTCGTTAGGGAACTCTCGCGGGCGATACCGAACGGGGTAGGTATGGGGCATGGGCCCCAAGCTGTCGCCCATCACGCGTTCTACGATGGACCACGGTGCGAAGATGAGGTCGTCGTCCTCGCCGCCACTGAACACGATCACGTCCACTTTGGGAAGCAGCGTCTCTGCGTCGCTCGGCCAGATAGCCGCCGACATCAGCTCGGCGCCTTCCTCATGCTGCATCAACTGGAACGTAGAGATGAACTCGAGCGGAATTCGCTCGACGGGAGGGAGGTCGTCTGCGTCCTCTTCGTCTGACTCAGTGAAACGGTTCTGCAGTTCGATGATCGCGCTCTTCTGCTGGCCGTAGAGTTCCCCCAGGAATTGCCGCTCCGCCTCTCTCAGTTCCCTGGCTAGCGGGTGGCCTGCCGGCGGACTCCAATTCACCCATGCGCCTTGCTCGCGGATGAGCGGAAGCGGTTGCAGCGGGTAGGGCAGCCCTTCACCCTCTAGGCAGGTCTTGAGCAAAGCCATCTCCAGATCCTGATCACCGGGAACGAACAGGGTGAGTGCGGATCGAGCCGCGGCCAGTGCCATGCTGCCCTCGGGGAGATCCACCGGCACGCTGCCAGGTAGAGCGACCAGTCGCCCGACGAGATAGTCGAGGCCCCCTTCTTCAGAGGGCATCAAGATCTGCGAGGTCGCATGCTCGGAGCTCGCGAGGCTCGCCCAGGGCATCTCTCTTTTCGCCAGTCGTGCTTCGGCCTCACCGCAGAGCGTCACGAGGGAAACACCCCAGCGGTCGATGTCATCCATCGTCACGGCTCGCGACGTGTTCTCTTCGTCGACGGTCAAGACCGCCGTTAGGTGCTGACCGAGTTGCCACTTCGGAAGCGTGGCGAAGCGTTCGCTGATCGGAGCCCCAAGACCGCTGTTCGCCATGTCCGAGTTCGCAAGGGTGCTGGTTAACCAAACATGCGGAAACAGACGCTCCCGCACGTCTTCGAGGATGAGGTCCTCCTCCGCCAGAATCGTGCTCGCGAGCCCGGCTACCACCTGGTCCAGGTAGGCCTGCTGCTCCGCGCCGCTCCTGGACGTGTACTCAGCGTGGACATTCGCCAGGTGGATGCTCACCCCGCGCTCCTCGCTGAGGATGGCCCCTTCCACCGCGTCGAACCGAAAGCCCTCGACCCCGTGCCGGGTCTTGAGGAGCTCAAGCAGCGTTCGCGCGAACTCCTCCACGGACTCGGAGGCCCAAGCGTCCGAGGCTCTCGGGTGGTCGTCCGCTTTCGGCGAGGAACTAGCGATGAGGTTGGGGGCCAGCAGTGGCAGCAGCAGTGCGAGTGAATTCAACGGTCGATGGAGGAGTCGGTGGGATGGACTTCGCTGGCGCCAGATGGCGCCGTTGTATGCGCGGTGGCCGCGCGCCACTACCCTACCTCCGACCGTCGGCGACGTGCCCCAAAGGGCCGTCCATCTTCCTGTTGGGCGGCACATCGCTCATGCACTTCGCCTTTGGGTCCCATTCGCGCCAGGTGATGCCGTCGGCCACGCCCTTCTTGATGAGCTGCGCGCGGTCGGGCTTGCGCCACGTTTCGCGGAAGAGCTTGAGCGCTTGGGTCAGCGATGCGCGCGTCTCACCTAGACATGCGGAGGCGTGGATCTCGGTCTGAACCTCGGCGCTTCGACCAAAGAAGCCGGGCCGGAGCAGCATCATGCCCGTCTCCAATTCGCCTCCGACCACCTTGCCCGCGGCCTTCGCGTCCGCCCACTCGGTGGGCGTTGCCACGACGGCGTGCATGCGGCCGACGATCCCCTTCTCGAAGAGCAGGCGACGGGCGATCTCGTCCATCGGGGCCGCCATTGTAGGCGCAGCCCTCTCGGGGCGGACGAGGACGAGCACCGCGCGGGAGTCGGTCGCGCCCATGTTGATGGCCTGCGTGAGGTTGGGAAGCAGCGGCAGCACGGGAAGCGACTGATGGGCGGTGTCCTTGACCGGATGTAGCGCCGCCAGCTCGTTCATGATCTTCGCGAGGCTCGGACCATCGCCGCCATTCTCCTGCTCCCACAGGATTCGCTCGAGCAGCTCGGGCGACGTGTCCTGCCCGAGATCTTCTCTGCGGCGCTCCTTGATGTAGGCGATGCGCTCTTCCCGGCTGTGGACCGGCACGCTGTCGGGTGTCTGCAGGCAGCAGATCGGATAAGGGCGGCCCACGCGGGTGCCGTAGTAGATGGAACTCTCGACGGGGAAGGAGTCCGCCTGCATTCCCTCGGCGTTGGGCTCGAAGAGGCAGAACACCGTGTTCGAAGTGTAGATGCCGCCCGCGTAGGTGGCGCTCACGAGGGTGTGTTCACGCTGATGGTTCTGCTCGTTGAGCCAGATGTTCATCCGCACGTTGACGAAGTTCCGCGAGGCCTTGATGACATCCGGATGGAGAAAGCACCGCCTTCTCAGTAGGTCGGAAGCGGTTCACCACGTGCCTGGCACGCGATGTCCCTTGACCGATGGATAGCGAGGGCTGCCCATGTGGAGCATCACTGGCTTGCCTGTCCGCTCCTTCTCGGCCATCGCGGCTTCCCACGTGCCGTACCAGGCGATGCCGTCCTCCATGGGGACGCTGACCGGGTCCTGTTCACCCTCAGGCACAAACTCAAGG
>CALHGQ010000681.1 GCA_938030175.1 uncultured bacterium | reverse complement strand
TCGAGGCCGCCGGAGTAGGCGAGCACGACCTTCTTCCCTTGGCCGCCCTGGGCGGCCGCGTTGGAAGCTGCCATCAGTTCACCTCCTCGGGGGCGAGCAGCAGCGCCAGCACGGCCTTCTGGGCGTGCAGCCGGTTCTCCGCGATGTCGAAGACGATGGACTGGGGCCCGTCGATCACCGAGCGCGACACCTCGTGCCCGCGGTGAGCCGGCAGGCAGTGCATAAAGACTCCTTCGTCGGTCAGGTCCATCAGGTCATCCGAGATGGAGTAGTCGCTGAAGATCGCGGCCCGCTCCTCTGTTTCGTCCTCCTGACCCATGCTGGCCCAGACGTCTGTGTAGAGCGCATGGGCCCCCTCCGCGGCGTCCTTCGGATCGCTCACGAGCGTGTAGCTGCCACCCGACTCCTCCGCCGCGGCCACCGCTGCGCGCTCGATCTCCGCGTCCGGCTCGTAGCCCTCTGGCGTGCACACCACCATGTGCATGCCGAGCTTCGTGGCCGCCGTCATCAGCGAATGGCAAGTGTTGTTCCCGTCGCCGATGAAGGCGACGCGACGATCTTGGAGGCTCCCCCACCGCTCCAGAAGCGTCATGGTGTCCGCGAGAGCCTGACACGGATGCAGTAGCTCCGACAGGCCGTTGATCACGGGGATCGAGGCCGTGTGCGCGAGCTCCACGATGGTGCGGTGCCGGTAGGTCCGAGCCACGATGCCGTGGGTCCAGCGCTCGAGGTTCTTGGCCATATCCCGCACGGACTCCCGTGCGCCCATGCGCGGCGAGTTGGACAGATCCAGGAACGTAGCGCTGCCGCCAAGGTCCTGCATTCCGATGTCGAACGTAAAGCGTGTTCGCAGCGACTCCTTCTCGAAGACCATGGACAGTCGCTTGCCCTTCAAGAGGTCAGAGAAGTCGAGGGGCCTCGACTTGATTTCAGAGGCAACGTCCAGCACGCGGCGCAGGGCGGCGCTGGAGAGATCCCCGAGGGAAACGAGGTCGGTGATGCCTAGGGACGGCGGGGTCAGTGTCGTGGTGGCCATGGGATCAGAATTGGTCGGTCAGAACGCGGTCGAGCCGCGCGATCCCCTCGAGGAGATCGTTGGAGGAAAGAACGAAGGGGGGAAGGAAGCGCACGACGTCGAGGGCGGCCGTGCAGGTGAGGACGCCCGCTTGGAACAGCGCGGTGACGATTTCGGAGGAGCGTCCGGGTGCGACGACACCCTGGAGGAGCCCCCGGCCGCGGCGCGTGAACAGGACGTCGTGACGCTCGACGAGCCGGTCGAGCTCCGATGCGAAGCTCTCTCCGAGCTCGACGACGTGCTCCTGCAGCCCAGCGTCGAGCTCGTCGAGCACGACGAGGCCCGCGCTCGATGCGAGCGTGCCGCCGCCGAACGTAGAGCCGTGGTCTCCGGGCTGGAGCGTCCCAGCCAGCTCGCCGCGGGCCAGCGTTGCGCCGATGGGAACGCCGGCCCCGATGGGCTTCGCTAGAGTGACGATGTCAGGCGCCGCGTCGGGCCCCGTGTGCATGGAGGCGAGGAACTGGCCGGTGCGGCCGCCGCCGCACTGCACCTCGTCGTGGATCAGCACGGTTCCCGTCTCGGTGCAGAGCTGCCGCGCCTTCTTGAGGAAGCTCCCGCAAAGCTCACGGATGCCGCCTTCCCCTTGAATCGGCTCCAGGATCAGCGCACACGGCCCCTGCAGCAGCTCGGCGGCGAGACCCTCGAGGTCGCCGGGCTCGACGAACGCAGCGTCAAGCATGCCGCCGAACGGTTCACGGTAAGCCGCCTTGGAGGTAACCGACAGGCTACCGAACGTGCGCCCGTGGAAGCCGCCCTGAAGAGCCACGAAGCGCTGCCGCTCGGGCGCGCCGTTCTGCGCGTGGTGCTTGCGCGCAAGCTTGAGCGCCGTCTCGTTCGCCTCAGAACCGGAGTTCGAAAAGAACACGGCGTCCATGCCCGCGTGGTCGCACAGCCGCGCCGCGAACTCCTCCCCTGGCGCGTGCCGGTAGAGGTTGGAAATATGCCCGAGCGTCGCAGCCTGCGCGCCGAGCGCCTTCGACAGCGCGGGGTGACCGTGCCCGAGACTCGCGGCGCCAATGCCGCTGATCCAGTCGAGATAACGCGTGCCTTCGCTGTCAACGAGCCACGCCCCCTCCCCGGACACGAACAGCGGGTCCGCGCGGCGGTAGGTCCCCATGGTCCGGTCCGCTTGGGGAGCGCCGGCTGGGATCGAGACGCTAGTGGCCATGGGTCAGCTCCTCTTGGGTGCCCAGCAACGCCGTGCCGCAATCCGACTGGAGCGCGGCGACGATGCAGCCAGGGGCCGCGCCGCTCGCGATCTTGACGAGCGCACCGGGGAGCGCAGCCGTCGCTGCGATGGCGGCCTCGACTTTGGGAATCATTCCGCCGTGAAGCGTGCCCGTGGACTCAAGGTGAGCCGCGCCCGCGGCGTCTAGGCTGCTCACGTGTTTGCCGCCGCACAGGACGCCCGCCACGTCGGAGAGGAACAACACCGCGTCCGCCCCCCACGCCGCAGCGATCGGCGCGACCGCCGCGTCAGCGTTGACGTTGAGAAAGCGGCCGCCCAGGGGCTCCGCAGGATCAGAGGCGAGCGTCGCGATCACCGGTACAAAGCCCGCGGAGGCGAGATCCTCGATCACCGACGGATCGACGGCAACGATCTCCCCCACGGCGCCGAGCGCTGGGTCGAACACGCGGGCCGTCGCCAAGCCACCGTCGGCGCAGGTCAACCCGATGCTCCGGACGGACGCAGCGGTGAGCGAAGACACAAGCGCCGCGTTGACCTCGCCTCCGAGGACGCACACGGCGGCGCGTGCCGTTTCCGGTCCAGTGATCCGAAGGCCGCGATCGTTGCGCTTCACCTCGATCCCGAGCTGCTCCTGGAACCGGCTGAGCTGGGGGCCGCCGCCGTGCACGACGGCGATGTCAACTCCCAGGGAGTCGATCGCGTCCCTGACGCTCGACGCGAACCGTCCCCGCAGGGTGGGATCATCGAGCGCAGCCCCGCCGATCTTGACGAGCACACGCTTGCGCTTGGGCACGCTCACGGCATCACCCCGTCAAGGCTCCGCAGCCCCTCTTGCTCATCAAATCCGAGCATCACATTCATGTTCTGAAGCGCGGCTCCTGCCGCTCCTTTCACGAGGTTGTCGATGGCCGACGTGACGACGAGCGCGCCGTCCGCCTCCGCGACGCCTAGGTGGCAATGGTTCGTTCTCGCGACCGATCCAGTCGTGGGCTGCCCTTCGATGCGATGCACGAACGGCGCGTTCGCATAGGCGTCGTCGAGCGCAGCCTGCGCGTGCTGGAGGGTGACGCCGGCCCGGGGCTCGACGTAGATCGTCGCCAGCATCCCACGGAACATAGGTACGAGGTGCGGGACAAAGGTCACGGGGTGATCGGCGTCGATGCGCGACGCGATCTCTGGGGCGTGCCTGTGGGTGCCTACGCCGTAGGCACGGCACGCTTCGTTGACATTGCCGTACAGCGTCGTGTCGGACGGCGACTTGCCGGCCCCTGAAACGCCGCTCTTCGCGTCGATCGTGAGGCGCGTACCAGCGGCGACGAGCCCCGCATTCACCAGCGGCAAGAGGCCGAGCAACGCCGCCGTCGGGTAGCAGCCAGGGTTCGCCACGAGGCGTGCTCCAGCGATGTCGGCCCGACCGTGCTCCGTGAGGCCGTACACCGCTGCATCACAGAGCTCAGGCGCGGGGTGATCTGCACCGTAGACGCGGCTGTACACGGACGCGTCGCGGAACCGATGGTCCGACGAAAGATCAACGACGCGGGCCTCGCCCTGAAGCGCCGCTGCGGTGGCAGCGTGCCCTACCCCGTGGGGCAGGCACAGGAACACGACGTCGAAGTCGCTCCCGAGGGCCGCCAGGTCGAGCGGTTCGACCCAGCGCGTTTGGCGAGGGTCGGCAGGGGTCCGCTCGCCGCCCGTACGACCGGACATGAGCGTGACGCTCTCGATCCCCGCGTGACCAAAACACGCGCGACCTAGCTCGGCCCCGGCATAGCCAGTGGCGCCCACGATCGCGACGCGGCTCATTGGGAAGCTCCGCCTGAAACGTGACCGCTGAACTCTTGGGCCAGCGCCGACGCCAGCTTGGACGAGGGCGTGATGATGAGGATGGTGTCGTCCCCGGCGATGGTCCCCAGGATGCTGGAGTGCTCAGCGGCGTCGAGGACGACGGCCAGGGGTGAAGCGCCCCCGGGCGGCGTCCCGAGCACCACCTGGTTCTGGGCGGCGACCGCACTCGTCAGCCAGGTGCGGAGCGCCTTCACGAGCGGCGATTCAGATCCGCCCGGAAGCACATAGCCGCCGGGACCCTTTTGGGCTCCCAAGTCCCGAAGGTCCCGGGACAGGGTCGCCTGGGTCACCGAGACCCCGAGGGCCCCAAGGGCGTCCACGAGGGACTGCTGGCTCGTGCCTTGGCCCTGGGCGATCAGCTCGACGATGTGGGCGCGGCGCTTTTGGATAGGTGTGGTCGATTGCATAATCAGTCTCTCGGCGTGCATATTTATACATCCTCCTCGAAAGCGCAAGCACATTTGCGAGGAATCCCACCGCGCCTCGGCGGCTATAACGCGGGAGTGAAACCACTCATCCCCCTGACCGCAGCCCTCCTCACGCTCAGCGCGTGCTCGACCCCCCCGCCGCCCCCCGAGGCGATCTCCCTCTTGGGCGCGCCGCTCGAATCGATCGGCCCGAGCGGCCTCGCCGCGACATGGATGCAGGCGGAAGCCGACGCCGCGCACCTCGCCTGGAAGTTCGATCCGAGCGAGCTACGGGCCGTCTGGATGGGACGTCGCCTCGCTTACATGGGACGCTTCCAGGAAGCGATCGGCTGGTACGCCAACGCCATCGGGACGTTCCCCGAGAGCTACCGACTGCGACGGCACATGGGGCATCGACTCCTGACCATCCGCCAGGTGGACGCAGCGATCACCGTTCTCGAAGAGGCGCGAGAGCTCGCCAAGGACGCCCCCAATCGCCTGGAACCCGACGGCGCCCCCGGGCCAGAGTGGGAACCGCGGAGCACCACCCACGGCAACATCGACTACCACCTCGCCCTCGCCCACTACCTCAAGGGCGACTATGCACGGGCCGCTGAACTCTGGGAGTCCTGCGCAAGCCAGTGGGCCCGCACCGACGACGAACGCGTCGCCGCCACCCACTGGGCCTACATGAGCCACATTCGACGTGGAGACGAGGCCGCTGCCGCGCGCACCGTCGCAAGGCTCCCCCAGGACCCCGACGTGCTTGAGAACTTCGCGTACGCCGAGCTAGTGGAGCTCTATCGCGGCGAGGTGAGCCTCGACGCGCTGCTCGCCAAGGAGGACCGCAGCGCCGCGCTCGACTACGGGCTCGCACGCTGGATGATGGCGTCTGGGAACGAAGAGGGCGGCAAAGCGCTCCTTGCAACGCTCGCGACCCGTCCGAGCTGGCCAGCGTTTGGCGTCCTCGCCGCCGAGCAGGACCTCGCGCGAGAGATGCCAGCCGACGCCGCAAGCCCCCAGGCCCCTTGATCCATGGACCTCGGTCGTGCCGAGCCAAAGAGGCGTGCCCGTTCGAACAACGATCGAACACGGCTCATCCCCGCCAAGCTTTGAGCCCTACCCGAGCGAGCCTACTGGACGAATACCGTCACGCCGTCGGTGAAGTTGCTCGTGGAGCTGGGGTTCGCATCCCGGTACCACGCCTGGAAGTTCCACGATTCGCCCGCCATGGCTGCGACCCGCCCCATCGGTTGGGGAACGTCGCCTAGGTCGAGCTGGAGCAAAGAGCTTCCGCCGAGGTCGGCGAAACGTACTTCGCCCGCACCAAGAGATCTCGGGATCACTGTTCGATTCGGACGGTTCCCTTCTGGGCACCGGTGTACCAACGTGGATCAGCGGTTCGTCACTGGGATCAAGCGCGGCCTTCGAGCCCCTCCAGAACGCGTTCCGACTGCCCGTCAGGTGATCGAAGCCGAGCGAGCTGTGCTGTACCGGCGCGGGGACCCCACAGCCGCGATTTGAGACCCGTGGGCCTAGGCGCCCGAATCGCTGCTCCCAGCCGCTCGACAGCGCGGCCTCTCGACGCCCAAGAGACTCAACAGCGCTTCGGAGTTCGAGCTATCCGTGACGGTATTGCAACACCCTCAAGGCTTGACAAGAAAAACGCTTAGCGCGGGCCCAGATCGCGGCGCCGGTTGGTCGATCTTCCTCCCAGGCCAAAAACCGTCCACACCATGCCCGTCGATACTGGAAACTTCATTCTCTTCCTCGTTCTGCTCGCCTTCCTGGTGGTAGTCGCCCCCGTATTCGCTCGGGCGAGACGCCGGTATCGGAATGAGAGCGTTCCGCAGGAGCTTGAGGAGTCGGACAGCGCCCTCCACTCGGCGATGGACGACAGCGCGTACCGAGAAGAATCGCCTGAGGAAGCTGCGCAGTTCGACACGAGCCTTGGGGAGCTGGACCTTGAGGTCGTCGAGCTGAGGAAGCTCCTCGAGCGAGTCGAAGCTGAAGTGGAAAGCGCGGAGCCTGCCAACGAACAGGAGCCGTTCCTTGCCGCGGACGACACGGTGCTTGTGGACTTGGAAGGGGTAGGCTCCCTCGCCGACGAGGTGGTGCAGAGCAACGACCAGCGCCGAGCCGACCTTCAGAAGGCGCTTGAGAGCGAGGGAGAGTGCGCCGACTGGGCGCAAGAGAGTCCGGAGCTGGTGTCGATCATCGAGGACCTCGCTGACATCCAAGTGCCAGCCGTTCAGATGCCCGCGGCAGAAGTGCCCATCGAGCTCGAGGCGGAATGGCCTGTGAAGCCCGAGGTAGAAGTGCCTGTCGAGCCCGAGGCCGAGTTGCCTCTCGAGCATGAAGTAGAAGTGCCCGTCGAGCCCAAGGCGGAATGGCCCGTCGAGCCCGACGACCTCAAGCTGATCCGTGGAATCGGCAAGGTCCTAGAGGGAGTGCTCAACGAGAAAGGAATCCAAACCTTCGAGCAGCTCGCGACGCTCAGCATCGACGACATCGAGTCCCTCTCGAAAGAGCTGAAGCACTTCGGCAATCGTGTGGTGCGGGACCAATGGGTTGAGCAAGCGCAGGTGCTTGTTCAGTCGAAGTCAGCCTGATGGGCAAAAGGGTCGCCGGGCGGCCGCCCCCCCCCGCTGCGGCCACGTCATCGCCTTCAGCCGTTGCGCTTCAACCAGCGTCGAGGACACCCACTCCGACCACTCATCTGAGCCGAGGGAGTGGTGCCAGCGTCCTCAGTCAAAGGTGACCGAGACGCCGTTCGTCAGGTTCGAGGAAGCCCCATCGCGGTGCCAGAGCTGGAAGTACCAGGTCTCGCCCGCCATGACCATCACCGAGTTGGGCATGGGCCGCGGAAGGTTCATCAGGTCGACCACCGTCGTGATGCTGCCCGTGCCGCCGGAGTTGCCCGCCTGGGCGATGTGGCGTCCCCAGTCCGGTCCAACGCACAAGATGCCGTCAGCGAGGGGGAAGTTGATCGCGCTCCTCGAGTTGAGCAGGTAGCCCGTGGCGTTCTGGGGCAGATTGATCGCTTGGAGGGTCAGGTCGTTGTCGGCTGCCAAAGTCGAGCCAGAGGCGACGAGGTTGCTGACGATGCCGGTCGAGTTCGGCAGCGACTCGCAGAAGTTCGTGCCGACACTGTCGACGCAGAACGTCATGTTGTCGAAGGCGAACTGGTCAGCGACGGCGCCGCTAAGGGTGACGCTGAGGATCCCGTCACCGCTCACTCCCATGGTGTCGAACAGGCAAAACGCGCCGTTGGGATCGCCCGAGCAGGCCGCGCCGTCGTTCGAGTTTCCAAGGGTGTTGCCCAGAGCGGTGGCGATGACGCTGCCGGTGCCGCTCGGCCCGCTCCAAGCAGTGAGGGTCACAGGGAGAGAGACCGCCGAGGCCACGTACGAGACCTCAACGAAGCTCACCGGCTGAGAGAAGTCGATCGGGTCGAGGCTTCCGGAGAAGAACGTCACCGTATCCCCCGTTGGCTCATTCGCGAAGTTGCCGGTCCCGCCAGCATCGGAATCGATCAGGCCCAACCAGCTAGCTCCAAACGTCACATCCACAGGGCCGGTGATGACGCCAACCGGGTCGAAGTTGGCGATACCTTCGAAGTCAATGAGCGTACAGTCCCCTAACCCAGAGGACTGCTGCATGCCCGTGCGGACGGGGTAGGACTGTTGGGTGGGCGGGGTGACTGACGAGAGCCCGATCGTCGACTGGGCGAGGACGGCGGAGGGGATAATGCAGAAGATCCCTGCAGCGAGGAGTTGGGTGCGCATGGCTAGCTATGGGGTTGATGAGTGGAAAGCTGCGGTCGCGCCCTCGTCCTGAGAACTTGCTCCCGCACGGGCCGAAACGGGGCCCGCCGGGAGCGCCCGCCACGAATCCCTGCGATTTGTCCATGGGTCTCGCTCCAGTACAGGCCGTCCTGATCCGCGGCCATCGACCCACCCCAAGGCGATGGCCAGTCTTGGGCGCGTCCCCTGCTGACCTCAGACCACTCCGCGTCACAGAGGCGGCAGAACCCCGAACGCGATCGGCTTCGGACTGAGCCCCAGAAGGTTCTGCCCCCTGAACACGATCTGGCAAGAGACATCTCCACGGGCGCTGCTAGACTCCGGGCGCTATGACGTACGACCCCGCCAGCATCGAGCCGCGGTGGCAGAGTTTCTGGGAAGAAAACGCCACCTTTCGCACCGACACCACAGCCGGTACCCCCGGCGGGCCGGACAAGCCCACGTACTACGTCCTAGACATGTTCCCGTACCCGTCGGGTTCGGGACTGCACGTCGGGCACGTCGAGGGTTACGCGGCCAGCGACATCGTCGCGCGCTACAAGCGCATGAAGGGCTTCGAGGTCCTCCACCCCATGGGCTGGGATGCATTCGGCCTCCCCGCCGAGCAGTTCGCGATCAGCCAGAACGTGCACCCACGCGAGTCGACCACGAAGAACCTCGACAACTTCCGCTCGCAGCTGAAGGCCATCGGATTCTCGTTCGACTGGGAGCGCGAGGTCGGGACGTTCGACCCCGACTTCTACAAGTGGACCCAGTGGATCTTCCTGAAGCTCCTCGAGCATGACCTCGCCTACCAGTCCGAGGCCCTCGTGAATTGGTGCCCCGCACTGGGTACGGTGCTCGCGAACGATGAAGTGATCGACGGCAAGTCGGAGCGCGGCGGACACCCCGTCGAGCGCAAGCCGATGAAGCAGTGGATGCTGCGCATCACCAAGTACGCGGATCGTCTGCTCGACGGGCTTGACGAGGTCGACTTCCCGGAGCCGATCAAAGCCATGCAGCGCGACCGGATCGGACGCTCCGAAGGCGCGGACGCGACCTTCGCGATCAAGGGCCATGACGCCGCACTGGAAGTCTTCACGACGCGCCCCGACACGATGTTCGGCGCGACGTTCTGCGTGCTCGCGCCAGAGCACGACCTTGTCACCGAGATCACGACCGACGAATGCCGCGCCGCGGTCGACGCTTACCGCGCCGAAGCCGCCGCGAAGTCCGAGATCGCCCGCACCGGCAACGACGCCGGCAAGAGCGGTGTCTTCACGGGCGCCTTCGCCATCAACCCAGCGACCGGCGCCGAGGTGCCCATCTGGGTCGCCGACTACGTGCTCATGGGCTACGGCACGGGCGCGATCATGTGCGTGCCGGGCCACGACGAGCGCGACTGGATGTTCGCGACCAAGTTCGACCTGCCCATCGTCGAGGTCGTGGCTGGTGGCGACGTAACCGAAGCCGCCTACGTCGGCAACGGGCCGCACGTGAACTCATCGGGAGCGAACGGCCTCGATCTGAACGGACTCGACAAAGAGGAAGCCATCACGAAGATGTCCGAGTGGCTGGAGGCCGAGGGTCTGGGCCGCCGCATTGTCCGCTTCCGTCTGCGCGACTGGATCTTCGCGCGCCAACGCTACTGGGGCGAGCCGATCCCCGTCGTGATCGACGAGGACGGTGAAGTGCACCCTCTGCCGTTCGACGAACTGCCCCTGGACCTCCCCGACACCGCGGATTACACGCCCTCGGAAACGGGCGAGTCGCCCCTGAGCCGGATGAAGGACTGGGTCGCGACGACGGTCCCCGGTCAACCCGACAAGCCCGCGCGCCGCGAGGCCGACACCATGCCGGGCAGCGCCGGCAGCTCGTGGTACTTCTTCCGCTTCCTCGACCCTCGCAACTCAGACGCCCTGTGCGACCCTGAGAAGGCGAAAGCGTGGCTGCCCGTCGACCTCTACGTCGGCGGAGCCGAGCACGCCGTGGGGCACATGATGTACTCGCGGTTCTGGACCAAGTTCCTGTACGACATCGGCGTCTCGCCGGTGGAGGAGCCATTCAAGCGCCTCGTCAACCAGGGGATGATCCTCGGCGAGGACAACCGCAAGATGGGCAAGCGCTACGGAAACAGCGTCGACCCCATCGATGTCATCAAGGAGTACGGCGCCGACACGCTGCGCATGTTCGAGATGTTCCTGGGCCCCATCGAGCAAGAGAAGCCATGGAACCAGAGCGGACTCGACGGCGTGCGCCGCTTCCTCAACCGCGCTTGGCGTCTCTACTGCGATGACGATGGAGCGCTCCATGCGTCGATCAACGACGAGCCCATGTCAGACGACGTTGCGCGCCTCGTCCACCAGACCATCGCCAAGGTGGCGGAGGACACCGAGGGCCTGCGCTTCAACACGGCGATCAGCCAGATGATGATCTTCGTCAACGAGATGTCGAAGAAGGACGACCGTCCCCGGGAAGCCCTGGAGGCCTTCTGCCTAGTGCTCAGCCCCTATGCTCCGCACTTCGCGGAAGAGATCTGGAGCAAGCTCGGGCACAAGGAGTCAATCGCCTACGCGCCGTTCCCCGAGGCGGACGAGTCCAAGCTTGTGGAAGATTCCATCGAGGTCCCGATCCAGGTCAACGGAAAGGTCCGTGCCCGGCTCCAGGTTGCCGCCGACATCGACGAGTCCACCATCAAGGAACTCGCACTCTCGGACGAGACCGTCAAAGGCTGGGTGGAAGGCAAGGAGATGAAGGTCTTCAAGTACATCCCAGGCCGCCTCGTGACGATCGCCGTCAAGGGGTAGCCGCTATGAAGGCCCGAAGCAACCGGCCATGAATCGAACCGGCAACAGATAGAAATTAAAGCCTGCAGCAGGATGGCTGGAGCGTATTCGTTCCAAGCGATGCCGCTGCTCCCCAACTCGCGTCAGCTCGATTGATCATCTAGCACCTCCAGGGCAAAGCGCAGCTTGCTGCTTCGGACGAAACTTCGAAGAGCACCTCCGAGCATTCACTGCTATCCCACCGCTTCAAGTTGCTCAGCTGAGATACGGAGAGCAGCGCCGCCTAATCGAAGTCCCGTCAGCCGGTTACTGAAGCGTGCATGGCCTGGAATCAGCTATGAGCCCGTTGCCACTCCTCCCAGACGTCATCCAACACAGCCGCGCGAGCTGCGTCGCCAACGTGAGCATTCGTCAGCACTACTTCTTATTGGCTTGTGACTCGACAAGCTTCGGGCCCTCGTCACGCACGTCCAGAGTTAAGTACTTTCTTTCAGGATCGAACTGACACCTAAGCGCTTTGTCGTCCCCGAACAGATAGTCAACACTAAGATCAACGGTCGCCAATTGAGTTTCGGGCCCTCTAACGCCCCGACTCTCTCGTGCGCTAAACCGAAGTCTTGGATTCGCTCCGTCCAAGAAGAGTTCGCCCGAATTCCATGCTATGTCGTTGCGAAGATGGTGCACCAGCACACAGCTCTTCTCAAGGTTCAACTTACTCGCGGTGCAGACTCGTTCAAGCGACGACACGAGCCGCTCCTCCACGTTGAGCCCTCGAGTGACCTGCTGAGTGCTGGGAGAAGTCGTCGTAAGCTTCCAAGCTAGCGGTGCGGCATTTGATGATTCAACAAAAGTTGCCACCAGGGCGTACTCCTGCGCTGGCAGCGACAGCGGCGCAGACATCACCTGGCTCAACTCGTGGTCAAGCTCTGTACGGAATGTCGTTGAGCAGGCGATCCCCGGCCTTCCGTCGCGAGACTGCGGCAGGACACCGCCATTCGGTTCGATATAGAAAGAAGCAAGGATCTTCTTCTTAGCATGGTTCTCGCCAGACAATACAAACGCCGGCAAACCCTTGACGCTTGAGTAGTGCTGAATGCTCAGATCGACGTCGACCTCGTCCCGTCGTATCAGAGGAGGGCTCTTTCGGAGGTCAATTTCGTTGATCTGGAGCGTCGAGCTACTGGGACGGAGCCCTCTCCGCCAAATCCGCCATTCAATTGCGGGTTCTTGCTCGTCTGTCCAAACCTGAAC
>CALHGQ010000680.1 GCA_938030175.1 uncultured bacterium | reverse complement strand
TACGGTACCGTACTGCTCAATCTACGAAGCGGCCTTCTTCAACGAAGCGGAGCGTCGCGGCGATGACGTCTTCATCTTCCATAACGAAGGTGTGCATGCCTTCTACCGTAAGGTGCGCCGTCGATCCTTCTAGGCGCGTTTCTGCGACGCCGACCACGCCGTCGTCGTCGCCTGGAATCAGCGGGTTCCAGCCATCGTCTGTTCCCCGTCCCGCCGCGATCGTTGCGAAGGGGATCGACGGAGTCGGGAGGTTCGCGGCCAAGCCCGACGCAATCTCTTTGGACGGCTTGCCGTAGATCGCGAACGCGCCCGGGATGCGCTCCGCGAAGTTGGCGAGCGCCGCGCCGCTGCTCGGAGCCGCAATGAACACCGCGCGGCCCGGCCTGTGGTGCTCGCGCCAAGGGTCGTCCTCGCGCGCCAGTAGGTCGCGCACCACGAGGGAGCCTAGGCTGTGGGTGACGAAGGAGAGCTCGACCCCTTCTCCTTTGAGACCGTCGAGGAGTTCAGCCACCTGGGCGGCGTGCTCGGACACCTCACGGCGTGTGCTCGGGTAACCGATATCGATCACGTCGTAGCCGGCCGCCTCGAACGCCGTCCCCAGATCTTTCATCGCGCGTCGCGTACGCCAAAGTCCGTGTAGGAGCACGACGGCCTTCTCGCGCGGGGCCGCCGCGTCACCGCCGGCCCTGCGTTCCGCGAGCTTCGCCTCGCACTTCTTTCGAGAGCCCCAGGTGCGCCGGACATTGTCCTCGTCCAGGAGCCTCGCGTGCCCGGTCCAAACGTGGGTCTGCACGCGCCAGCCGTCGTCCCAGGCCACGTCCGTCCACAGCTGGTTGCCGCCGGCCGTGGCGACCTCAAGATTCGGAAGCTCTTGGCCCTCGGACTTCGCCGCCCAACGGTGTACGCAACCGATCGCCACAGCCGTGACCACGGCGACTCCCAGTCCGCGCACTAGGACCTTGCGCCAGCGGAATCGGACCGCTTCCGGGAGGAACGAGCTCCCCATCGCGGCGTCACCGTCGTCGGGCAGGCTGTCGGGGTCGGGGCTGAGTGATGGGTTCATGGAAGCTCCTTGGGCGCTTCCTATGCGCCCAGGAACTCAGATCATCGCTTCCCTTCCCCGATGCGGTGCGATTCACCCCGTGAATCGATCGAAAGCTGGGCCCAGAACGGGCCCCCGTGGAGGCTACGAAACGGACCTTCGCGGCCTAGTTCCGGTAGACCGCGTGGCAGGTCAAGCACGACTTCTTCGCCGCGCGGAACGCCGCGTCCAAGCCTTCACTCGCCAGGAACTCGGAGGTCCCTTCGACGCGGCCGCGCTGGAGAAACTCAACGACGTCCCCGAGGTGACCCTGGCTTTCGGCCAGCATCTCGTGGAAGTCCGCGGCGTAGGCCTTGGACTCCTCCATCTCGCCGCAAGCGTTCATGAGCTGACTCACGTGGGTCGCCGACTGCAGCGCGTCGATGTCCGGGTGCTCGCTGCTGGGCTTCCACCCATTTTTCGCGACGAGCTTGACCTCGTCCCAAGAGCGCGTCAAGACGACCATCGCATCACGCACTCCCTCGAATGACATGGCCGAGGCGAAGTCAAACTCGTAGGCAGCGGTCTCCTCGGCCGTCGGCAGATCCGACAGCGCGACCGATGAGTAGAGGCCTTCGTACTTCGACGCGGTCGAGCACCACTGGCGCATCTCAGCGATCGCGTGATCGCGCTCCAAACCGTCGAGCGCGACGCGGCCGATCGCGGCCGCAGCCGGGCCGCGGTGCTTGCCGTGGAAGCAGTGAACGTAGAACGGACCTTCCAGCTCGCGGAACGTCTTCGCGATCTTCAGGATCTGGTCGTCCGTGATGCCGCGGTAGCGAATGGGCACGTGGACGTAGCGCAGACCGAGTGCAGTCGCAGCCTCTACGTCCGGCACCTTGCCGTCAACGGAGAGGACCGTCTTGACGCCCCAAGCGGCCAGCTGTCCGAGGGCCTCGGCGTCGTGGGGCTCGCTGCCGGTGATGATCGTATCGCTCAGCCGATAGACGTTGACGATCCCCGGGTACTGGCCCGGCGGGACATCGGGCAGGGCCACGGCCGCGGCGGCTTCGTAGACCGTTCCTGTGAGCTCCAGAGGCGGCGGTACATGGACCGAGCGGCGCGAGGCCGACACGACGATGGCGCCGCTGTCCATCTGCAGGCCGACCGGCTGCAGGCCCCCGCCGGGTCCAGCGCCAAGCTCACGCTGCTCGACCATGCGCAGCTCAGGAGCGCTCGAGCAAGCCAGCACACACGAGGCCGCCAGGGCGGCTGCCGCGCGGGCCCACTGGGTGCTGTTGGGGAGGGTCATCGTCATAGCACCGGAAGAAGGCAACCTGCGTGCCAGATCCCGTGGGGGGGATTCTACCCCCTTGGAAGACCCCCAGGGGGCCCCTTGGCCTCGCCACCGTTCCGAAGTCGGAACGGTGTCTGACCCTTCTTGTCCCTGGCCCGCCGAGAAACCCCATTGGGGCCCTCAAGGACCCTTGAGGGCCGAATCAGGGGGTGAAGACGAGCTTCAGCGCGTTCGAGAGGCCGTAGCCGATGGCGACGGTGTCCCTGTGCCACGCTTGGAAGCGCCACGTGGTGCCCGCCATGATCTGCTGCGCCGCCGTGTTGGGGTTTTGGATCTGGAGGCGGTGGGTCAGGAGCCCGCTCGGGCTGGCCTGCTCCGCCGGGAGGCGGAAGAAGGGCTGCGTCAAGCAGAGCGTGCCGCCCGGCAGCATACCGCTGCCCGCGAGCTCGGCCTGGAGGAAGAAGCCGAACGAGTTCGGGGCCAGTGGTCCGACGCGAAGGGTCAACTCGTCGTCGCCGACGCTGGTGGTGCCCACGAAGTCCACAAGGCTTGGGTTGCCGGTGGAGTTCGGTCCGTTCGAGCACTCCGAAGCGAAGTGATCGGGGCCAAGGGTCTCGATCTCAAGCGCGGCAACGAGAGCACGCTGGTTCGGCTGCGCGTGGATGTTGATGTTCAGGACGCCGTCCGTGACCTCGACGTCGAAGCCCTTGACCACCGCCGTGGCGAAACCCGGGTCCGCAATGAGGTCAAGGTCCTCTGCGAGGCGTACACCCTCGACGGAGAGGTCGAGGACCCGCTGGCCGGTGCTGCTGAACGCGCGCTCGGCGAGGAGGAACTTGACGCGATAGAAACCGTCGCCCATCGGGAGGCGATAGTTCACGTCTTGGAACATCGGGAAGTTGGCCTCGCGCATCCGGTGGAAGACTTCGTCTTCGTCCGTGTCGAAGACCTCCGCGTTCGGGTTGAAGAACTTCGTGCTGCCGCTCTCAAAGCCGATGTCGCCGCACCAGCAGCAGTTGCCGCTCGCCGTCACGACCTCGGGGCCGCCGCAGTTGATGCGCAGAGGGTTCGGGAAGCTCGCGTTCCAGTCGCGGCCGTAAAGGTCCGGGATCGGGTTGTTGGCCTGGGCTGCGCCGCTGACCGCATAGAGCGTGTTGCCGATCTTCTGAACGCCCGGGCCATAGCGCGGGTTCGGGAGCGGCGGAAGGTAGCTCCACTCGCCGAGGACCGGGTCCATCTCCAGCATGCCTGCGAGGACTTCGCGGCCGGAGGTCAGATCCTTGCCGCCCGCGATGTAGAGGTTGCCAGCGTCGACGAAGGTCGCGGGCTCGAAGTGCGAGCGCGGCTCCGGAAGGAGCGGGCCTTGGCGCCACGTGTCGAGCACGGGGTCGTAGGCATGGACCCAACGGGTGTCGAAGGGATTGGTGTCGTGGTTGAGCTGTCCGCCGATCGCCCAGAGTTCGCCGCCGAGGGCAGCGCCCGCCAAGTGACAGCGGGGCTGGGGCATGACGGCGCGGGTTTGCCAGCCGAGGCCGGGCGCGGCGAGGTCGTAGGCCCAGTGGTCGCCGGTGACCGTGTCGCGGTCGGCTTCGCAGCCGCCGTAGTAGTGCACTTCGGTTCCGATGAAGGCGACGCCGCCCGCAGCGATCGGCCGAGGCATGGACGGACCAGCGCTCCACGTATCGGCGTCGATGTCGTAGATCCAAACGTCGCTCGTGGCGACGCCGGGGTTGTCGCCGATGAAGCCGCCGATGATCCAGACGTTGCGTCCCTCACGCACGAGGCCGATGTGCGTCGTGGCATCGGGCATATCCGCCCGGGGCGTCCACGTGTCCGTGAGCGGATCGTAGACGTCGACGCGCACAGAGGCTTCGATCTGCTGGTTCTTGAAGCCGCCGAAGCAGTACAGCTTGTCGTCGATCGGCACGGTGCCTGGCTCAAATCGAGGCTCGGGGATGTCCGCAAGGCGGTCCCAGAGGCAGCCCACGCGCTGGGGGGCCGGAGAAGCGAGGGCCGGTCCCGTGAGGGACAGAAGAGCGATGGCGACGGGTGCGGCGAGCGATGCGTTCATGTAACTAAAAATACCCCGCTTGCGGGGTGGGTGGCGGACCGAGGACCGTCGGGGCGGTACATCCTGGTGGGACGAGCTAGGACAGCGCCATGTTCCCCACCTGACATAGCCGTCACGAAAGTCAAATCAAGGCCTTAGGGCCGCGGAAACGGGCGAATGAGCCCGCCCTGCTCGCGTCTGTAGGGGCACGTCACGAACGCGCCTACGGGAGGAAGTTGATTTCCAATGCGTCTGAGAAGTTGTAGCCAAGGGGCCCGCCATTCGGATCGCGGAACCAGTGCTGGAAGACCCACGTGTCACCGGGCGCGATGATGCCGGGGCCCGTGATGAGGCCCAAGTTGAGATCGTAGCTGGCCGTGCCAGTCGCGGTGGCCTGGACGGGCATCAGCCGGAAAGCGGACCCACCGAGGCAGACCACTCCCTCTCCCACAGGCACCTCATTGCGCAGCGATCCGTAGAAGAAGAAACCGAACCCAAGGGGCGGGACGCCTTCGGCCTCCAGCGTGAGGTCGGAGTTGAGCACCGACGTCGTGCCGGTCAGCCCCATGCGCGCATAGTCGCCGTAGCTCGACGCCACAGGGGAGCAGAACCGCTTCACAGCCCCGGACGAGGGGCTGAACTCCACCGCGCCGAGATCCGGCTGGGTCCCAAGGAACGACGCGAGGCGATCTGCCACCGCGGGTGCGTCCACGAGGCGGTCTGCGCCCGTGTAGTCGGTGAGGGCGATCCCGTCGCCCGGGTACGCGCTGAGCCATGACGTGCCGTCCCCTGCGTCGATCGCCGGGGACAAAGCGGTGGGGCTGAAGTCATCGTCAGCCGTTCCTAACACGTTGTCCGCGCCGTCGGGATCCACGAGCAAGGGGTCCGCAAAGAGGCCGCCCACCCCGAGGCCCGTGGCCGCTTGGAAGTCCGCGAACACGTCGTAGTAACCGCCGTCCCAGCTGATCCCCGGCGACCCTGAGTCCCCGTACCAAAGGTTCCCCTCCACCGTCGCGCCGGGGAAGGGATTGTAGAGCCCGATGAGGCTGTCCCCGTGGGAGCCAACCGGCGGCCCGGCGACGACGATGTTGCCGCGCAACGTGCAGGACTCTGCGTACTGGATCCAGACGTCGGTGATGCCCCCATCGATCGTGTTGTTCTTCCAGATCAAGTTGTGCTCGAACACGCAGTCGCGAACCCGCCCCACCGAAACGTCGTAGCCGCCGAACACGAGGCCCGCCTTCTCGTTGCCCGCGATGACGTTGTTGCGACAAACGATGCCGTAGACGTCCCACCCGGCGTTCTCCGCGCCGATCTCGATGCCAAGGTCGCAGCCCACCACCAGGTTGCGCTCGATCAAGATGTCGCGTCCGCCGTCGACGTAGATGCCCGCGCCGAAGCCCCCGCCGTAGGAGGCGAGCGCGCGGATCACCACGTTGTCGCGGCACACGCCTTCGCGCGCGCCGAGCGATCCGTTGATCGACGCTTCGCCGCCAATGAAGTCGATGCCGATGTTGTTGACGTCACGGACAAGGTTCTGCTCGACGACGAACGCGCGCACGTTGCCGTTCAACGTCAGGGTCTCGGACTCCGCTGGCTCGCAGTCATAGATCTCGTTCCCGCGAATGAGAAGGTTCTCAATGGCCGCGGACGTGGAAGTGCCATAGACCGTAATCGCCATGGAATCGTCCCCCGTCAGGTCGTGAAAGACACAGTCGAGAATCTCGATGTTCGTTCCCTGCCCTTCCACGCGGACGCCCGATCCGTCGCCGCTCGCGACGTTGTTTCGAAACTCGAGTCCCTGCACGCGCACGAAGCTGCGATCTACGATCCGCAGCATTTGCTCGCCGGCAAGGCCGGTCGCATCGAGGATGGGCGACTCGCCGGGGAAGTTGAGGAGCTCCACGTGCCCGGCTGTGCTGTTGCCGCTCGACACGAACTCCACGCGCTCGTTCCAGCCGCCGGCGCGCTCGCGCACTAGCACGCGGTCGCCGGCTTGGGCGACGTCTAGGGCTGCTTGGATCGAAGTAAAGTCGCCGCCGCTCGTCGCGACCACGTAGTCCGTTGCCTGGCCAAGGTCTGCGAGGACGATGGCGGCAGTGCACCAGAACACGGGGATAGCACGGCGTGGATTCATGGGAGAGGGAGGCCTTGGGTGATTGCGACTCGATGGACTGCGACGGGGCAGCGCAACGATCAATGTACGACCTCGGCCTAAGTGAAGCTGCACTTCGCCGCGAGCGGGGCGCGTTCGCTCGCTAGTTCCAAGATCGACACATGGGCTAGCCAAGCGAGCGGCGTCGCCGAACGCGAGAAGTGGAGCTAGGCGCCTCCGAGTGACGCCCTTCCACCACGAAGTGAGCCTTGCCCCCCATGGCGGACGTTTGCTTGGGCATAAACAACGGGCTTCCTTATGCTCTCCTTCATGAGCGACGAGCCACACGAGCCAAAGCCCAGCGGGCTTCCCAGACGACGACTCCTTCAGGGCCTAGGCGCCGCGGGCCTTGGCGCAGGCTTGAGTTCCTGCGGCGGCGGTGGGGCCGGTGGCACCGCGCCCTCCGTGCACACGGGCAAGCGGCTTCGTTGGCGCCTTGCGTCCAGCTTCCCGAGCTCGCTCGACGCCATGTTCGGCGCGGCGGAGATCCTCTGCGAGGAAGTGGGCAAGATGAGCGGCGGTCGCTTTGAGATCCGCCCCTCCCAGGCGGGCGAGATCGTTCCCGGCACCGAAGTGCTCGACGCGGTCCAGAAGGGCGCGGTGCAGCTCGGCCAGACCTGCGGCTACTACTACACGGGCAAGTCGGCGGCTCTTGCGCTGGAGACCTGCGTGCCCTTTGGACTGACGGCTCGCCAACAAACGGCGTGGCTCCAGGACGGCGGTGGCAACGAACTCCTCGCGCCGATCCTCGGGGACTTCAATGTCATCAGCTTGCCCGCCGGCAACACCGGCACCCAAATGGGCGGTTGGTTCCGAAACGAAGTGACCGACCTCAACTCGCTCAAGGGGCTGAAGATGCGCATCCCTGGACTCGGCGGGAAGGTCATGTCCGAGCTCGGCGTGGCCACGCAGCTGCTCGCGGGCGGCGAGATCTATCAGGCGCTCGAGCGCGGTGCGATCGACGCGACGGAATGGGTCGGCCCGTACGACGACATGAAGCTCGGGTTCCATGAGGTGGCGAAGCACTACCACTACCCGGGCTGGTGGGAGCCGGGCCCCCACCTAGCCTTCTACATCAACCAGCCTGAGTGGGAAGGGCTGCCAGAGGAGTATCGTGCGATGCTCCGTTCCGCAGCACGACGCGCTGCAGAGCTCATGCAGACGAGGTACGACGCGCGGAACCCGGGGGCCATGGCCGAGATTCGCACGAAGGGCGTGAATGTGACGCCCTTCGCCGAGGACCTCATGCGCGGTGCCCGCGATGCCTCCGAACAGCTTCTGACCGACATGGGCAGCGGCGACGGGCAGTACGGCAAGATCATCGACGCCTGGCGCAAGTTCCGCAAAGACTCGTTCGGCTGGTTCGGAACGGCCGAGCTCAGCTACGCTCGGTACGCGTTCGGGCAGTAGAGCAACGTCTGGGGGATGGGCCTGATTCCATTGGAGTCTGTGCCCGGCGAATCGTCCAATGGCGGACATGGATGGCGAATTTGACGAAGACTCGACTCCGCTGACGGGCCGGAAGATTGTCGCGACGATCTGGGCTGCGCTAGCCCTGGGACTCTTGGGCTCGTTGGGGCTCGCGAAGTTCGGGCACGTCACTTGGGTCTTCGATCTCTTCAACCACTTCTACCTCCAGTACGCCGCGCTAGGGATCATCGGTGCGCTCCTTGGCTTGGTACTGCGAGCGCGCCTCGCCGCGGTGCTGTTTGTGATCGCCACAGGGTTCTCGCTCATCCAGCTAGCGCCCTTCTTCCAGGCCCCGGAGCAGCAGACTCGCACCGGGACCGGAGACGTTCGCGTTCTCGCGCTCAACGTGCTCACGGGCAATAAAACCCCGAGGAAGGCCATCAACTGGATCCTCTCGGAGAACGCCGACGTCGTGATACTGCAGGAGACGAGCCGGAGCTGGATCGACCAGCTCGACCTCCCGCTCAAGGACTACGATCGACTCCGCACGGATACCGTTCGCGACGACAACTTCGGCATGAGCGTCTACGTCAAGCGCGGCATGGAGGTGGGCGAGATCGAAGTGCTGCTCAAGCCCGCGGACCTGCCCTGGATCGACGTAGAGCTCACGAAGGACGGCCGGCCCTTCCGCCTTCTGGCGGTTCACACTCTGCCCCCCACCGGTGCCGGCCCAACGAGTCGACGCAACCAGCACATCAAGGCGATCGCGGCGCGGGCCGACGGTATCGCGGGGCAGGTCGTGATCGCGGGGGATCTCAATGCAACCCGCTGGTCCCACGGGCTGAAGGACGTCGTCACGATCAGGCCGCTTCGCTCCGCCGGACTCGGCCAAGGGCTCCAGGGCACTTGGCCATCCGCCCTCTGGTTCACTGGGATGATCCCCATTGACCAGGTTCTCGTTTCGCCCGAGGTCTTCGTGTCGGATTTTCGCGTAGGTCCTGATGTCGGCTCAGACCACCGCGGCATCGTCGCCGATCTGCAGCTCTAGCAGCCCGTTGAAAAAGTCCGCTCTACCGAGCAGCGCCCCTTGAAGCCCTGACCGCGTTGCTTGAAGGGCCCCGAATAGCTCGGCTATGGGGGGCTTCAAGCGCCTTGCCAGGACTCCGACGGACGCAGTTGGTTAGCGCGGACTTCTTCAACGGGCTGCTAGCCTGCGTTGGCCTCTTCGAGCGCTTCCTTCACGCGCTTCGACTTGGGCTTGAGCGCCAACGACTCATTCAACACGGTCTTGGCTTCCTCGAAGCGGCCCAGCTTGATCAGCGCTCGACCCTTGTGGTACTTGACCCGATCCATCGTTGGCATGGGCTCCCCCACCGGGTCGGCCTCTTCGAACTCGCCCAGCATGGCGAGCGCTTCT
>CALHGQ010000679.1 GCA_938030175.1 uncultured bacterium | reverse complement strand
CCCGCCGCGTGGAAGTGCTTGTCCCTCAGGATCGCGGGCATGCCGCGCGCCATCTCGCTTTGCGTGAAAGTGAGTGACGTGCAGCGCTCCACCATCTTCGAGGAGACGTCGGAGGCCAAGATCTTGAGGTCCCAGTTCCGGAGCTGGGGGAAGCGCTCCGTCATCAAGACGGCGAGCGACACGGCTTCTTGACCACTTGCGGACGCAGCGCTCCATATCCGTAGTTCCTTGGAGCCACTGCGCTGCTCGATCAGCCTAGGCAGCACTTCCTCCGCGAGGTGCTCGAACGGAGTGGTGTCGCGGAAAAACGACGTTTCGTTGGTGGTCATGGCATCCACGACCCGTGGGGAGAGGCGCTTAGACTCGTCGCCGCGGAGGGCGCAGCATAGGGCGCCCATACCCTCGAGCCCTTCTTCGCGAATCAGCGGGCTGAGGCGTGAGTCCAGGAGGTAGCTCTTGGACACGTCGAGCTCGATGCCGGTTTGGGCCCGGACGAACTCAATCAAGAAGACTAGGTCGTGAGCGCGCATTAGCTGCCCCTCCTACCGGAACGGTTGGGGGTCACGTGCTCGACGATCCGCGGGCCGATCTCCGAGAGCGGCAAGACCTCATGGGCTAGGCCCGCCTTGACGATCGCGCCCGGCATGCCCCAGACGACGCTTGTGACGGCGTCCTGCGCAATCGACCAGCCGCCAGCGGCCCGAACTTGCTTGGTGCCTTCAAGCCCATCATGCCCCATTCCCGTGAGGACGACGGACAACACCCGTTGCGCACGGGATTCCGCAGCCGTGCGGAAGAGAACGTCGACGGCGGGCCGGCAGCTGTTCTCAGGCTCGACCTCCGATAGGACCACCCGCTGCGCCAGTCCGCTGCGTCGAATCTCCAGATGCTTGCCCCCGGGGGCGATCAGAATGCAGCCGGGCTCGAGCACCTCACCGTCCTGGGCCTCCCGAATCTCAATGGCGCACTGCGAGTTGAGCCGCTTCGCCAGCTGCTCGGTGAAGCCTGGGGGCATGTGTTGGACCACGGCACCGGGAACGGGGAGATCCGCCGGCAGGTCCCCTAGCACCTGGCGCAGCGCCTCCGGTCCACCGGTCGATGCGCCGATCACGATGAGGCTGATTTCGCCGTTCGCCTCCACCGACGGAACGTTCAGCGCGGCAGGCTCCCGGCGGTCAGAGCCCGTGCGGCTGACTGACCGTTCCGGGCGCTGCCCAGCACGTTGCTCAGTACGTTCCTCAGAGCGCTGTTCTGCGCGCTGTTCTGCGCGCTGGCGGAGCTCGTCCCCAAGTTCCCCCACCATAGGCAAGAGTTCCGCACCCAGAACGTCCATGCCCCCACCCGCGCCGGCGCCCTTGGCGATGATGCGGCAGGACGACCGCCAAGCCACCGAATCACGCAGCGCCTGCAGCGTCTCTTCGGAAGCACCCGAGTAAATCAAGACCCCCACCTCGAGGTCGGAGTGAAGGAGATCCATAGCCACGTGACGGCCCGATCGCTTGGGCATCTCTAGGTCAAGAATCACCACGTCGACGCGTTCTGCGCGGGCTGTCTCGACCACCTCTCCACCGTCACTCAGCTCAGCGACAACCTCGAACCCCGCGCGTCCGAGCACCCGCTCAAGAAGCCGTCGCGCGACCGGCGAGTCGTCGACGATCATCACGCGCACGGGACCAGGGGAAGGGCGGTGGGAAGGCATTTTTGGAGCTGCTACGCGATAGCCAGGCGGCCCCTAGTGCGAGAACGCGGACACGGCGTCCACGAGATCAGACGCCATTCCAGCGAGGCCCGAGGCCGCACTCTGGACCTCGGCAGCAGCTTGGGTATCCGCCGCCGTGCGCTCTCCCACGCTGACGAGGCTCTCGACGATCTCCGACGTGCCCACGCTTGCATCCGCAATATTCCTGGCCATCTCGTTGGTGGTCGCGGTTTGCTCTTCCACCGCGCTCGCAATGGTCCCTTGGATCTCGTTGATCTTGCCGATGATGTCGCCAATGCCGTCGATCGCTTCGACGGCGTCGCGTGAGTCGGACTGAATGGTCTCGATCCGACTTGCGATGTCCTCGGTGGCGCGGGCGGTCTCCTTGGCGAGTTCCTTGACCTCGTTGGCCACGACGGCAAAGCCCTTGCCTGCGTCACCGGCGCGGGCCGCCTCGATCGTGGCGTTGAGTGCGAGCAGGTTCGTCTGCTGGGCAATGGACGTAATGACCTTGATCACCTGACCGATCTGGGCGCTGCTGTCACCCAGCTTGGCGACCGTCGCATTCGTGGTCTGCGCTAGCGCCACGGCGTCGCCCGCCACGTGCGAGGCGCTCTCCGCGTTCTTCGCGATCTCGCGGATGCTTGCGGACATCTCCTCTGTGCCTGCCGCCACCGTATGGACGTTCTCCGCGAGCGTGCGAGCGGAATTCGTCAGGTCAACGGAGAGTTCGTCCGTCGCTCCCGAGCTCTGGTGCAGCTGGTCACTGGTGCTAGAGAGCACGTCAGTCGCGGTCCGAAGGCGAGTCGACTGTCCCGACACGTCCCTGACGTAGCCGCGCATACGTCCAAGCAGTCCGTCGAGTTCGCGCCCCAAGTCCCCCATGCGTACGGAACGATCGAGCGCGATGGACTGGGTCAGGTCGCCCTCCGCCGCGAGGGATACGATCTCTGCGATCTGTGCGATCTGCCCTTCGAGCAAGAAGTCTTGGGTCTCGCTGGCGTCGCGGCGCTGCTCTTCCCGGCGCGAGCGGCGCGTCTCCTCGGTACACACCTGCCAGGTGATGATCGAACCTAGGGGGCTTTCGTTTTCATCAGTGGCCGCAGTCCAGCTCAGTCGGATCCACTCGTCGCCCGACGGGAACTGAACATCGCCTGACGCAGCACCGCCAAGGTGCTGCCAAGAGCCGCCCGTCGGACGCCCCGTGAACGCGCTTTCGAGCGACGTCCCGACGAGATCGTCGCTGGCCACCCGAAGAGCGGAGGGACTCGCCTCTACCTCTCGTATCGATGCCTCGTTCGCCAGGAGAATGACCCCGTCGGTGTCCGCAAACAGGATGCAGCTCGGGAGACCCGCGACGATCGCCTCGAGCAGGGCGTGGTGACCGTTGGCGACCTTCTGTCGTGGCGTTGGAGTGACCATGGGCGGTTCGAGGCGAGTGGCGCTGTGACGCGAGGAAGACGAGACGCTCCGACTAGGTGCGCGAGAGGAGCTGGCTGCCTTCGACTAGGCCGTAGAGCGCTTCGACGTCGAGCTGGATGAGGAGTTCGTCTTCCAGCTTGAACACGCCGCGCGCCACCGAGCGCTGCGCTTCGGTCAGGGTCGACGGGCATCTTTCGAAGTCCGCCAACGGGAGCGTCATCACTTCGCCCACCTCCTCCACGAGCATGCTGATCGCCCCCTGGGATGTTCGTACGACGACGTTCATGCGATCGCACTCGGGCAGCGGTAACGGGTCAGCCGCACCGGTGAGAGCCGGGACTGGCTCCGCCTGCCGCGCCGCGGCGAGCACGGCGCCAAGGTCGAAGGAGAGTACCGTGTCTCCGCGAAGATTGAGGAGCCCTTCGACCTCCGGTGGGCTCAACGGAATCGGCGTTCTCCTTTGGGGCATGAGGACTTCCTGAACGTCGAGTACATCGATCCCATAGACGGCGTCGCCGTGACGGAGAGTGCAGAGCTGGAGAACCTCTTGATCGAGGCCGCTCGCCTGGGGCGTTGAACCGCCAGGTGGGACTTCGACGGCGCCCCCCTCTTTCTCACCTGGTCCCGTACTGGCCGACGAGGTGCCGAGAACGCTCACAAGCCAGTCTTCGTCGACTAGCTCGGTCACCTCGCCGCCCACGACCAGCACGGCGGCGACCGCTGCGTCCGGGGATTCGTGTCGAGCGTCGCATGAGCTGGCTTCGATGATGTCGAGAACATCGTGCACGAGAAGCCCGTAGGAGAACCCTCCGTGGCTGCGAACGATCGTCTTCCAAATGGGCTTGGCCGGGTCGGTTGAACGACCCGCGCCAAGGGCCTCCCCGACGTCGATCAGCTGCAGCAGCTCGCCACGGTATTGAACGAACTGGAGCGCTCCGGCTCTCTCAACGGTCGATGAGTCGAGATCCTCAAGGCGATCCACGTGACTGAGATCCATCGCAATTCGACGATCCTCGCCGGCGGACACGACGAGGTACTCCACGGGCGCTTCCACGTCTTCGCCGGCGGGATCGTTCACCCGCGACCGTTGACCACCGAGTAGAGCATCGTCTTCAGCCATCAATCGGGCCCGCTCGGCAATGCCCGCGATGTCGAGGATCAGCGCCACCTGCCCATCCGCAAGGATGGTGGTGCCTGCGTAGACCTGGAGCGATTTCACGACCGCCTCCAAGGGTTTCACCACGATCTCCTCCGACTCGTAGATCCCATCCACCAGAAGGCCAAACGTGCGACCAGAGGCCTGAACGACGACGATGGAGTAGTCGTCGTCACCGCGGGACGACGGCGTCTTGAGTTCATCGTTGAGATCGACGAGATGAAGAAGCTCACCCCGCAGACGGAAGACCCTTTGGCCCATCACATCCTCGATTCCACGAGCGTCGTCAGCGTCGATCCTGAGTAGCTCGACGAGGTTGGCCTGGGGGATCACGTAGCGATTGCCCCCAGAGTGCACCGTCAACGCGGGGATGATCGCGAGGGTCAGGGGGATTCGCACGATGACTTCGGTACCGCGGCCGGGCTCGCTCTCGATCTCGACCGTGCCACCTACGCGCTCCAAGTTGCGCTTGACGACGTCCATGCCGACACCGCGACCCGAGATGCTCGTGACCCTCTCGGCGGTGGAGAACCCCGGTCGAAAGAGAAGTTCCAGCGCAGCGCGATCGTCGAGACGCGCGGCCTCGACCTCGCGCAGGAGGCCCTTCTCCACTGCCTTGGCGCGAATGGCGTCTGGATCGATGCCGCGACCGTCGTCCTTCACGACGATGTTGACCTGGCCGGACTCGTGGAATGCCGTGAGGGTGAGCGTCGCCATGCGCGGCTTCCCGGCTGCCTCACGGTCGTAGGGACCCTCGATTCCATGGTCGAGAGAGTTGCGCACCAGGTGCGTGATTGGATCCTTGATCGCTTCGAGGAGAGTCTTGTCGACCTCGGTCTCTGCGCCTTCCATGCGCAGCTCGACTTCCTTCGACAACTGTAGAGACATGCCGCGAACGACGCGGGGCAGCTTGCTCCAGAGCGTGCTAATGGGCTGCATGCGGATCTTCATGATCCCCTCTTGCAGCTCTCTGGTGATGCGGCTCAAGCGCTGGGCCGCGGTGTGATGGGTGGGGTCGTCAAGATGCGACGAGGACTGAACGACCTGGTTGCGGGCGAGCACCAGCTCGCCCGCGAGGTTCATGAGGGCATCAAGCTGGTCTACGCGCAGGCGGATGCTGCTTTCACTGGCGCTTCGAGCGCCTGCGGCCCCGCTGGCCGCGACGACCTTCTTGGTCGGGCCTTCCTCGAGCGTTGCTACTTCCTCGGGCGCGGCTCCAGGTGCCGCCATGTCCTCGTGTGTGCTGCTAGCCGCCTCACCAAATGTCGGCTGCGACGCCTCCGCCGCTTGCCTGCGCTTCTTGGCGCGAGCCTTCTCCTTCGCGCGCTCGTTGGCGAGCACCAAGGGGTCCGAAAACGGGCACGGCTCCTCCTTCGGCGGGACAACGTCCGCGAGGCTGGCCTTCAAGCGAGCCACAAGCGCGGAGTAGTCCGGACCGCTCTGATCGCTGCCGCACTCCTGGATCACTCCAAGGAGCGAGCGGATCGCGTCGTTCAGCTCCAGCAGCGTCGTGATGAGGCCCTTGTCCAGAACAAGGTACCCCTCGCGGAGCGCATCCAAGACGCTCTCGCCGGCGTGCGCCACGCTCTCTAAGACGCTGAACTCAAGGAACCCGCAGGCCCCCTTCATCGAGTGGAGCGTCCTGAAGATGCTCTGGAGTGTCGCCTCGTCCTCCGGCTCCGCTTCGAGCTTTAGCAGCTCGGCGTCCACTTGATCGAGCCCCTCGAGACTCTCGATCACGAACTCTTCGATGATCTCTCCGAATTCCGTCATCGTGAACTTCCCGGGGAGCGGTCCGCCGTCTGAGTGATGCAGTTTCCTTGCCGCAGAGGGAAGCCACCTCGGCGAGTAGCACTACGCACTCGAACGGAGCGGCTGACCAGGCGCGAGAGTGCGAAACCGACTAGGTGCATGCGCGGGCGGATGTTGTGGGGCAAGACGTGGGGCGAGTCGCGCACAGGCCCCGGCGTGGCGAAGGAAGTTCGATGAACGGTGGGCGGAACGCGGCGAGAGAGCCCGACCTCCGGGTTCCCCCTGGGGTTTCGGTTTCGCCCTATCGCAACCCTTAGGTGTATCCCCTCGTTCCAGCGAGCCCGAAAGCGACATCGAAAACTGGGGCCGCGCGGGGGCGCTGCGGCCGCCGAAGAGCCGCCTTCGCGGCCTAGGGTTTTCAATTAGCCGCATTCAAGTATTGGATCCCAATCAGACGACTCTGATTCACGCCCATGAAGTTCCTCCACCTTGTGCAGCCATCACTTGAAGCAGCGTGTCGTGCTCTGTTTCCGGCTGCGAGCGCCCATCCTCGCGAGGGCGATCCATCGCTCTGCCGCGCAGCCGTCATCGGCTTCGCCGGCGACGAAGTACGCGGGACCCTGGGCATCGCCACGAGTCAGGCGGGCCTCGAACGCGTGCTGGAAAACTCGGGCGCCCACCGGGACGCTCGCCACTGCAGCGTCACGGGCGCGGACGATTCGCTAGGCGAGCTCGCCAACCTCATCGTGGGAGCCGTCAAGCGGGCATGGCTGCGCCGTGAGGTCCAGGTCACGCTCGCTACGCCCCTCGTCGTTCGCGGCTTTTCGATCGAGGTACACGGGGGCGTCAGCGGCCACTGGTTCTCCGTGGAGTCAAGTCACGGGGGCGAAGAGCTCATCGCGTGGATGGACATTCATTGCGACGAGACGCTTGAGGTGCCCGAGGCCGACGTGGCCGCGAGCCACGTCATGGAAGGTCAAACCCTGCTCTTCTAGCACCTCGGATCAGCGCTCCACACCCATGCCGTCAACGTCCACGATCCAGACTTCCTCCTCGGAAGTGCCCGCACCGCGCAAGCAGCGGGATCTTCGTCGCTTGATCGCCCGCGTCGCTCTGATCCTTTGGATGCCGACGGTGGCCTTTGGCGTTGGTTCGCTGATGGTGGGACACTGGGCGCCGTTGCCCATGCCCGAGGCAGGCGAGAACGCCAAGCTGACCACGGCGCTCCGCGAGCTCATCACGCAGCCATCGGATCCGGGCACCCAGGACCCCCGCACGAATGGCCGTTGGAGTCTCGTCCATGTGCTCTTCGAGGGCTGCGGATGCTCACGGAACGTGCAGGAATACCTCCTTGCCGCCGACCGCGAAACCTCCGCCGAGGAGTGGGTTCTCTTGGTGGCAAGTAAAACCAATAGCCGCTGGCACAGCGCGCTGCGCGCCCAAGGGTTCCGCACCTCCATCGTGTCGGCCGAAGGCCTCCTCACCAAGTTCGGCATCGAGGCCGCACCGCTCTTTGCGGTGCTCGATCCCGAACAGCGCCTACGCTTCGTCGGCGGCTACACAGCACGGAAGCAAAGCCTCGCGTACCAGGACATCGCTGCGCTCGACGCACTCCGGTCTGGGCTCGCACCGAGCCCACTTCCCGTCTTCGGCTGCGGCGTGTCGAACGCCCTGCAGTCCGCCCTCGACCCGCTAGGACTGAAGTACTGATGTCTAGTGCCTCCCACACCATCGCGAGTGACGTCCCGGACGAGGGCTCGAAAGGCCTGATCAGGCGGGTTGCCCAAGCGGCGATCCTGCCCAAGAAGATCACGGCCTTCGAGGCGTCCTACCTGCGCAGGATGAACCGCATCGCGCTGTGGTTCTTCTACGCCCATCTGCCCGCCTTCATGCTCGTTGCATGGGCCAACAGAACCGGCGTGCTCTCGGTCACCTTGATGACCTTGGCCGTCCTCGCCGTGCCAACCCTTGGGTGCCGCGCGGTTCAATCCGAGCGGGTCAAGTCGTACGTCTTCGCCTTCACGTCTATGTGCATGGGCGGAGTGCTCGTGCATGCTGGTCAAGGGCCCGTGCAGATCGAGATGCACTTCTACTTCTTCTCGATCCTCGCGATGCTGGCGCTCTTTGCCAACCCGATGACGGTGATCGTCGGCGCAGCCACCGTCGCGGTCCACCATCTAGCCCTCTGGTACCTCGCGCCCGCGAGCGTCTTCAACTACGACGCTCCACTCTGGGTCGTATTGGTCCACGCCAACTTCGTCGCCCTCGAAGCGATCGCCGCGGGCTTTATCGCACGCAACTTCTTCGACAACGTCATCGGGCTGGAGAAAAGGGTGGAAGCACGGACCGCCGAGCTTTGCGAACGGAACCGCGAGATGCAGACCGTGCTCGACAGCATCGAGCAAGGGATCGTGATGGTGGATGCGAAGTGCTCGATTCAGCCCGAGCACTCCACGGCCATCGTGCGTTTCTTCGGTCAGTATGAGCCGGGGGAAACCTTCAGCGACCTGTTGAGCCGCAGCTGTGTGACCACCGCCGAGTGGTTCTCGATGAACTGGGACGCCCTGGAAGAGGGCTTCCTTCCGCTTGAGCTAGCCATCGACCAGCTCCCCAAAGCCGCCAAGATCGCAGGCAGCAGCTACACCTTCGAGTACAAGCCAACCTTTGACGAAGAGGGCGAGATGGTGGACATGCTCATCGTTGTCTCCGACATCACGAACGATGTGGCACGCGAGCACGCGGAAGCGCTGCAGCGCGAGCTGCTCACGGTCTTTGAGCGGGCGATGGGCGATCCACGGGGCTTTGCCGCGTTCCATCAAGAGTCCGAACGACTGCTGAGAGAGATCGCCAGCGCATCCCATGCCAACACCCAGTCCTCCGAGCGGCTCGCGCTGCACACCATGAAGGGCAACGCGGCGGCCTACGGACTCGGCTCGATCGCATCCCTCTGCCACAGCTTGGAGAACGCCTGGAGCGAGGGCGATGCGCGCGGAGCCGAGTCGGTGTTTGATGCGCTCACCGCGCGGTGGGCCGAGCTCGGGACGATCGCCTCGCGCCTCATGGGCTCCGTCGACGAGGACTCCATCATGGTGCGGTCTTCTGACCTCGAAGCGATTCTGCAGGCCTCGATCGACGCGGGCGCCACGGACGCCGCCCAGCTCGTGCGCCACGCGCTGCTCGAGCCGACCTCGCCGGTGCTTGCACGGCTTGAGTCACAGGCGCAGGCGATTGCCGCACGACTGGATCGTGGTCACCTCAGAACGATCATTGAGAGCCACGACGCACGCGTGCCGCCCGGAACGATCTCGGCGTTCTGGTCTTCGCTGATCCACGTGGTGCGCAATGCAATCGACCATGGGATCGAGACGCCAACGGAGCGCGTCGCCGCGTCCAAGGACGCCTCCGGGCAGCTGGCGATCTCTACGGAGGTTGTGGACGCGTCACTGATCATCACGGTGGAGGATGACGGGCGCGGCGTTGACTGGAACAAGGTGCGTGCGAAGGCACAAGCACTGGGCCTCTCCCACGGAACACCCGAAGACCTCACGGCCGCGCTGTTTGCCGCGGACCTCTCCACGCGGGACGACGTCACCGATCTCTCGGGCCGCGGCGTCGGCTTAGCGGTCGTCGCTGAGGCTGTGGAAGCTCTGCATGGATCGATCCAGGTCGAGTCTTCACCTGGGCAAGGCACCACCATGCGCTTCACGCTCCCCTTGGGCGCCTCGACCTGCACCCCGTCCTAGATCCCGAACGAGCTCCGCTCCCCCTCGCATTCCCATGAGCAAGATCATCATCGTCGACGACTCCGCCACCATGCGCAGCCAAGTCCGCCTTGCCCTTACCCCCGGTAACTTCGACATCGTCGACGCCGTCGACGGGCAAGACGGCCTCGACAAGGTCACGGCAGATCCCGACATCAGCGTCATGATCCTCGATGTCAACATGCCCCGGATGAACGGCATCGAGCTGGCGGAAACCCTGGCCGAGAACGGCCGGATCGAGCAGGGCCTCAGCATCGTCATGCTCACCACGGAAGGTCACGCCGATCTCATTCAGCGCGCGAAGGCCGCCGGTGCCAAGGGCTGGATTGTGAAGCCGTTCAAGCCAGACCTTCTCCTTGCAGCGATTCAGAAGATGGCCGCCTAGGTTCTCCCAGACGATTGCCGCAGCCAAGCCATCCCTCCCCTGCCAGTTCGCCTTCCATGAGTTCAACCGCAGACTCCAATCTCCGCGCTCTCGTCAGCGCAGAGATTCAAGACGTCCTCGACAACTCCGAGAGCGCCACGCTGGCGCTTGGGGAGAATCTGTACGCGATCGTCGCAAAGGCAGAGGAGTTCATTCAAGAGCTCCAAAGCAGCGTCGGAGTGATCGGCTCTGCGGGCGAGGGGAGCGTCGCCCAGGCCCTCAACCTGCAAAGCGTCGCGACGGATGCGTTCGTCCGTGAACTGGGGGAAGTGACCTCCGAGAACGCCTCGATCGCCGACCGAGTCATCGAGACCACCGATGACGTCGCGAAGGTGGCGAAGTCGGTCTCTGACGTGGCCGCCCAAGCTCGCATGCTCTGCTTCAACACCAAGATCGAAGCAGGAAGGCTCGGGGACCTCGGGCGCCCCTTCATGGTTATCGCCGATCAGATGCGCGAACTCAGCGACGCCATCGCCGCGTCGAACGACAGAATCTCCGAGCTGACCACCGAGCTCTCCCCGCTCCTGAATGAGGTCAAGGACAGCGTCCACGGGCTGCACGGCACCACACGGGACTTCACGGTGCAGCATAAGCGGCACCGCGAAGACATCGGCGATGTCTCCCACCGGCTGCAAGAGGTCACGGCCCAGACGCTGATGAGCGGCGACGAGAACCTCGCCGAGATCCTCGGACGTTCCGCCAAGTCGCTGGAAGCGCTCCAGAGCCAGGACATCATCTCACAGAAGCTCCGCAAACTCCTCGCGATGGTCTACGCGGGCGCCCCGGAGCGCACAGGACCCGTGCCTGAGCGGTTCCAACACGTGGGGTTCGTCTCGGACGAGCTGAAGCCCAGCAATGAATGCATGGGCCCCGGCGAAATGGAGATGTTCTAGCGGGTGAGCGCCACCGGGTTCCAGCCATGGACCGGTGGCCCGTGGATCCCCGGTCCTAGATCACCGCGTCGAGGGCTTCGACAAGTCGCGTCACTTCCGCGGGCGTGTTGTAGTGCAGGACGCTGGCGCGGACGATCCCGCCCTCATCGAGGAGGCCGAGGGCCTCAATGGCTCGACGTGCGTAGAAGTGCCCAAACCGAATCGCCACCTTCTGCTGGTCGAGGGCCGCAGGAACTTCGGAGGCGTGCATGCCTTCCACCGTGAACGCGACGGTCGCCACGCGCTCGCCCGCGTCGGACCCGGGGGTGCCGATGATGCGAACCCGGGGCGAGTCCCTAAGGAACGACATGAGCGGCGCAACGAGTTCGGCCTCCGCCGTCGTGAATAGATCGAAGGCGCGCGCCGTGCGGATCGCTGGCGCATCATCGGGGTCGCCCCCGTGATGGGTGTGCACAGCGTCCAGGTAGTCGCTGATTCCCGCGACGCCCGCGGCGACCTCGTGCACGACTCCCCCTGGCTCGTACTTGTAGGGCACATCGTTCTCGTCGACGAAACTATGGTTGATGTTGCGTCCGGCGAGCAGCGCTTCGCGCCGGCCGTAGAGGATGCCCACGTGGGGCCCAAAGACCTTGTAGAGGCTCGCGATGTAGAAGTCGACGCCCAAGGCCTTAACGTCCACACGGCGATGGGGTGCGAAAGCAACGCCGTCAACGCACGAGAGCGCGCCCGCCGCGCGAACCTTCTCCGTGATCGCCGCGACATCGTGAATCGTGCCGACCACGTTCGCGCAGTGGGTGAACGCAACGAGCTTAGTGCGCTCGTTCAAGAGCTCGTCCAAGTCCTCCAGCTCCAGCCGCATCGTTTCCGGTCGGAAGCGCCACTCGCGGACGGTGATGCCGCGCTCCTCTAGCCTGCGCCATGCGCCGATGTTGGCCTCGTGATCGAGGTTGGTCACGATGACCTCGTCGCCCTCGCGCCAGTTGGGCGCAAGCGCCACAGCCAACCGCCCCATCAACGCAGTGGTCGACGGGCCGAGGATCACTTCATCGATCTCTGCGTTGAAGAGTCGAGCCGCCGCTTGACGCCCCGACTGCACGGCTTCGCTGGCGGCCACCGACAGGTCGTAGCTCGCGCCGAGCTGTACGGCGTGCGTTGACATGTAGCCGGCGACGCGATCGATCACCTGCTTTGCGGGAACGCTACCGCCCGCATTGTCGAACAACGCCCACGGGGTATCCAAAGCGGGAAAGGCAGCGCGCACAAATTCAATATCAAGCATCGTCGGTGGGTCCTCGCGCGGACTATACCAACGAAGCTCAGTGCCCGCGATGGGCCGGAC
>CALHGQ010000678.1 GCA_938030175.1 uncultured bacterium | reverse complement strand
CTTCCGCTTCGGCTTCTTCTTCGTACATGCTCTACAAGGACGCAACGGGCGGAGAAAAAGTATGCGATTCTCCCGCGCCAGTGGGCTCGGGAGCACGGCGCCTCTGACGAGGAAGTGGGTCAGAAGTCGAGGCCGTGGGGGAGCATGGCCCGGCCAGGATCGTGGATGGCGGCTTCTGCGACGATGCGGAGGTAGGCGCGAGGATCGACGCCACAGAGCTTTGCGGTCTCGAGGAGAGTGTAGAAGACGGCAGCCACTTCGGTGCCTCGTTTGGAGCGAGAACCGTAGTGGTTCTTGCGACCGAGGACCCAGTTGCGCATTTCCTGCTCGGTGTGGTTGTTGTGGATTGGAATCAATGGATCTTCGAGGAAGAGGAGCAGGGATGACCAGTGATTGAGCATATAGTTGGTCGCTTTGGCCAGCTTGCTCTGTGGTAGTGCGACCTGCTGATAAGCCCATTCGCGGATCCGAGCGGTAATGGCTCGTGACCGGGTGGCGCGCAGATGAGAGCGTTGCTCCAGAGCGTCGAGCTTGGGCTGTCCCTCGAGGGCTTGATGGGCCGGAACCAGGCGCTCTATCAAGAATAGCTCGTCGATGAGATCGAGGACTACGTCACATTCGTCGGGATAAACAGAGTGGGCTTCGATGAACTTGCGGCGCACATGAGCCCAGCAATGCGCGAGAACAAAGCTGGGATTGTTCCGAGCCAGGGTTTTGTAGGCAGAATAGGCATCGCACATGACGATGCCCTCGTAGTGACCGAGTAACGTTCGTGCGGCCTCGCCACTACGACTGGGATCGAGGTGGTAGTAGACAGCGTCGTGGGTGGTCATCGCCCACACCCACCATCGCTTCGAGCCAGACTTGGTCATCAGACGCCACCATGTCTCATCCGCGCCGATGACGTCGGCGCCCTGGATGTACTCGCGGATCAGCTCATAGCTGGGCCAGAGGTGGTCGGCCAGGGTATCGAGTTGGCCCCACAAGGTCTGGGTATCGATGATGAGGCCGTTCATGCGCATGGCGCGGACCTGGCGGGCGAGCGGCAGGTGGTGCAGGTACTTGTCGACGGCGACGTTGATGGCGAAGTCGAGCGAGTAGCGTCCACGTGGGCTCAACTTGACTGGAGCCGGTGCAGCCACAGGTTCGGCCTGGCACCGGCAGCGGTAGACGCGCCGTTTCCGGCGGACGAGCTTGTATTCGCGCTCGACGACGGTGATCTCTTCGCCAGCGTCGATGCAGGCCCCGGTCGGCTCGAGTGTGCCGCCGCACGATGTACAACCCTGCTGCTCATCCGGCAAGGTAGACTCGACCACCTCGACCGCGAGTTCTGGCTGAGACCGGTGACCGAACTCTGTTCGCTTCTTCCGGCTCTTCTCCCGATTGCGCGTCTTGCGCTTCCGGCGTTCGGAAGAGCGACCATAGAGTTTGTGTTGCTGCCGAGCGACCTGCTCCTTTAGCTTGGTCAGCTCCAGCTGGAGCTGCTCGATGGGGTCCTTGCCCTCGAGCAGAGCCAACCGTTTGGTCTGCTCGGCTAGCGTCGCGTGGAGCCGCTTCAGCTCCACGGACTGCAATTGAACGACCTGCTTCAGTGTGTCGAGATCTGTCAGCTGGTCGATATCCGTCACCAGATATCTATGCGCACATCTTGGCCCCGATGGCAAGCTCGTTCCTGCTCAACGGCGGGGGATGCAACGCCACCTTGCCGATCAGCTCGCTCCCGTGGAGAAACAGCTCCAGTTCGGCTGCGGACAGGGACAACACCGATTCGGCGCTGCGCTTCCACAGAGGCGCAAACTGGCCGCGTTCCAACCGCTTGGCCAGCACACAAAGACCTGTACCGTCGAAGTACAGGACCTTGGCCCGATTTCGCCGTTTGTTGGTGAACAGGAACAGATGCCCCGACAGGACCTCCTGGCCCATTTCCTGCCGCACCACCCGTGACAGGCCCTCGTAGCTCTTGCGCATATCCACCGGCCTGCAGTACGCATGCACGCGCACGCCAGATGAACTCAGCATCGTCCCAGCTCCTTCAACAGCGCCGCGAGTTCGGTGAGCGACAACCCCTCGAGCCGGATCCCGTTGGGCATCACCAACCTTGGGCCCGCAACAGGAGCAGGTGCGCCGCGTTCCCCTGGCGACTCGTCTGCTGCCGGTTCTTCTCCAACCAGCTCCACGGGCCGGAATCCCATCTCTTGCTCGGACTCCTCCAATCCAGGGACCTGGTTCTTGAACCAGTTCTGCACGGTCGGCACCGCCATGCCCAGTTCGCCCGCACTCTCCTTGAAGTCGGCCCCCTGCTTCACCCGCTCGACCACATAGGCCTTCAGGTCTCGCCGCAGCTCTTTGCTGTAGAGCCGATACCCGCGACGATCTACCTTCGTGCGCGCGATTCGCTCGCGTAGCTCCTCCAGACGCATCGCCATCACCGCTCCCCTTTCTTCTTGGGCTTGAATTCTGCGGGCAGGCTCTCGCCCAATCGCTTCCAGCAGTGGATGTCGCACCGCTGCCTCGAACGAGCCAGCTCTCGCGCCACCATCCGCTCAAACCTTCGAGACGGCCGCAGGAGCAGCAGGACTGGCAGTCGCGCCCCGTCCTTGGTCCTCTCTGCTAGCTCCTGCAGGAGCTCAGAGCTGCCCTGTGGCTTTCTTCGCTGTTCTTCTACTACTTCCAGTACTTTGTCGTGTTCCTTCATGACACGAATGCTCCAACACTCTCCCTGCATGCTCATTCTTTATCGGTGAGCATGTACCGCCGTTCAACGTCGTTGGCCCACGAATCAGG
>CALHGQ010000677.1 GCA_938030175.1 uncultured bacterium | reverse complement strand
GACCGCACGAACGCCCCCTGGGTTGCGCCACAGACCGGTTTTAGGGGCGAAATTCCTCGCCGGGCTCGTCTAGCCAGGCCGCACAGCGAGGGGCCACGCCGCCAGCTGGCGATACCGGTCGCCCGGGCCCTTGTTAGGGTCCGTGTCCGACTGGTAGAGCGTGATATCCAGGGGGAGCCAGCGTCGCTCGGCGCCCAGATCCCAGAAGTCGCTGAAGTCAGAGCCCTCGCCTCCTGATGGCGTCGCGTCGGTGCGCGCGAGCGTCACATGGGGCCGGAACGCTCGCCTGCGCTCGGCCGGTGTCGCGCGCCAACCATGGGACATCGCTACCTGGTGAGTGCGGTTCCGCAGCGTCGCCAAGCGACCGATGGTCTCGCCGGTCTCCTCGACTACGCTGAAGAGCGCCCGTGGACTCTCCTTGCTGGGAAACGCTCCGCCCTGGCCGCCAACAAGCAGCTCCGGCGCCCAAAGTGCCTTGAACTCGTACGTCGCCGTGGCGATCAACGACTTCACCTTGTCGGCCGGAAAGTCCCCCACGAAGGTCAGCGTGAGATGCAGATCGTCTTCGCCGTAGATCCCGCTGGCAGCACGTTCATCGAGGGAACGGCGCGCGGCGCGAATCAGTGCGCTCCCCACCACGGGGTCCACGCTCAGTCCGAAGAAGAGTCGTTTCATGGGCGGCAAAAAATAGGGAGAGGAGGCCGGCTCGCTTCCATCCGGTCTCCTCTCCAGGGCTGATGACTCTCCTATTCAACCCGCTGAGCTGGGCGATCCGACACCCGGCTCGACATGGAGTCCGGTGCGCCGAATCAGGCGGGGCAAATAAAGCTGGAAAGAATCCGTTCGGTGTCGCGGATGGGTTCGGCTCGCGGTGCCTCCCAGAGTTTACAGGGTGACGATCTGCATCAGCTCATTGAAGCGTTCGTCGTAGTCGCCGAGGCCACGCTTGCCGATGTCTTCCACGCTGAAGCCTTGGACGCAGTACGACGCGGCGACGGTTCCGTGGAGCATGGCGCGGCGCAGTGTCCCAGGGCTGGCATCGCCCGTTTTGGCCACAAACCCCATGAATCCGCCCGCAAACGAGTCGCCAGCGCCCGTCGGGTCGATGACTTCCGTCACCGGGTAGGCGGGAAGCGAGAAGTGCAATCCCTCGCCCATGATGAACGCGCCGTGCTCACCCTTCTTCAGGATGACGATCTTCGGCCCCATCGTGAGGACCTTCTGCGCCGCGCGAATCAGGTTGTTCTCGCCGGTCAACATGCGAGCTTCCTCGTCGTTGAGGATGAGCGCATCGACCTTTTGCATCAGCGCTTTGAGGTCGTCGAGCGCGATGTCGATCCACAGGTTCATGGTGTCGGCCACGCTGAAGATCGGGTCCTTGACCTGGCTCAGGCCCTGCATCTGGACGGCGGGGTGCGCGTTCGCGAGGAACACGAACTTCGACGCGTCGTAGCCAGCGGGGAGCTTGGGGTCGAAGCTCTCGAGCACGTTGAGCTCGGTGAACGTCGTATGGCGCGTGTTCCAGTCCGGCTCGTAGCGACCACCCCAGCGGAACGTCTTGCCACCCGGCACGACCTCAAGGCCGGCGAGGTCGACGCCACGGGCCTTCAGCATCGCCGTGTCCTCGTCGCGCCAGTCTTCGCCGACGGCGCCGACAAGCTGCGGGGTAACGTACGGAGCGGCAGCGACTGCGAAGTACATGGCCGATCCGCCAAGCGCGTTCTCACGCTTGTCGTGGGCGGTTTCGACCGAGTCGTAGGCGAGGGTTCCAATGACGACGAGAGACATGATGGGGAGTCGTGCCGTAGACCGCGCACGAACGTAGAGGGGGGATCGATGAAAAGTCGGCCGGTATTCGACCACGGGCCGAATCGCGGGGCCACCCGTAGGCGGCGCCTTTCGAGGGAGAGAGGGTCCTAGGCCTCGCTGGTCGAGGCCGGTGGGCGCGGGCTGCCGGAGGGCAGCAGCATGACGAGGCCGCCGAGGAGCGACATCGCGTAGAGGCAGAGCCGGTAGACCAAGCTGGTGGCGACGCCGATGGCGTAAGGGGCGCCGAGCTGCTCGGCCAGCCAGCCGAACAGCATCTCCCCCACCCCGAGGCCGCCCGGGGAGATCGGGACCGCCGCTAGCGTGTTCGAGATGGCCATGGTGGTCATCCAGTCGTGGAAGCCGAGGCTGCTGCCGAGGGCTGAGGCCGCGGTGTAGACCGCCAAGCCATTGAAGACGTGGTTGCCAAACGAGAAGAGGAGCGCGATCGCGACCTCCCCCGGGGAATGGAGCAGCTTGCGCGCTGAGGCGTCGAGGCGCAGCAGCCGCTCGCTCTGCGGCAGCTTCAGCACGAGACGATCGAACTTGATCAGTCGCCGGAAGCCAGGGTGGAAGAACAGGACGGCCCCCAGGACGATCGCGGCGCAGAACAGCGACACCGGCATCCGCAGGCCGGACAGTCGATCGTCCGTCGTCAGGACGAGCGCCGTCCCGACCACGATCATGCCGATCAGTCCGACGACGCGGTCGATCACGACCGTCATGAAGGCCTCGGCCTTGCGGGTCGGGTGGTTGCGCACGACGGCCACCGCTCGCGCCACGTCTCCCCCATTGATTCCGGGGACCACCGCGTTGAAGAAGAGCCCTGAGTACGTGTAGCGGAACGCGTCGTACCAACGGGTCGGGCAGCTATTGAGCGCGAGGATCCGCCACCAGCGCGTCGCGACGCAAAGCGAGGCGAGGATCAAGAAGCCCAGGGCGGGGATCAGCTCGAGGAGGTGGATCTCCTTGAAGATCCGGATCATGCCCGGGCGCCACTCCACCTGTTCGGCGCGCAGGGCGGTCAGTCCGCCATCCTCTGGGCCCTCGGTGATACCGGTCGTCAGGACCGCGCGTCCGTCAGGGAGATAGAGCCCGTCCTCGCGGACGGTCCACACCTCGTCCTCCAAGTCGCTGCCGGTGAGGGCCACCAGTTCGGGACCCGTGAGCCCCAAAGGCCCCAGCGCGTTGTCGCCCGCCTCCTCCGCGTCGAAGTCGAAGCGAATCTCTTTCCCGCGCCAGTCGCCGTCGATCGTGCCCGGAAGCGACACCTTGGCCGTCGACGTCTCCAGGATGAGCGTGTCGGTCCAGGAGACGTTGCGCGAGATGACCAGGGCGGCCAGGGCAATCACCACGAGGCCCAGGACCCGCAGGAGCAAGCTCTTGACGAACGACTGGGACGAGCGCTCGCGGCGGATCTCGTCGAGGACGGAGCCAGGTGCACCCTCTTCGGGTCGGGGGGTGTTCACGGCCTTGTTCTAAGCGTTAGTAGCGGCTTCCGCCTCGGCGCGTTTGAGGGTCTCGAGTTCCTTCTCGAGCGCCGGAGCCACTCCGCGGAACCAGGTGTCCCACTCTTCTGAGCGCAGCGTGTCGAGCTGCGAGCCCGACATCGTGTTGAGGGCGCGCATCGCGGCGTGGCGCGCGCGATCGCTGAACGCGAGGTCGTTGATCGAAATCTGCCAGAGAGTCGCCAGCAGCGTGCCGCGGGTCTCAACGCCGAGCGCCGTCGGCTTCTTGGCGGCGAACGGCAGGCCAGCCCGCGCGAACGCGTTGCATACGGCCATCAGCGTCTCGTCGAACTCGATGGGAACGGGCATGACCCCAAAGCGATCAAACGCCTCCGCCACGGGGTCCGCGACGCTCTGGCGCGGCACCAGGGAAAGGAGCGCCTCGATCGCGAAGTCCTCGCCGTAGACGGCGATGTTGGACGTCATTCCGGCCGAGCGAACGATGTCCGAGCGATCCACGATTCCCGCGTACAGCGCTTCGCGAACGATGTCCTTCTGGACCTTCAGCGAGAGCTCGGCGAGCTGGTTCTTTTGCTCGCTCGGCAGGCCAGAGCCCTTGAAGAAGGGGCCGATGGCGCGCAGGAGCCGCGAGCCACCCGCCACGTTGAGTCGCGTCGCCTCCAGCACCGACACCGCGGCGTCAAAGTCCGCGCGCGCGGTGTCTGAAACCTGCCCGCGTTCGGCGACGATGCGGCGGGTCGCATCCACCAACCCTTCGAGCACTTGCCGCAGCTCGCTTTGGTTGGCGGCGTCTTCGAGCATCTCGTAGGGCTCCGTCACGCCGAGGCGCTGCGCATGGGGCACCAGCTCGAGCACCGCGCGCTCGCGGCAGAGCTGGCTCGGTGCCGACGTGGCGTAGCGCGTAAAGAGGCGCACCTGTTCGTTGTGGAGCCAATCCTCCGGTCCTTCATCGGACGTCGCCAGCTCGATCAGGTTCTTGAGCGCGACCTTGGAGGGGTTGGGCACTGCCTTTTCCTCGGGGGCGACGGCTCGCGATCGTCCAAGGCTCTTGAGGGCGCCGACACTCGACGAGACGAGATCAGTCCAGACGCCCGTGGTCGCTGCCGTGTACTCAAAGCGATCGGAGGAGCCGAGCACCGCATCGAGGTTCTGTGTGGCGACGGTCGCCGTCCGGCACCCCGCCAGGAAAGTGAGGGTTCCCACACCGAGCCACAGGAGGCCCTTGGGGCCCAAAAGCCCTCCCATATGACGCGTATCCATCGCCGGTGAGTGTCCCGAGGTGCCCCACGGGATGCAAGCGTAGGTCCACACAACCTCGCGGCTCGTCTGGAGAAGGCCCTAGACGGCGCAGCGTCGACCTAAGTGGGCCACGGCAGAGCGGATTTGGGGCCCACCCGTCCCGATTCTCGATGAAGAAGGCTCCACCCATGTGTGCGCATGGGCGGGGCCAGGACCGTGGGCTCAACTCCAGGGCGAGCTCACGGCGCAGCTTGGGATGAGGTCCTCGGCTCGATCTACTCGAAGTTCACGAAGAGGGCCTTCGAGAAGTTCGAGGTGACCGAAGGGTTGGCGTCGCGGTGCCAGCACTGGAAGTTCCAGGTGTCACCAGGCAGGAAGGCCACACCTTGGCCCCCCACGTTCGTGACGTCGATCTGCACCGAGAGCGTGCCCGCGGCCCCAGTTGAAAGCGACGGCGGAACCAGCCTCAGAATCGTCCCGGACAGGCAGAGGTTGCCCTGGGATCCCCCAGGATTCGGCACGAAGTTCTGAGCGTTGCCAGCGACAAAGTAGCCCACGGTGCCCGCAGGGAGGCCTGTGGTGTCAAGGAGGAGATCATTGTCCGCGACGACGCTCGAGCCGTACGCAGTCATGGAGGAGGCCCCGCCGGTCGAGTTCGGCGTCACGGTGCAGAACGGCCCGCCGAACGGGATGAGCTGGGAAGCCACCGGATTGAAAGGACACGCGTCGGTCGTCGTCGGCTCGCAGAAGTTGGCGCAGGACGCGTCTCCGAATCGAATCGTGACGGGGTTCGCCGGGAAGCTGAGCGGGTCCTCGACGAGCTTGAATCGACTGTGATCGAGGGCGTTCGGGAACGAGACGTTGACGGGTAGCCCCGTGGCCACGACCGCTGTTTGAATTGCGTCACCGATCTCCGCGGGGGTTGAGCCAACGGCAAGCCCAGAGACGGTCTGGGTCTCCGTTGAGCCGAGATGGGTCACTTCTATGCACCACGTCGAGCCGTCGCCGACGCCCTCGAGGTCGAAGACCCCGGCGCTATCGATGTTCAGGAGGGGCGGTTCCAGCGCCCCCTCCGCGTCGAGCCGGTAGTCGTTGCATGGGAATGGGCTGGTGGCACTCAAGAACACCACTGCGGTCACGGTCTCGATGTTCGTGGCAGACGGGTTTGTCCACGAGCCGAACTCCATGTTGTCGGTGCTGTTGGAGAGGAAGGCCAGGGAGCCGTCCTCGCGGAGAAGCGCCAGCTCGATGTCCCCGTAGGTGTTGGAGAACTGGACCTCGATGTCAAACGTATCGGTGGGACCGACTTGGAACGAATAGAAGTCCGGCGAAGTGTCCGTCACGTGAAGGTTCGGGTAGGTGCCGGTGCCCAGGGGGTAGGCCGCCGGGACGCTATCGTTGGGATCAAATCCGTCCTCCGTACCAGGGCACGTGTCCGCGCCGATGGTCAACGCGTACGAGTTGCAGGTGTCTAGGGGCTCCGTGATCGCGATGGCTGTCAGCAGGTGAACCTTGACGGGCGTCGCCTGCGTGTTCATCCACGACACGCTCTCGATGTCGTCGAACGACCAGGAAATCTCGAGGACGGTCAGGCAGTCGTCAGCGAATAGCGTCAGGTCGATGTCGCCGATGTCGTCGTCGAAGACCGCGCGGGCGTCGAACGTGGTGCCGGGGAGGACCGTGACGGAGTACCAGTCCTCGTCGTCGTACGACGAGCTGAGCCCGTCGTACTGACCGAACGGGATGACCGCTGCGGTTCCGCACGTGTCGTTGTCTTCGAATACGTCAACGGCATTCGGACCTTCGATCACAATGTCGGCCTCGTAGGTGACGCCGCTCTGGCCGCCAGCCGGGTCCAATGGGACGTAGAAGTAGAGGTAGTTCGTGCCCACATTGAGCAATCCCCCAATGTCCTCCGTGGCGGTTGTCGAGGGGAATGGGGATCCGCCTCTAAAAGCGGCCCCAATCGGTTGGCCGTTTAGGTAGACACCGTCGAGGTTGTTGCCACCCGGAAGATCGCCGAGCTGAGGCTTGGCGGCCCACTCGAGGTCGATGGTGGCTGAGGCAATGGCTGTCGTGGCGACCTCGAAGGTGTGACAGTGCAGCACTCCCACGTTGGAGGAGTTCGATCCCATCCAGCTGATCCAGCGTGCGTTATTGAAGCTGTGTCGCGGCGAGAAGTTCGGATCGAAGACCCGAGAGATGGAAGTACCGTAGCCGATGGTGGGCGGCGGAGTGGCCCCACGGGACCACTCAAACACGGTGGGCGAGAAGGGGGAAACCGACAGAGGCGACGCATCTGTCTTGTGCACGCACGTGGTGTCGTCTGCTGGGGCGCAGTCGCCCCCGGGGGCGCCGTTGAAGTGACCACTGCGCAGGCGAATGGTTTCGTTGGCGGCGGCGAGACTGCTGAGTGCGATGGCCGTGAGTGAACCGACAAGGACCGTGCGAGGGACGGCTTGGAGTGCGCTTGTTAGGGCGTGTTTCATAGGTACTGATCTAGGGTAGGAGCTGATGCTTGCGTGCCGTTCCCGATGGCAGGGCCAATGCGTGAGCAGGGCTCGGTCGCTTGTGGCGCGAGCCAGCGGGTTGCCGTGGGCTCGCGCTCGGGTGCACGCGCTTCTCTAAGTGCAGCGCACCAATGGGGCGCTCACGGAATCACTGCAAACGAAAGACGCGGCCCGATGAAGATCCATCAGGCCGCGTCTCGCCGCTGCTCTCGAATGAGCCGTTTCCGAGAGGGACGCTCAGTCTGTTGCGCTTGTTGCAAGACGGAAGCCCGTCTTGGCCCGCGTTGGCTCCCGTCGCGAATATTTCAGTAGGTGGAAATGCACCATGGGATCAGGGGCGCCCTCTTCGGCATAAGGCAGCGCGTACGCAGCGTCGGGATTCGAGGCGAAGACGGCCGAGGTCCATTCGCTGGTGACGTCCGTCCCCTGGCGGGTTAATCGCTGCCGCGCACCCGCGAACAGCTCGATCGCAGTGGGCAGGCGTGCGCCACGGCGTGCCGCGAACTCCTGTGCAAAGACCAGGGCGACCACAGCTGGACGATCCTCGAATCCGATCTCCTCCTCAACCACATGGACACCGAGGCTCCCGAGTTCCTCCTCCGAAAAGGCCGCTCTGAACTCGCCCCAAGTGACCACCTCCTCAGCGATCCGAAACGGCATGTACGAGACCTCTGGTGCCGGGCCCCCATCGTCCATGGGTAGGTCAAGGGACTCGATGCTCCCGGCGGGAACAAGGACCATCGCCGCCCGGCTGGCCGGGTCCAACCCGTGGAGCGCGGGCGCCCAAGCAGGATCATCCGTGTTGGCCGAGAACTCCCGCTCTATCGGTTCGCCGTCGAGTGTCGTGCTGAATCGGTAGAAGCCGCTGGGAAGGGGCTCCGACCAACTTTCGACCTCAACGTACTTCGGCAGGGCAGGCATGCTCTTTGGGCTCACCCGCTGCAGCTTGCCCTCAGCGGGTAATAGGACCGCACCACTCAGGAATCGGAGAGGGAGGGAATCGTCGTCTGGCGAAAATCGATCGACCAGGAAGTAGACCTTCCCCCAGCGCTGGAAGTGCATGCGAAAGCTCTCGTCGTTCGCAGACGGCCTGATCCGTCGCTCTGGGGATGCCGACTCGCGCTCAAGGGACTCGACGGCTTGCCCCCACAGATGGTCGAGGTCGGCTTGTGCCGTGAGCCCGACCAGCCGGCCCGGAACCGAGTGATCCAGCGACTTCGCGTCTTCTCGTCGACCCATGATCTCCTCGAATAGCTCTTCGAATGCCCCGGGGGTATGGATCGAGCGGGCGGCCTGCTCCCTGAACTCGACGAAATCTTCAAGGGAGCGCCGCTCCTGTGCGAACGAGGCGAGGCGTCCGATGATCAGTAGCGAGATCAGCGCGGCGCACGCAGCCAGCGCGACCGCAATGTACTTTCGATAGCGAAGGGCTCGCAGGGCGAGCTGCCTAGAGATCGAGGGCGGGCGCACAGACACGGCGCGGTGCTCAAGGAAAGCCTCTAGATCTTCTGCGAGTGCGAGGGTGCTTGAGTATCGCTCTTGCGGGTCTCGGCTGAGGGCGCGCGAGCAGATGAGGTCAACGTCAAGCGGGATCGCGGGGTTGCGCCGTCGGATTGGCTTCGGAGCGCTCGCGGAGATGGCACTCATGGTCCCGTTTAACGTCTGGGTCCGGAACGGATGAGCCAGTGTGAGCAGTTCGTAGAGCACCACTCCAAGGGAAAATTGGTCGCTCGCGAAGCTGGCTCCGCCGGTGCCCCGGTCGACTTGTTCCGGTGCGAAATACGCGGGGGTGCCCCGCAGCCCCTGGGTCAAGTTGCTCAGGTCCGCGGACTCCTCACGTGCCATGCCAAAGTCGATCAACTTCGGGTTGAGCTTCCCTTCGAGCAGAATGTTCTCTGGCTTGAGGTCACGGTGCACCACTCCGATGCTATGGCAATACGCGAGCGCCCTCGCAATGCGTGCCACGAGCTTGCACTTCGCTGCCGTAGACCTGAGCGCTTTCGCGAACGCGAGCTCGTGCGCCCCCTCGACGATCTCCCCCGTCGAGCTAGCTTGGTCCAACGCCTGGAGCTGCTTGAGAACCGATCGAAGGTCGGGGCCGTTGACCCTCTCCATGGCAATGTAGGCCATCCCGCCACGTTCAGTAACCTCCCCCACCTCGTAGACCTTCACGACGGATGGGTGGTCCAGCTTGGCCAACGAGCGAGCTTCGGCCATCGTGGACTGATGATCTCCCCCCGTCGAGAGTGGCAAGACCTTCAGGGCGATCTGACGGTCCAGTTCGGGGTCATCAGCCAAGTAGACCTTGGAGTACCCGCCGGTCCCGAGCACGCTGAGGGTCTGGAAGCGACCGATCTGCTCGACGGCGTCCTGCGAGTCATCTTCGACCGCAATGAGGCGCGAAAGATCGGCGACTCGTTCAGCCACCTTGATGTGCTTGCGCAGTTCTGCTGCGTTCGATCCCGCGCGTCTTTCAAGCTCTTCGATGTCCACATGGCCGCCGTCTTCCTTGGCGGTCATGTACTCATCCAAGAGCTCGATGACGTCATGTTCTTGTGGCGTAGCTTGATCCATAGCGTCGTTCCCAATGCACCCGTCCGTTTGATAAGTCCAGGTCGTGTGGAGAACGCTCGCCCCTAATCGAGCTTCTTTGTGAGTGCGGCGATCGCTTCGCTTCGAGCTCGCCGAATCGTTGCCACGCTTAGGTTCATTCTCGCGGCCACGGAAGCGACGGATTCACCCTCCATCTGTGTGGCGATCAGTACCTCTTGGGCGCGCTCCGGCAGCTCGGTCAGTGCTTCCGCGAAGAGAAGCTGCTCTTCGGCGGCTTGCAGTGCCTCGTCGGGCGTGACGGCTCCGCTGTCGTGCTCGGCGAAGAGTGCGTCGGCATCCGCGTGGCGACGTGCGTCCCGCTGGTCGCAAAGGTGATCCCTTTGCCGCTGCATGAGGCGGTTTGTGAGGATCTGCCTAAGCCACGCATGGAAGCTCCCAGGCCCGCGATGCTCAAAGCCCTCCAGGCTCTCATGGGCAGCGATGAAAGTGGACTGAACGATGTCCTCGGTGTCCAAACGTCGACGTACATCACCACACAGTCGGCCACGGGCGAGGCGCGTGAGGGCCTCGCGATAGCGCCCGTGGAGCGACTCCCAGGCCAGAGAGTCGCCACTCCGGATGCGCTCGATTAGATCGAGCGTTACCGCCGCCCCTTGGATGACAGGCGCTGGATCGGGGGGATCAGTGGTGGTCATTCGCGCGGCGGGCCTCAACGGGGTTGACCTGAGCTGGGTGCGGGTTGGCAAGACGGGGTTTGACTATACCTCAGACAGCAGAAATGGACACAAGTTGGCGCGGGGAGGCCGAAGAAGGCCACCCCGCGCCATGGGAGCGGAAGCAAGCGGAGCAAGACGCCCTAGCCAAGAGCTAAGGGGCTGCTGGCACCGCGAGCGCTACACTTCTTGGGCAATGACGACCTCCACCATGAGCTTGGGATCGTCGTCGTCCGACACCACGAGGCCCGCTCTTTCGTAGCAGATCTCGCGGACGTCTCCGTTCTCATCGATGATGTAGAGATAGCTGAGGTCATCTTCGCGGGTTGCGGCGACTGTCCATCCATCCATACGGAGGTCGTATGCGAGGTCCTCGATGATCAGCGACTCTGTCTGCATCGACATGTATGCGGCGACCGCATCCGTGAGTCGGCTCAGCTTGTAGTCGAGGTGCATGAGGTCCAGGTCTTTGAAGTCGACTTCCCTTGTGACCTCGATCGTCACCACCGGAGGCGGGAGCGTCGCGGAATTCTGGGGAAGAAGGGTCGTTGCGCCGGTGATGGTCGCGAGTGCTACGCAGGCGAAGACTGAGCCTGCGACGCAGGCGAGTTGCTTGAGAACTTTCATTTGGAGTGCCATGGTTGAATGTGTTTGCGGAAGAGCCCGAGATGGGCGGCGGGTCTTCGCCCGCCACAAGCAAGGCGCTCGCAACTGGTCAGGTGGAAGGTTGAATCAGGCACTTCTTCAGGGATTCGATGGCGGCTGCACTCGGCGGCATCCACTCGATGTCACTTCTCCACAGCGAACACCATCCACTCGACGCCTTGACCCTCCAGCCATTCCATCAAGAGCGAGATTGAAGTCGTCGGACTGCGCGCTAGTTCGACCGCAAGTTCTTCCATGAAGAGCGACGGTGCTTGGGGGCGGTAGCCCGCGACGAGCCGCGACATCGAAGGTGCCGCGGGCGGCCAGGTGAAGGCACCGGAGGAGACCGCGCTACGGATCGCTTCGGTGAGCTGGCTGCGGCCGTGCGGCCGGTACGTGACTCCTGCGTGGGGCTCAGCCGTAGGTGTTGACTCGGGATCAGGCGATGCGGGCAGGAGCTGCAGCTTTCCGTCTGAATCTATGCCTATGACGAACACTTCGGAATGAAGCCGCTTGTCTTCGAATTGCAGCTGATAGGACTCCCCGGCTTCCCCCCCGCGTGGCAGGTTGGGACTATCGAAGTGGCCCGGGATGTAGGGGGCGCTCGAGGCGAGCCTGCCGTCCTGTTGCGGATCCCCACCGGACTGCCGGAGGAGGAACCACGAAATGCTGGCGACCCCTAGCATCCCCGCCGTGAGTGCCGCGCAGAGTTGAAATGTGTGACGCACGGTCTCAGCCCTCCCCGGTCTAGCGGTGGTGTTCGAGGAGCCTGGCTCGTTGTCGGAAGCTTCCGTACCTAATGGGAGGGCCGCAAGCTGACGCTGCGCCAGGTTGAGCGCCGCGAGGCGATCGAATTCGGCCGAGAGGGTCGGGTTTTCGGAGAGTCGCATCTCGAAGTGCATCTCATCGGTCTCGGAGAGTTCGCCATCGAGGTAACGGAGCGCGCTCTCAAAGTCCGCGCCGCTAGGGATGCTCGTTGAGGTCAAACCTGCACCCCCTTGTTCTCAAGGCACATGCTGAGCGCATGCAGTCCCGACCGGAGCCGATCGTTGATGGCCGTGTGGGAGAGGCTCAGGGTTCGCGCGATCTCGCGAGCCGATTCTGAGTTGGTGTACCGCCGTTGAACGCAGCTCCGCAGCCTCGACGGGAGTTGTTCAAGGCACGCGCGGAGGGCTGCCCTCAACTCATGCTCGATACTCTCAGCTCCCGGTGGAGGCGCCGGGTCGGCGGCGTTCTCAAGGATCTCGGCGTCAACGTCCATGGGTCGAGGTCTTCGACTTTGGATGCGCTTGGCCTTCGCCCTTGCTCGATTCCAGAGGAAGCCTTCAAAGTTCTTTGGGCACCGAAGTGAGCAGAGAGAGCCCAGTACCGAAAGCGCTACCTCCTGAACGAGATCCTCGACTTCCGCTAGCTTGACTAAGCTCTTGGCTTTTGACTGTACGTACAGTCGGATCCTGCTAGCGAGGTACGCGATGGCCTGGCGATCATTCGCCTGGGCCCTGGCCCAAACCTCCGCGCACGGCAGGTCATTGAGGGCAGATTCGTAGTCTTCTGTCATCGGAGACGGCTCGTGGCTTCTGGGAAGGTCGATGGGCGTCGTATTGGGTACGGCGCCCGGCGCAAGAGATTCACGGCAATGGGAAAGCTCGGGTTGGCTCGCGGGCATTCAGGCTTTCCACTCATTATTTTTCTGGTGCTGCCCGGCATCGGCGCGAGGTCTCCCTTCTCAGGCGAACAGGGAGCAGGATCGGGTCCAAAGAACCGGCAACTTGAGTGAGCGGTTTCCGCCTCCCCCGCAATTCCGTAGTCGGAAGAGTCCATGCTCGATGGGGCGCAGAGAGACACAGTTCTGGCTGGCACCTTGTGTTAGCCAACCCTCTTTGGCTTCCCCGCGAGCCGCTGGCGAGAAGAGAATGATCGCAGGCGAGTCGTCATTGGCTCGCCTGCAACTCGTTTTAGCCGGCTAGTTCATGAGCACCCAGCCCCCCCACGCGTGCACTCGGTGCCCTTGCTTGACCATCTTCGTCTTGGCGGACTCAAGGGCCTCGCGGGGACTGGGGCTGTCGCCCCAGAGTGCTCCGTAGAAGTAGCCCATGAACTCGGCGTTGATGATGTCGTCGACTTCCCAAAGGCTGTAGACAACGGTGCCAGCCCCTGCCTGGAGCCAGGCGGCGGCGAGGGAGCTGGCGTCCCATCCCAGGCCATGGATAGGTGGTCTGACTCCGCACGTCGCGAGGACAACGAGGCTGCACTCCCCCATGTCCATGAGTCGTACTTCCTGACCGGTCAGGATATAGGGCGGCCTCGTCAGCCCCAGCTCTGGGCATGTTCCGCCCGAAAGGACCACACCGCTACTTGCGGCCGATGCCAGCCACCTCACGGCGATGCCGTACCGCGACGCAAATGGGGAACCCGCTTGCCGGGTTTGGCAAGCCGCAGGGATGGCTTCCCCGTGGGAGGCGATATGTAGAGTCTGGTAGCGGCCTTCGTATTGGCGCAGGGTGGTGACAGTCGCTTGGGTCCCGGTCAGTTCAATGGGAGCTACCTGGTCGTGTCCAGCGGCGGCGGCCACGATCGCTTCCGCTTCGCGGGGCGTACCGGCCAATATGCCGCGTGGAATCAGCCCGGCTGCGAAGGGGCCCTGGGCATGGAAGTCCACGTCGGAAACGATAAGAGCCCGGGCCGCCGCCCCCTGAGGAATGAATGGGACCGGGGCCGTACCGAGCTGACTCAGGCGGGAGATGGTTCGTACTTCGCCCGATCTGATGACACTCTGCCCAACTGGGTTTTGGCCAGCCATCGGAAGTGACCCGAACGGCACTTCCTGAATCGCTCCATGGAGCGACAAGTGGAGAGGGACATCTTCGGATTCCCCATCGAGGGCCGCCAGGATGGGATCGAACGCGGTGATTCGAACGGCCCCGCCCAGCACGTAGTCGATGAGCTGCATCTGCTCTATCGAACCGGCTCCACGTGACCAGAAGCGCCAGCTCTCGAGCAGCTCTTCGATGACGTTCCCTAAGGCGAGCTCAGTGACCCGAAGGGTCCCATCGGCTTTCAGTAGATGGGCCAAGTAGTAGTCGCCGCTGCGAGCTACGGTGCGCCCCCCTGATCCAGACTCCGGCCGCCCGACGCGGCGAATCGACACGAGCCAGGCGCCGGTGCCAGCGACGCGGGCTTGCCAGTCGCCGCAAAGATCCTTGGCGGCGCTGTGCCCAAAGAGTCTCACGACCTCATCGGCCAGTTGGTTCCACTCCCGCTCGGCTTTGAGCAAGCGAAGCGTGGCCCCTTCGTGACACTGCCCCAGGGGCGTTGTGGCGTCGTCCAGGATGCGCATCTCAAGGTCCTGCATCTGGTGCATTAGGCGCTCTGCGTCGGGTCCGGTGAGGCCCTTGATGCGTTCGATGATCGGGCCACTAACGACATACCGGCACCACTCTTGGGTGTCGAGGTACCAGCGTTCGCCCGTGAGGTCTTTGGGCGGACAGCAGTCACGCCCAAGATCCAGCGCGACTCGAACGAGGGTGCCCGCTTCTTGCGCTCGACGCGGTGCAAAGTCCGCTGCAATGGCGGAGACGTCGTCGACGAGCCTGGAAACGATGGCCCAGTCCGCCACCGTGTCCGCTCGTTCTCCTAGACGCTGGTGCAGCTCCATCAGGACCAGTTGGAAACTAAGGCACTGGAGCGGAAGTCGCGTTTGCAAGCCAGGGACCAAGTGCTCCGCCTTCTCAAGCACGAGTGCTGCGCCTCGCGGATCCCCCATGAGATCGAGGAGAGTGGCCACGGTGATGGAGGCGTTGAAGAACTCTGGATCCGACATGGGAGTCCTCAGCCACTCCTTCAGGGCTACGGGGACCAGCTGGGTGCTAAGCCATCGCAGCTGAGCCACGATGCACGCATCGATGCTTGAGGCGTCCACCCGAGTTCGCTCCGGGGCAAGATGGATCGCTTCGAGTCGGTCGACGTGAAGCTTGGTGGTCTCCTTGACGAGCTGTGCACTTGCGGCTCCGATCGACTCGGTGACCCGACCTTCGTAGGGGATGTTGAGGGCGACGGCGGGCGTCCCCATCGGTGGTTGGCGCCTCTTTTGCCTGCCTCTGTTGTCCTCGACGGCCTTGTTCTGACCGTGGGTGTGCCGAGTGTCTCGGCCCGGCTCGCGGGGGCCGCGCGCTTCTTTGGCCCTGTGAAGTCGGCCAGCGCCAGGACTTTGTCTCCCGTCGACTTGAACGCGGGTTGGCTCGCGAGTCGGGGGCGGTGAATCCACCTCGATCGAGTCGATTCGCTTCGACGTTTCCAGTGGGGGCTCTGTGCTCCCGACCACGGCGTTACGCCCGATCTCAACTCTTTCGGCCGAGGCACTCGCGATCTCGGACATGTTTGGGGCGCTTGTGTGCTCGTTCGGCGCAGTGGGCTCTTCGATGAATTCAGCGGTGAGCGGTGGATTGTCAGAGAGTTGGGGTAGGCAGATTGCCATGGCGCAGACAAGGGCCATAAGCCATATAGCGAGCTTGCTGGGGAAGGGCGCAAAGGTCGACATCGGTGTCTCCTGAGGGTTGGTTGCAGTCGTGTGGCGGGAGAAATTCTGGGGGTGGCCCGGTGAGGATTGTTGGGGCGACGCGACGACAAAGGTCCGGGAGTTCCTTCGCGCTCTTTGTCCTCTTGCGGACGCGAACGAGCCGGCGCGGCGAATGGGTGATGTGCGATGAATGCCCCATGTGCATCGCTACTTCTGTCAGGCCGTCTGGCGCCTGAGCTACACGCCCGAATCAAACATCGCTGATGTCGCAGCGAGAGAGGTTGCAGTACTCCGTACTCGCTGTGCGTTCAGTTCCTAGAGGAGGCTCTCCAACGGAGTGACCTCTCGCAAGAAAGTGAGCAGAGCGCTCTGGAGTTAGGGGCGCGTGGCAGGCGTTGATGGCGAACGGGCAGCCAATGAACCAACGATGGGCTCGATTGGGCCGCGCAGCGCTGCGAGCTCGGAGGGATGCCAATGGGAGGGCTTGCCGCCCCTGGCTCGGTTCCACTCCGCGGCCTTCATGGGACGAATCGGTGTATCAATCTGTTCCGCATTCTTTCCCGCGAAGTTTCCTGGCGCGGCATTTGGGTTGTGAAGAGGTACGGGCAAAGCCGTCGTGATGCGGTTGCTCACTCCAGCGGCGAAAGAGCAGTCCGCTCACCACCCGGTTCAAGGACGGAGGCGAGTTCCCTACTCACCATCCCAGCGAGAAAGCCCGCACCCATTCCCCCACCTTCTTTCAATTCTTGTGAAGCAGTCCGCCCCTTGCAGCCGACTCCTCGGCGTCAAGGCGCCGGGAGCCTTCTGTCACTCGAAGGGCGCGGGCCCACCCGTCATCGCACCTCACCGGACGAACCGGCAGGTCCCTGCACTGTGTGCTGGCTGAAGAGCCGCACTACAGAACCGGGCCAATGCGAAAGGGAAATGGTGGAGGCGGGGGGAGTCGAACCCCCGTCCCAGAATCAGAGCTCATCCAAGCGTCTACGTGCGTATCCCACCGGCAAAGATCTCGTCGCCAAGCCGCCCGTGGGCACGTTGCTCGATGACCAGCCTCAGAAATGTCTCGTCGCTCGGCCCTGAGGCGCGGCTTTGCGACCAGCCCACTGAATGACGTTCCTGCAGAGCCATGGGCACTCTCTGCAGCAACGGGCAGATCAAGCTGCCAGTGCGTAGTTGTTGTCGGCAAGTAAATTGCCTTTCCCTGGATGATTAGCGAGGTGACCTGGGATCCTCGGCACGCAGCCCAGCGGCACATGAAGACCGGTCGAAACCAGTGCGCCCCCGTTCCATTGTCGCCGGCCTCGACTCGCGCCCGAGGCGATGCCAGCGGGGGAAGCTTAGGGGGCACCCGGGGAGACCTCAACCTTGGAAGTGGTCTTACGGGGCGTTCCTGGCGGGCAGCTTCGTAGCAAGTGGCCCGGTAAGTCGGGGGAAGTCCGGGGCTGGCTCCCTATGCTGGGCCCCGGCATGCAGTCAGAAAATCCTTCCCCCCACGCCCCGGCGGGCACGCCGACTGACGCTGGTGGGCCCTCGGCTGCCCTCGTGGTCGGGCTCTTGGCTCTTTTGAGCGCCTTCCTCGTGGGAAGCGCGCTCTCGTTTTGGCCTTACACCGTCGACGACGCGTTTATCAGCCTCCGGTACGCCCAAAACCTCGTGGAGCACGGGGAGCTGGCCTGGAACCTTGGGGAGCGGGTCGAGGGGATCTCGAATCCGCTTTGGACGGTCTGGTCCGCTGTCGGTCTGGTGGCTGGTGCCCCCATCGTGCTCTGGCTCAAGGGCTCTGGCCTTCTTGCGGGCGCGGCCATGGTGCCGCTGACCTATCTATTGGCGCGCCGCGTGGGAGGCAGCGCCTCGGTCGGGCTCGGCGCCGCGGCGATCGTTGCCACCAACGCGTCGTTGGCCCTCTGGGCTATCGCAGGGCTCGAGACAGCGAGCTTCGGCCTGCTGCTTGTGCTCTTCGTCCTGCGCTTCGAGAAGGAGCTCAGCGTTCGCCTGCGCGATCCATCGGCGGCGATCCTGCCGCTTTCCGCCGTGCTGTTCTTTCTCTGCTGGGCGAGCCGACCCGAGGCCCCCGCGTACGGGCTTTATATTGTCGTGCGGCGCTTCCTCGCCAAGGACAGGCCTGCGCTGGGTCGCGCCGACCTCATGTGGTTCCTCGTGGCTGCCGTGCCGATCGCCGCGTACGAGGTCTTTGGGCTAGCCTACTTTGGGGGCCTCCTCCCTGCGACGCACACGGCCAAGCTCGGTGGCGGAAGCTCGTTCTTTGGGGGCAACTTCGAGAAGTTCCTCGGGACGCGCTTCCTCTTTGGGCAAGGCCCGCTGTTCGCGGGCCTCTGGGTCACAGGGATCATCGGCGCGTTCATTGGACTCCGCCGCCTCCCCCCCGCCGCATGGGCGATGTCCGTGGCCGGCCTCGTGTTCATCGCCTACGCCTTCACCGACTGGATGCCGCGGTACCGATTCTTCGTTCCGCCATTGCCGTTCCTGGCGATCTCTTGCGCCATCGGCGTCGAGCGCATCGCACGGCTCATCTCCCGCGGCCAGCGCTACGCCGTCCCCGCTGCGATGGCGGGTTTGATCGCGCTCGGGGCGTACGATCAAGGCACGCGCGGCTACGACAAGCAGCACAACATCAAGCTCGCCGTCGAGCCCCGCGGCGCATGGCCCGGCCGTGTCGTCGAGACGGCAGGACTTCCCTGGGAGCCCGGCCGCCAAGAACTCGACGCCTGGATGATCCTCCAAGAAGCGCCGAGGGACGAAGCGATCGCATGCCCCGACATCGGCTTCATCGGCGCGCTCGCGCGCAATCCGATCTGGGACATCCGGGGACTCGTGACGCCCCAGGCAGCCGCGTTCCTGCCCATCCCCGATTCGTCCCCGGAGTTCGGAGCCAAGCGCACCGCGATGCTCGATGACATGTTCGCGCAGAACCCCGCGTTCATCCTGGTGCCGAGTCGGCCGCAGGGAATGGCTCCCGTGGCCAAGCGCTTCGTGGCCGCGCTCCGCGGCGACCCGAGGACGGCCGCGCGCTACCAGGAGATTCCGAACATGCTTCCGATGCGCAGCGTCTGGCGTCGGCTCGACCTCAGGAAGCCAGCCCCAGAGCAGACAGCGGACCGCATCGACGAGGCCGTCGCTCAGTTCCCAAGCTACGGGACCGAGCTCTCCAAAACGCGTGGCCGGCCAGGCGGCTAGTTGTCGTACCGGCCGGACTTGGCCTGCCGCGCCATCTCACGCTTGTCGTCGCGCTCACGCTTGGCCTGGCGCTTGTCATAGAGCTTCTTGCCCTTGCAGAGGCCGATGCGGAGCTTCACGAGCGAGCCGTCCCAAAGGATCTCCAGCGGGATCAGCGTGGTGCCTTTCTCGCGCACCTTGCGATCCCACTTGTTGATCTCCATGCGCTTGGCGAGGAGCTTGCGCTCACGCACCATCTTGTGGTTGTGGATGTTCCCCTGGGCGTACTCAGGAATGTGCATCTGCATCAGCCACAGCTCGCCGTTGCGGATCATGCAGTACGCCTCCTGTAGCGAGCAGCGCCCGCCCCTGAGACTCTTGACCTCGGTGCCATAGAGCACGATCCCGGCCTCGATCTCGTCGAGGATCAGGTACTCGTGGGTCGCGCTCCGGTTGCGCGCGATGGTGCGGCGCTCACGGGGTCGTGACGTGGGGCGCTGGGGGTTGGCGGAGGACATGGGCGGGAGAGCTTAGCCCATCTGCGCAAGCAGGCCGTTGAGAAAGGCCGTGCTTAGCAGTGGCGCCCAGCGAAGTCCTGGCACGGCGCTCGAAGGCCCGTCATAGGGAGATCTCCGGGCCTGTTCGAGCCACGCAGCCAGGGCTTCGAGGGCGGGGGCTGCGGCTAAGTGCGGCCATTGTCAACGGCCTCCTAGGTCTACCCTCGGATTCGGCCCAGCGAAGGCTTAGGCTGGGGCTATGGCTTCCAATGATCCACGACCCATTCTCCATGACGCGCTGCGCCTCGATGGCGGCGACGACCATGTCGAGCTCCGCTACCACGCCAAGCGCACCCGCTCCGTCGCCGTCGAGGCAGGCCGCGTCGACCAGGCAAAGGTGTCCGAGCACACCGGTGTCGGCGTCCGCGTCCTGAGTCGCGGGACGTTTGGGTTCGCCTCGACAGACAGCCTCGAGGTCGGGGCAGTGCGCCGCGCGATTGAGACGGCGCGAGCAGCGGCCCATGCGTCCGCTTCTTCGCGTAAGGACAAGCTGGCGGCTCCACCCAAGACCGACCTCGCCGTTGGCCAGTTCGACGCCATCGGATACGAGGCGCTGAACGGTGCCCCGATCGACGAGCGGCTCCAGCTGGTCCTGGACCTCGAGAGCCACGCCCGTGGGCAGAGCACCAAGATCGTCAGCGCTTCGTCGGGCTACACGGAGATCTTCGAAGAGAAGGGCATCGTGACCAGCGACGGAGCCAGCGCGTGGACGCGCGTGGCCCGGCCCGAGCTGCGGGTGATGACGGTTGCCCAGGATGGAGGCGAACTCCAGCGGGGCGCTCGGTCCGTTGGGGTTACCGGCGCGTGGGACTGTCTGTTCCGGGGAGCCTCCGCGGACGAGCTCGGCGACGGAGCCGCCCGCATGGCGGTGGACCTTCTGTCTGCACCGTATCCCAGCGGCGGCCGCCAGAAGGTGTTGCTCTCCCCCTCTATCGTCGGACTCCTCACCCACGAAGCGGTCGGGCACACGGTGGAAGCGGACTTCGTCGAAGCGGGCTCCTGCGCGCGGGGCCGCATCGGAACGCGGGTGGCGTCCGATCTCGTGACCCTCTGCGATAGCGGTGTCTCTGAGTTCACGGACGGCGCCGGCGGCACCCTGGACGTCGACGACGAAGGTGTCCATGCGTCCAAGGTCACGATCATCGAGAACGGCATGCTCAAGAGCTACCTTCACGACCGGCACACCGCCGCACGTGAAGGCGTCGCCCCCACCGGCAACAGCCGTGCGTGGGAGTACGACGATGAGCCGCTCATTCGGATGCGCAACACCTACATCGCACCGGGCGAGCAGGAACTCGACGAGATCATCGCCGGCATCGACGAGGGAATCATGGTCGACGGGCCCAAGAACGGTCAGGCCGACGCCAACGGAGA
>CALHGQ010000676.1 GCA_938030175.1 uncultured bacterium | reverse complement strand
CCCTCGATGTCCTCGGCGATGATGAGCAGGGGGCGACCCGACTGGGCCACTTGCTCGAGCATCGGGATCATGTCCTTGATGGAGCTGATCTTCTTCTCGTGGACGAGGACGAGGGCGTCCTCGAGGACACACTCCATCTTGGCGGTGTCGGTGACGAAGTGCGGCGACAGGAAACCCTTGTCGAACTGCATTCCTTCCACCCACTCGACCTCGGTCTCCATGCCGCGACCGTCCTCGACCGTGATCACGCCGTCTTTGCCGACGCGGTCCATGGCCTGGGCGATCATCTCGCCGATCTCGTGGTCGTTGTTCGACGCGATGGCGCCGACCTGGGCGATCTCCTGGTGACCCTTGATGGGCGTGGAGATCTTTTGGAGCTGCTTGATGGAGGCCTTGACGGCGGCGTCGATGCCGCGCTTGAGGCCCACCGGGCTCGCACCGGCGGTGACGTTCTTGAGGCCCTCTTCGAAGATGGCCTCGGCAAGAACGGTGGCGGTCGTGGTGCCGTCGCCGGCCGCCTCGTTCGTGCGCTGGGCCACCTGCTTCACGAGCTGGGCGCCCATGTTCTCGTAGGCGTCCTCGAGCTCGATCTCCTTGGCGACGGTGACGCCGTCCTTGGTGACGGTGGGGCTACCGAACGACTTCTCGATGATGACGTTGCGGCCGCGGGGCCCGAGCGTGACTTTCACGGCGCGGGCGAGCTTCTTCACACCTTCGCGAATGTGCTCGCGAGCGGTGGAGTCGTAGCTGATCTGCTTGGCTGACATGGTTGATGCGTGGTTGTACGAGTGAAGGGGGAGCTACAGGGCTCTATCAGCCAACGATCGCGAGGATGTCGTCTTCGCGCATGATGATGTACTCCGCGCCGTCGTACTTGACGTCGGTGCCGGCGTAGGAGGTGAAGAGGACGCGGTCGCCCTTGGAGACGCTGAACGTCGACTTGTCGCCGTTGTCGAGGGTCTTGCCTTCGCCGACAGCCATGATGAGGCCCTCTTTGGGCTTCTCCTTGGCGCTCTCGGGAAGGAGGATGCCGCCGGCGGTCTTCTCTTCAGCCTCAACGCGCTGGATGAGCACGCGGTCACCGAGGGGGCGGATGGCAACGTTCTTCTTGGTCTTGGTGGCCATGTCTTTGGTTGAGCGCTTACTGCGCGCTCTCTGAATGCAGTGAGGAGGAAAGAAAGTGGGTCAGTTGAGGAAGTGTGGAGCGCTACCTGTGTGCAGCAGTGCTCCGAAGTCGTCGTTCGCTAAGGCGCGTGGAAGGCTGAGATCAGCCCGCCGCACCCCAGTGAAGTTTCAGTACGCGCTGGATCTCCTCGCGGAGAACGAGCGGCTTGACCGGCTTGCGCAAGAACGCGCTGGCGCCCTCGCGGAGGGCCCAGGACTCGACGCCCTGGGAGGCCTCGCCGGACCAGAGGATGCAGGGCAGCTCCGGGCGGCTGCCGCGCAGGAGCGAGAACAGCGCCAGGCCACCATCGTCCCCGTCCATGCTCACCGGCGCGGCTTCCACCGGGGGCGGCATGTGCACGTCCACGAGGGCCAGGTGCAGGGGCGTGCCCAGGTCCAGCGACCGACGCACGAGGTGGATCGCCTCCTCGCCGTCGCCGGCCAGCATGACCTCGAGGCCCACGCTGCCCAGGAGCTCAGCGGCTCCCTGGCGCACATCGGCGTCGTCGTCGGCTATGAGGATGCGTCGTTCCATGGATAAGGGCGCGAGTGATCTCGCGGTCCATGGACTGAAAGCAAACTGCGTGCCGAGCTGGGCCGGGCACCCAGGCGGGGGGCGCCCGCGGCCCCCGACGCACGCCCGAATGTAGGCCCCAGGCCCCCGCGAGCGCGGTTCGTGGCCCCGTGGGAGGGGGGCGGGGCCCACAGCCTTCGCGGGCCGTTGACGGGCTGGTCGTGGGGGCGCTGCCAACGTGGCAGCGGCGATTCAAGGAAGATCGGGGACTGTCAAACTGGCGGCTGTGGTCGGGCCAGCAGTTGGTCCAGCAGTCGGACCAGGAGCCGGACCAGCAGTCGGGTCACCCGTCGGAGCCACCGGCCGGGCTCGATGGCCTGGGTCGCCCGCCTGCGCCGCTCCTCGGCCCTACCCCTCGGCGTCGCTGGCTGTACTCACCGACGGGCCCCAAGGATCGGCGCCACTTATCCCCCGGGCCGTCCCCGGCCTACTTGCCTGAGTGCGACCTGACCCCGTGTCACTGAGCGCAGCGTCTACTGAGCCCGGCCTCACGTAGCCCAGTCCTACTTATCGGGGGCGCCGTCCCCACCCGCCTTGCCGGTCCCCGCCGCGCGCTCACCCTCCGGGTCGATGGCAGCTGCTCCGTCAGGGTCGCCGGGGGCAGCCTCAGCCGGCCCATCAGCGGGGTTGCCCTCCGGCTCCCCTGGAGGCTCCTCCACGGGGCGCGAGCCCTCGATCAGCCGCAGCGCCGTCTTGACCGCCAGCGATGGCCCCATGCCCTGGACCCGCTGCTCCAGCCGATCGAGGGACGCCGGCGACGCGTCCTCGAGAATCGACTCGATGGCGATCAGCACTGGGTCGAGGTCGGCGGCGGGTCCGAGCATCGCCCTCGTGCCGCCCGCGTGCACCGGCCCGTACCTCTTGTCCCCACGGACCACCGCCGAGAGTGCCGCCAGCCGCTGGCTCTTCGCCGTGGCCACCTCGTGGCGCTGCTGGGCTAGGTAGTAGGCATTCGCGCCGAGTGCCAGGAAGCGCCGCGGCTCGCCGGTGGAGCTAACGAGCTCCCACTGCCAATACTCCTCGAGGTTCTCGTCGCGCAGGCCGTGCAGATAGGCCCGTGCGGCGCGCTGGAGTTCCGCATGCCCGCTCGGTTGTTGGTCGATGATCGCAAGCGCCTCCGCCACGTCTTCCAGCGTCTTCACCGGGCGCCCGAGCTGCGATGAGACAAGCGCCGCACCGGCCCTTTCGAGCGCGAGTCGTTCGTCCAGCGCCGCCATGCGTTCCTCGGAGCTCACCGTGTCCCACACCATCACCTCAGCCGCTGAACCCGTGGAAACGAGGGAAGATCCATCGGGGGAGAACGAAACGTTGCGCACCCAGCTCGCATGTCCCGGCAGGTCGAGGATCACTGACTCGGAACCCAGCTCCACCAATCGCACGAACCAGCTATGGGAGGCGATCGCGCACAGCCTCCCGTCGGGGGAGATCGCGATGTCATCGAGCCCGTCGCTCTCCCACGAGTGGCCCT
>CALHGQ010000675.1 GCA_938030175.1 uncultured bacterium | reverse complement strand
CCCAGAGGAAGAAAGGGAGGCGCCGCTCGGTGCCGCTGCGCCGCTGGGCCAGGTACTCGTCCATGCGCCGGGTGACGTCGAGAAAGGCTTCCTGCAGGATGTCGTCGGGCCCGACGCGGCTGGCGATTCGCGGGTCGAGGTGGGTCCGGGCGATCTTTCTCAGGCGCGGCTCCTGGGTCCTCAGGAACGCGCCTAGCTTGGACGAATCCCCGCTCTCGCACGCGTCGAGGGCTTCTTGCTCCTCAGGGGATTCGTCCACCGGTCGAGGGACGGGGTCGGGGACGGTTGGTTGGTTCTTCACAGTGAGAGATCTGCGGGCCCGGGGGCCGCCGCCACGGGATACCGAGAAATTTTTGGTCGGGCTCACTAGTCCACGTCTGCTTCTGCGCTGAGACGCTTGGCTTCGGCGAGCTCTTCCTCTAGCCCTGCCATCCACTCACCATCGCTGCTCTCCAGGCGCGTCTTCTCCATTTCGATCGCCGTCTGGAAGGCCTCGACCCCTTCTCGATACTCCCCAACAGCGACCAGGCACCGGGCGAGGCCGATGCGGAATGTGCTTCGTTGCACCGCATTGAGCTTCGGATTGAGTTGGCTTGCTCGTATCAGCTCGCGGTAAAGAGGGAGGGCCTCCTCTGCCCGTCCCATCAGGACGAGATGGTAGCCGTTGAGCTCCGTAACGTTCAGTCGTTCGGAGTGGGACTCGGAGAGATGCTCGATCGTCCAATCGAGTGCCTCTCGATAGCGCTCCAGTGCAAGTCCCAGTTCATCCTGGTTAGAGTGAAGGGTGGCAAGGTTGAGGAGAGTGGTGAAGATCCTGGAGTCCTCCGGTTCGAGCACAGCGCGCATCTTGGCGAGCGTCTCGACAAACACCGCGATGGCCTCACCCCAGCGCGCCTGCTCCGCCAGGCTGCCTGCGAGGTTGTTGGCAACGCTAAGGATCTCGGTGTCTTCCTTTGCCGCATAGCGCTGGTAGCCGCGCCACGCGGGCTCGATGAGATCCGTGGCTTCCTCGGCCCGGCCCTGCATGAGCCGCAGCAGGCCGAGAGCCGCCCGGGCTCGATGGAACTCGATCTGGCTGTCCTTGAAGACACGGCGGCTCCTCTCGTAGAGCTCCACATGAAGCGGTTCAGCTTCCTTAAGCCGTCGTTCGTTACGCAGGAAGCGACACAGCTTGCGGAGGGCAAACAGGGTTCGGCCATCGTCGCGGCCGTAAACCTTCGCACGCATCTCGACGCTCTCCCGCAGGAGCTTCTCGCCATCTTCGTCACCGAGCTTCGCGCGCGCGTCCGCAAGGCTCATCGTCGCAACGAGGGTGTCCGGATGTTCCGAACCATCTCGTACCTCTCGTACCCTCAGCACTTCCTCAAGGATCGGCACGGCCCTGGCTGCTTGCCCTGTGGACGTATAGGCGCTTGCCAGGTCGTTCATCACGATGAGCGTACGGGTATGTTGCTCGCCGTACGCCTGGACTGTCCCTGGCAGGACCTCCTCTAGGACGGCTGCACCTTCCTTGAATCGCTCCTGAAGCAGGAGGCTCTTGGCCAGCTGTGCGCGAGGATACAGGAGGGCTTCGTCGAAGACAGGTCGCTTGTCCTCGCTGCCTTGTGTCATGCGTTGGATGCGCCCTCGCACGCTCCGTTCTGCTTCCGCATAGCGGCCCGTGCCGAGCAGCGCGAGGAAGAGGATGGACTCAAGCTTCTCAACCGTCTTCCCGTAGCCCGGGGACGAGCTGAGGCTCTCGGCTTCCTTGATAAGACCCTCGAGGGCGACGACACCTGCACTTGACCTGCCTTCTTGACGCTCGATGTCTGCCGAGATGCCGGCCAGGGCCAGTCGCTCCAGTGGGGCCGCGTCCGGATGTTCTTTGGACCATGTCGGCAAGTAGTGTCCGACCATCACCCTTGCGTCGTCGAGCCGATTGGCCAGGACCAGCGACTCCGCCACGACACGGGCGGCGCCGATCTCCTCGGCCGGACTCATTTCGGCGTTCAGCTCGAGACTGCGAGTCCCCTCGCGGATGGCCGACTCGAAGTGCCCTAGGCTCGCGTAGCTCTTCGCGAGCGTGACTCGAAGATCTGCCTCTAGGTCTGGCCGATCCGCAAACTTCGCCACGCGCATCGAAGCGCGGTTGAGGAGCTCTACCGCGGGGATGTTGGCGCCGCCGACATCGGCACGCACGTCGGTGAACATCCCAGTGAGGACCTGGTTCATCGACCGGAAGTTCTCGGCTTCGCGCGCCGCATTGAGCATCGCGATCACGGAGACGGCCGTCCCCGCGATAATCGACACGAGGACCAGGGCCGCCGCGGCGGCCGCGGCTTTGTTGCGCTGCACGAACTTCTTGAACGCGTACAGTCGGCTCGGCTTGGCCGCGTCGACGGGGCGCCCTTCCATGAAGCGCCGTAGATCCGCGGCGAGCTCGGAGGCCGTCGCATAGCGTCGCGCGGGTTCCTTCTCAGTGGCTCGAAGGATGATCCACCCGAGATCCATTGGGATGGCTTGCATCGTGGGAAGCTGGCGGGACAACGTCTCGCCTCGGATGATCGCCACGATGTCGCTGATTGAGCGGCCCGCGAAATCGAAGGGCGCCTCCCCGGTGACGAGTTCATAGAGAAGGAGGCCCAGCGCGTAGACATCCGTGCGGGTGTCGACCTGGAGCGTTCCCTCAAGCTGTTCGGGCGCCATGTACTGCAGGGTCCCAACGATGTCGCCAGCCTGGGTCGCTCGGGTCTGAGTTGCACGGGTCTGGGGGGGGCCATCGCCGGATTCCAGAGCACCTGCCACGCCGAAGTCGATGACCTTGGGCACGTCGTCGACTCCCACGAGCACGTTCGCTGGCTTGAGGTCCCGGTGGACGACTCCCTGCTGGTGCCCGTGCTGGATGGCTTCGCAAATGCGCACGAAGACGTCGAGCTTCTCCGTCAGCGTCTTGGATTCGCCCCACTGGGTCAGATGGCTCGCGTCCGGAACGAACTCCATGGCGAAGTACGGCTGCTCGATTCCGTCCTCGCCCGTGTGAACGCCCGCCTCCAGCATGCGAGCGACCCCAGGGTGGTCGATGCGCGCGAGCAGCTGGACCTCCGTCCGGAAACGCTGCTCGACGCCCGACTTGCCGAGGCTGGGCGGCAGCACCTTCAGCGCCACGCGGCGCTGTGGATACTCCTGCGCAGCTTCGTAGACGATCCCCATGCCCCCTGACCCGATCGTGCGAACGACCGTGAACGCACCGATCGCGAAGCCGCTGGGCGCCGGCACCAGCGCGGCCATGGGCATGGGCTCCGCGGGAGAGATTCCGCCGAGGTCATCAAAAGAGGAAGCGGCCTCTGCCTCCATGATCCCGAGGACCTCCTCCTTCAGGATCGTGTCATGACCGCATGCGTTATCGATATACCGGGAGCCCGCATCAGTATCGAGCTCCATCGCACGGCGGAAAATGTCCTGCGCTTGGGACTCCCGGCTGGGGATCATTGCTTCACGGGGCCTATGGGGACGGGGCGGGCGTGATTCGATGGTAGCACGGAGTCCGCGAGGGAGCAGGCGGCCCAAGAATCGGGCCGAATCCCGTGAAGGCTGACCGCGGGCGGCAGATCCCAGGGGGTGCATCCGCGTTCATCGCGGCTCGCGGGGTCTCTCCCCGCCTTCCAAATCCCAATCCGACCCAAGGTCCGTCCCATGCTACTCCCACTCACTCTTCTTGCCTCAGCTACCCCCGTCTGCGTCTCGCCCCAGGGCGAGGCTGTCCCGCGAGACGCTCGACCGGAACGGGCGGCAGGGCCCCTCCCTGAGGTGCAGCGCAGCGTGCCTCCACCCCAAGGCACTCCCTCAACCGTCCAGCGCGTCCATTCTCCCTCCACCCCGATCACTCGGCCCGACGGGAACGCGCATACTTCGTTCGATGCCTCCGCGCTTAGGCTGAATGCCTCCTTCGATCGCCACTCCGTCGTCCACCAGGACTTTGTGAACGGTGTTCACTGGGCGCGGGGCCGCACCTACAAGGCGAGCGCTTCGCCCACAGGGTTTACGTACATCCCGTTCTTTGGCCCGGAGGCGCCGCGGACCTGGCCGGTGGAGTTCCGATTGGCTTCCGTCGAGCGCGACGGCGTGGCGGTCGAGCTCGATGAAGAAGCCGCCGTACGGCGAGAGGGATCGCGCTGGATCCTCGATCGCGGCGACGTCGAGGTCTGGTACGACCTCGATGTCGACGAGGTCGAACAGTCGTTCGCCTTCTCCGCACCGAGCGGCGCCGGGGACATCACGTTGCGGCTTGACGTCAGCACAGACCTTGCCGCGGAGGCCGTGCCCGATTCAGCCGCAAACGGATCGTTTCAATTCGCAGGCAGCCTCGGTCACGTCGCCTACGGCGAAGCGATCGTCCTCGACGGAGAAGGGCGGCGTGCCGACGTCCGTTCCCGCTGGGTCGACGGCTCGATCGAGCTGACCGTTCCCGCCGCCTTCGTCGCAGCCGCGGTGGGTCCCATCGTCGTGGATCCGATCCTGAGCACGTCGGTCATCGATGGTTTCAGCGAGAATCTGCTCTTCCCCGACGTCGCCTACGACCGAGAGCTCGACCGCTACTTGGTCGTCTACGAAGAGAACTTCGCAGCCACGGACTTTGACGTGTACTCCCAATTCGTCAACGCCCTCACCCTCGTCTCCTCGGATGGCGCCTACATCGACATCACGGCTGACACATGGAGCCAGCCCAAGGTGGCCCAGAATCGGTTTAGCCGTCGGTTCCTCGTGGTCGCAGAGGCGGACAGCGCGGCCGTTCCAGGCTCAACGGACGTGGCGGGGCGCTTTCGGCTCGCCGATGGATCGCTGGAGACGCCCTTGATCCTCAGGTCCGCGACGACCTTCTACGGCTGTGAAGCGCCCGATGTCGGCGGCGAGGCCATCGACTCGGCCAGCTCCTACTTCTGCTTGGCCTTTAACCGCAACTACGGAACCGACCGCGACGTCTTCGCGGTGGTGCTCGACCAGAGTGGCAACGAGTTCAATCCAGAGGTTCAGCTTGCAGGCTTCGTCTCGCGCGATGAAGGGGCGCCGGCGGTTTCAGAGAACTCGGGGCTCGCGGCGCTTGCTAGCCGTTGGAACGTCGCTTGGGCCACGGATGACCTGAACAATCCGCAGTCCAAGGTGGAGGGAGCACAGATCAGCTTCACCGGATCCACTGTGTTCGGACCCTTCGACATCGCTCCGTTCGCCAACATCCTTGGCTACTTCGACGTTGAGGTCTCGAGCATGTGCGGCCGACGCCAGGACGGAACGAACGAGCTCTACTGGGTGGCGACCTACGACGATCTGGATTCCATTGAAACGGACGCTTTCGTAGCGCTCTGCGCAGGGGCGGAGGTCGCTAGCACGACGGAGCTCCAGGAGATCGAGCACCACCCAAAGTCTGCCAACGACGATGACGTGGTCATCGGCACGCTGGAGAACTACTTCCTCTTTGCGTACGTTTCTGGGGAGGATCTCGTGGCGACGATCGCGCAGCCCTTCGAAGACCGGCTCGGCATGACCGAGCGCCGTGTTCCAGGTGCCGCCACGCCCACGCGTCAGACGCTTTCCATCGCGACCACCCTGAGCGCAGGAGGGATCTTCAACGACGGCATGCTCGTTTGGAGTCACTTCAACGGCGTCGACTACGACATTGAAGGCGCCAGGATTGCGGCGGAGCCAAGCTTCGTGGCCTCGGGTACCCAGTACTGCTACGGATTCCCGAACAGCACCGGCGACCATGGCTTCATGTTGGCCTTCGGCGACCGCGAGACCACGAGCACGCAAACGCTGATCGCATCCGCGCTGCCGCTCAACACCTTTGGCTTCTTCTTGGCTTCAACGACCCAGGGCTTCGCCCCGGGCGCTGGCGGGAGCGCGGGAGCCCTCTGTCTTGGGGGCGCGGTGGGCCGCTTCGGTACGTTCAACTCTGGCAGCGGCGGGCGCGGAATTCTGGCGCTTAACCCCCAGAACATCGCGCAGCCGACGGGCGCGGTCACGGCCATGGGCGGAGAGACCTGGAACTTCCAGGTCTGGCACCGGGATGCGGCGGGGGGCGTGGCGACGTCCAACTTCACGAACGCTGTCGCGATTCCCTTCCTTTGATCTCCACGGGATCTTGATCGTCGAGTGGCGGTGCTCCTCCAGGGGAAGCCCCGCCGCTCGGCGGCTTGTTCGCTGGGGTCGGGCCGCGGGTAGCGCGCGTCCGGGATTCGGGTACTCTCATGCCCATGAACCCCCCGTTGCTACAGCGCCTTGGCTTCGTGCTTGCTGGCCTCCTCGCGTCTTGCGCCGCCACGATCGAGGCGCCGGACTTCACCCTCAAGGAGAACGCCATGGCGGCGGTCGAGGCCCAGCGCAGCCTGTACGTCGTCCCTCCGGAGTACTACAGCCTCCGCTACGAGGAACATGAGGGCGTCCTTCGCAGCGTCGGTGCGGCGATCAGGGACTCCTTGACGGAGCACGGCTACGAGGTCTTGCCCACGGCGAAGTTCCGTCGCGTGTGGGAGAGGCAGGAGGCCCAGATGGACGGGCTCTTCAGCAGCCGCACGGGGACGATCGACCAGCAGCGGGTCAAGCGCTGCCTGTCCCTGACGATGGCGGAGCTGGCAAAGGGCGGATCCTTCGGCGGCGTCCTGATCCCCAAGATCGACTACGAGACCCTCAAGCTCGACAGCCCGTACACCAACGGCATCTGGGAGGGCGTTCGCCGGCCGATGCGCTACGAGGGAGGCCTGTCCGTGACGCGCTGGACGAGCGTGCTCGCGATGACGCTTCGTCCTACGCTACTCACCACGTCGGGGGAACTGGCCTTTGAGGGAGCTGGCGGCATCGACTTCGCCCAGAAGTGCCAGCGCGCGGACGGCAAGGTGGCTCTGGTGCCCACAAACTCCGGGGACATCGATGACGCGGTGATCGATGAAAGTGTGCGTCTTGCGCTCGGGCCACTGCTTGAGAGGGCGACGGCCGGTCAGGCTGGCGCGCCGGAAGCGCCCGCGCCCCGAGTCGTGGGCAGCCCGAGCTTCCAGGGCGCTAGCGGCGCGCCAAGTGAGCGTCCCAACTGAACCCGAAGGCGGGGTGGCTCGGGACGCGCCTGCAGCTCCCCTTTGTCGGATGTTGAAGCGCCGCGTCGGTCACGGTCCACTCTTCGCCGTCCTCATCTGTGAGCACTCGAGGGTCCTCTGTCGGCTTGAACTGATGCTTTCCCGTCGCAAAGGCGAGGGCGTCGTGCATCGGGTGAAGGCGGGCGTCGTGGGGCGCTGAGCCCTTGGGCTCAAGGCTGACCAAGTGGATGCCAGCTCCGAGTTCCATCACGCGGCCCGTGCGCAGCTCTTCGAGGGAGGTGGCATAGGGGCGGCCGTCTAGGTAGGCCACCATGATGCGCTCCTTCGGCAGGAAGCGGCCCGATGGCGCCGCCACCGGGAACATCGTTCGCGCGCTAGAAAAGTAGTCCCCGTAGGCCGCGCCCACGCGGTAGTCGCGCTCGATCCCCGTGTCGAGGCTGATGGTCGTCGTGTCCGGGTACTCCGCGCGCCATGCGCCCCATGTCGTCGTCCGGACGTTCAGCAGTTCCAGGGGAGCCACGTCGCCTTGCTTGACGCGTTCGCCGATCACCGGACGTCCCGTCATCTGATTCCAGAGGGTGTCGGTGGCGCGGTCGTACATGAGCTTGTTCGAACGGTAGAGGAGCCCGCTCGATCCGAACGTCAACCTGGGCTCCTCCTCGCCTCGGCTCGCCTTGAACACGAGCGGCGCGCCGCAGAGGGTGCACCAAGCCAGCGAGATGGGGGTGCCTCCGACCTCGTCGTTGGCCATCTCGTGCCAGTCGAGGATCTGATTGGGGTAGGCGCGCGCCTTGCCGTTCAGCACCACGCCAAAGACCGGCGCGTCGTCCTTGAGGTAGGTAGCGTCCGCGGCTGCGATCACTTTGGGATCGTCCAGCGCCGGGATCCCGTCGACTTCAACCCCGCCCCAGGACACTTCATCCCAGCGAATGGTCGAGGCGAAGCCTGGGCCAAGGAAGCGCCTGAAGTCGGGGTCGATGTCTTGGGCGAGAAGCTCGCCCTTGAACGCTTCGTAGCCGTCGGGGAGGGGCAGCGGCGCCTCACCCTGAAGTCGCGTCGTGATCGTGCGCCACGGTCCGTCGATCGCGCGCGCGTCTTCACCGATGAGCGGCGTCATGGCGTCGAGCACGCTGAACCACTCTTCTTGGGTGTCAGCCAGTGCGAGCAGATCGAGGAGCGGGGCGAGGTAGGTGTCGTCGCCGGACGCAGCGATCTCGGTGAACGCGGCCTTGCGGGATGCGTCCGTCGCCGACGGCAGGAGGCCAGGAAGCAGGTCTGGTCCCAGGGGCGAAGCGCCCACTAGGCCCACCGTGCTCCCGGTTAGGGTCACGGCTAAGATGGCGACGAAGTGCTGCATAGGGCCCTGTACGTACCGGGGGCGGCCCCGTGACGGCAACCCCCGGACTTACCCATGCTGGGTCCCCTAGAGCGAGAACGTCACAGTCACCGCGTCCGAGAGGTTCGAGACCGCCCCGGTGGGGGATGAGTCGCGGAACCATGCCTGGAAGTTGCGCGTCGTGCCCGCCGAGATCGTCCCGGCTCCGCTCGGCAAGTTCGTCGAGTCAAGCTCGAGCAGCATGTGCCCGTTGGCGTCGATCGGGGCGAGGGGCAGGCGCGTGATGCCGCTGCCACCGGAACCGACGCACAGGACGCCGCTTCCGAGCGTCGTCTGCTGCTGTCCGTCGCCCATGAGGAAGATGCCGAGGCTCCCCTTCGGTGCGGCGTGCACGGAGAGGAGCAGGTTGTTCCTCATCAGGCTCGTGCTACCGGAGGCCGTGATGATCGCGGCTTCCCCCGTGGAGTTGACGTTCGAGACGCAGTAGTTGACGCCGGCTGGACCGTCGTAGCTATAGAGCGCGGCCGTTCCCGCGAACGTGTTGGGGGCGGCGATGCCGGGGCTTCCCACCACGATCTCGGGGCGGCCATCACCGTTGGTATCAGGTAGACCAGCTACCGAGGATGCTTCACGCCTTCCGTTGTCGCGAATGAACTGTGCGAGGATGGCACCGGTGCGACCTGAGTAGAGGCGTGCGGGCTGCGAGGCCACCACGAAGTCGTCGTAGCCGTCACCGTCCGCGTCGGGAACCCCCGCGAGGAACGTGTTGGCGAGGAAAAAGTCGATCTCCCGCAGCGAAACCAGCGTGCTGCCATCGGCTCCGGAAAGAATGTCGATGCTGCGGAAGTTCTCGAAGACAACGCCGATGTCCGTTTGACCGTCCTGATCGATGTCACCGAGGCCCGTGACACGGATGATGTCTTCCCGGATGGGGGGCGTCGCGAGGATGACTGAGTGGTCTGCGCCCGAACGAAATTCGATGGAGCCGCTGTTTGGTCCTGTGTAGCGCGGGGTGGCGTACTCAGAGACCCCGTCACCGCTCAAGTCACCGACAAAGCCGGCGAACCAGTAGGACGCCGGAACCGAAAGGCTGGACAGCGCGTTGCCGCTCATTCCCGAGGTGACCTGGTACGGATTGCCCGGCCATGCTTGGCTGATCACGTAGTCTGCGAATCCGTCCTGGTCGGTGTCTCCAATGCCGCCAGAGAAGAACGCCCCGGCCTGACTCGCGATCGTGGACCCATCGCGTCCCGAGAAAATTGCACCCGCACTCGGGCTGAAGGCGTGGTTGCCTCCAAAGTCGTCGTACCCGTCCCCGTCGACATCGCCCACCGGGAAGACGAGTCCGGTTCCACCGATCCCGGCTCCGAGGATGTGATGAAGCAACGACCCATCATCGCCCGAGTAGACCTTGATCCTTCCACCGCTCCCGCGATATCCGCTGACGGCAAAGTCGGGAGTCCCGTCGGCGTTGACGTCGCCTAGGGCCGTAGCGGTAAAGCCAAAGTAGTCGGTCGCCACATCGCCCACGAGGACTTTGACCTGGGTTTGGGCGGACGCACCGATAGATATGGCGGCGGATGCGAAAACGAAGGCGAGGCCGCGCGTGAGCGACGGCATGCGAGCTTGGGTTGTCATGGGGCAGTCTCTTAAGATTTGAGGGAAGACCGCGGGGTACCGACAGCCTACACGCTCATATCGAAATTAGGTCCGCCCGTTCTCCCGCTCGTCACTCGAACATCATCTCCACGGCGTGGCTCGTGCCGCTTGTGGGGCCGGCGGGACCCGTGTCGCGGTGCCACCACTGGAAGCTCCAGGTGGTTCCCGGCGCGATGATGAGCCCAGGGGGGAGCTGGTTGAAGTCCAGGGTCACGGATGCCGCTCCGTCCGCATCCGACGCCTGTAGGAAGAACGAAAGACGCCGAACCTGTCCCCCGAGGCAGAGGTCGCCGGAGCCACCGCCGAGGTTCGGGCTCTGACCCCGGAGCGCGGAGGTCAGCGCGTAGCCCGCCGCGAAAGGCGGCAGCCCCACGACGTCAAAGCCGAGGGAGAGGTCGCTCGCGACGCTGGACCCAAAGACGCTCAAGGACGCGATGGAGCCGGTGGAGTTGCGGCGGCTGGCGCAGTGCGACTCGCCGAGTCGCTGGCCCAGCTCGTAGACCAGCACACGGCCTGAGTCAGTGTCCTGAGTGAACGCTTCGATGGCACTGACGGCGGCCGACCCACCGTCCAGGGCGACCTGTGATCCAAAGTCGCCTGCGGCGGCCGTCCCCGGGTGAAGCAGGCTGTGCGGCTTCCACTCACCGGACCCGGGGGCACCTTCGAACTGGAAGTCGAACGCGACTCCATCGTTCTGGCCAGCGAGATCGCGGTAGGGCGCGCCGACCAGTGCGCGCTCGCCATCGAGCGCGACGCCCATGCCGAAGCCGCCGTCCTCGCCGTCGAACGCGTTGAGCACAGACTCGATCGCCCAACTGTTGGTGCTGAAGGCGGGACGCCACCACATGAACGCCGCGCCGTCGAGCGATCCGACGAGCACTCGCTCGACGGGGTCGAGGCCCTGGGGTCCTGCGGTCTTAGCCGCCGCGACACTAAAGCCGTGGTTCGTCACCGTGGCAGCGCTCGGGTGTTCGAGCCGTGCTTCCTCTAGGAAGGGGAGGGTCGGGCTCGCCTGCCGGTAAACGTAGGCGGCTCCCGAGTCGTACCCCAGGGCGTCCTCACCGGGCGCCCCTACGACGGCGAGGTCCCCGAAGAGGTCCAAGGACTGACCGAATTCCGAGCTGTTGAAGACGCCCGAAGGACGGATCAATTCCTGGGGCTGACCACCAGGGGGCATCGACGCGAAGACGCGGCCGCCGTCACCGGACTGCGTGATCAACGCCGCCGTTGAGTCGATGGCCACCTCTGACCCGAACGTGCCCGGACCCAGCACGGGCCGCAGCGTCGAGCTGAGCTGCCAGCTGGTTCCTGCGCGCTCGTAGATGAGGGCGGCGCCGGTGGTGCCTGGCACCGGGCTGCCGGTGGCGCGCGGCGCGCCCACGATGAGGAACGTCCCGTTGTGGCTCGTGCTGATGTCCACCGCGTCGCCGAACCCAGCATCGGGGCCAAGGGCTGGGGCGGCGATCCTGGCGTCTAGCTGCCATGCGCCAAGGACGCTGCGGAAGATGAGCACCGCGCCGCGACCCGCACCGGCGGCAGGCACCCCGGGTGCGCCCACGACCATGAAGCTCCCCGAGATCGCCACGTCCGCGCCGAAGCGGCCTTCCGGATCGGGCACGGTATCCGCGAGCACGGCGGGTGCGGTCGCCTGTGCTGGGAGAAGAGAGGGGGCAAGCAGTAGGAGAGCGGTTGAGGTGAGCATGCGCTCGATCCTACGGCCGGCCGCCCTTCCCAGCATGAGGCCTGGTTTAGCCGGCTTCTGGATCCGCGTAGGCGGTGGAGAGCGGGGCCACTTGCTGGGTGAAGGCCTCCACTTGGAGCCTTGCGAGCTGCCTCCCGTGCAGGAGGTCATGGGCCACCCAAGACGCAAGGAGATCCGAGGCCATCATGGTCCCGACCTCGTGGTGCTCGTAGGTCCTCGTCCAGTCAGCTCCCTTCAGCCCGCGCAGCCATTGAATCGACCCGCGCCGTTCTGATTCGAACTCCTCGATGGCCGAGGCGGGATCACGTTGCTGCCACCCGCCTCTCTGCACCGCGCCTTCCGGGTCGATCGGGGGCCACGGGCTGATGCCTTCCAGGATCATCCCGACGCGGGAGCGGAAGTCGTCACGCTCTTCGTCGCACAGATGTCCGATCACCTCCAGCATGGACCAGCGCGCCGCATCGGGCTTCCAGGACAGCTCATGGGGGGCCTTATCCCGAAGCCAGTGGACGAGTCGGGCCCCTTCGGATTCGAGGCGGTCGATGAGGTCGGTAGCGTTCATGCGCCCGTACGGTAACCCAAGGGCGGTGGGGTTTGAACTATCACGCGCGGTGGACCCGGCCGCGTGTAGAATCGGGCCGTGACTTCTTCGGGTGCCAGCGACACAGTGAATGGATGGATCTGTCCCAACTGCGCGGCGACGTTGCAGGGCGATTGGTGCCACGCATGTGGGCAGAAGCGCATCGCCGATGAAGAGCGACGCTTCAGCCTGGTACTGCGCGAGTTCTTCGCTGAGATCACGAGCTTGGACGGGAAGCTCTTTCGGAGCTTCCTCGCGCTGGTCTTACAGCCTGGACGTCTCGGCGCCGAGTGGATCGCAGGGAAGCGGGTTCGTTGGATGTCGCCCATGGCGCTGTTCGTTTTCATCAACGTGCTCTACTTCGTGGCGCCGCCGCTCTCGGACTTCAACCTGCGGCTCGTTGATCAGGTTCAGAATCATCCGCACTCCGCGTGGGCGCTGGAGCGCGTCGAGGTGAGAGCGCCCGGTATCACCCAGTGGATCGATGGGGGGATGAACGGGCCGCTGCCCGCTGCTGCCGCCCCGTACGGGAAGCGATTCGATGAGCGGTCAACCAGCCTCTCCAAGATCTTGATTGTGACGCAGGTCCCCCTCGTCGCTTTGGCGCTGCTCCTACTCCACTGGCGGCGCCGCATCTACTTCATCGATCATTTCGCGGTCGCGCTGCATCTCTGGACGTTCTTGCTCCTATCCATCATCGCGATCGAGGGCGTGGTCCCCACGGTGGGCCGTTGGATCGTGGAGAGGGGATGGGTTTTGAATCAGGCGGATGCGACGAAGGTTTGGGCTGCGGCGCTCTTTGTGCTGGTCCTCTTGAACCTCGTGCTGACGCTGCGACGCTCCTACGGGCAGGGCCTGCCGATCGCTGTGATCAAGTCCGCTCTGGTCTTGGCGACGTGCGTCCTCTCGCACTTTCTCTATCGGGGTTTTCTGTTCGTGGTGACGTTCTATTCGCTGTGAACGGCTCCAACGCTCCTCACCTGGCTCGCTGAGTCTCGCCGCTTATGAATCATCGCGTTCTTTGTTCGCTGCTCGCAGTTGCCCTTTGGATGGGCTCCCTGCAGGGGGCCCCTTCGGGCCTTACCCAGGCACCCGCGGCGCAAGAACCACTCAACGTTCTCTGGTTGAGCGTCGAGGATATGAGCCCTTGGATCGGCCCCTACGGCGATCGCACGGTTCCGACGCCGCACCTCGACGCGCTCGCACGTGAGTCCATTCGGTACGACAATGCCTTCGCCGATTCGCCCGTGTGTGCCCCGGCCCGGACGGCCCTCATCACCGGGGTTTACCCAACGCGCATGGGGGCGATGCACATGCGCGTTCGTTCGCGCTCGCCGAAGGACAGCACGACACCGCTCTACGAAGCGGTGCCTCCTCCCTATGCGCGGTGCTTCCCGGAGACGCTCCGGCACGCGGGCTACTACGTGACGAATTGCGCGAAGGAGGACTACCAGTTCAAGGCGCCCGCCTGGACCTGGAGCGACTCCAGCCGCAAGGCGGACTACGCGAAGCGCCCCGAGGGCATGCCGTTCTTTAGCGTCTACAACCACGGCGGAACCCACGAGAGCCAGGCGTTTCCGAACGCCAAGCGCAGGCCGTCTGCGATCGAGGCCCGGGACGTTCCCATCCCGCCGATCTATCCGGACACGGCCCACGTGCGCGATGCGCTCAAGCGCACCTACGACAACATCGCTGCGATGGACGCCTGGGTGGGGAAGCAGCTTGCGAGGCTCGACGAGGCGGGCTTGACGGAGTCGACGGTGGTCTTCTTTTTCTCGGACCACGGCGTTGGCCTGCCGCGCGGCAAGCGCTCGCTCTACGGCACCGGCACCCGCGTCCCGTTGCTCGTCCGCTTTCCCAAGGGCCGCGGGCCGAAGGACCTCCCGCCGGGAAGCGCCACGGAGCGAATCGTCAGCTTCATCGACTTTGGCCCGACGGTACTGAGCCTCGCGGGGATCGCCCCCGATGAGCGCCTGGACGGGCGAGCGTTCCTTGGACCCCACGCTGCGCCGCCGCGGCAACTCGCCTACTTCCACGCGGATCGTTTCGATTCCGCGCTGGATCGCGCTCGGGCAGTGACCGATGGGACGCGGCTCGTGATTCGGAATCTTCTGCCGGAAGTACCGCACCTGATTCCGAACGCCTACCGGGAGCGAATTCCCATGACCTCTGAGCTCTACGCGCTCCGCGACGGAGGGGATCGGGCCTTCACACGGACGCCGGCGCAATGGCAGGTGGGCTCCACGCGACGGCCAGATGTGGAGTGGTACGACCGCACGGATGACCCCTGGGAGGTACGGAATCTGGCGGGTGATCCTGCGCTACCCGACGATGCACGCTCGGCCTTTGAGAGCCTCGACGGGGCGTTGGCCCGGTGGATGTCGGACACGGGAGACCTTGGCCTCATCGCGCAGGAGGACGAGATGGTGAGG
>CALHGQ010000674.1 GCA_938030175.1 uncultured bacterium | reverse complement strand
GGCCTTGGCTTGACGGGGGCTCGGGGGGCGGTTTCCGCAGGGGGTTGGTTTGGTCATTTGCGGGGGATTTGCTTCGGTGTTGGCTTGGGGTGGTCCACGATCTGGGTATGGCACATCGATTCCTTCTCGCGGCCCTCGCTGGCTCTACTTTGCTTCTCGCTGGGTCCTCGTTCGCACAGGAGGAGGCGGCTTCGGCGGCTCGTCCTGCGCAGGCCGGGGACGTGGCAACGCCCTTCCTGTTTCAGATCACCGGCAAGGGGACCTCTGCTTACCTCTATGGCACCGTGCATCTCGCCGATCAGCGAGTCGTGACGCTGCCAGCTTCGGTGGTCGCTGCTTTTGATGAGAGCGACGCGTTTTACGCTGAGATCGAGGCCACGGCGGCTTCCGAGGCCAAGGTGCAGAAGCTGGCGACGATGCCCGCTGGGCAGACGCTCGATGCCATCGTGGGTCCGGAGACCTGGGCGCGCATCGAAGGCCAATTCATCAAGGCTGGGCACCCGGCCATGATGGCCAAGATGATGGGCCAGCTGGAGCCTTGGGCATTCAGCTCGCTTCTACCGATGCTTGAGTCGCTCGAGGAAATGGCCTCGCGACCGGCCCTGGACAAGATGCTGTATCAGCGCGCTGAAAAAGCCGGGAAGAGCGTGGCTGGGCTGGAAACCGTCGAGGAGCAGGTGGCCCTGTTCCAGTCCTTCACGCGCGATGAGCAGGTCCAGATGCTGCGCGACTCGCTCACTCTTCTCGAGGAGTACCAAGCGGCTGGGCGCAAAGTGATGGAAGAGATGATCACAGCGTGGATGTCGGGGGACAGCCAGGCCCTCTTGGCGCTCCTCGATGATGGCTTCGGGAAAGACCCGGTCCTCCGCGAGCGTGCGGAGCACGCTCTGCTCTGGGAGCGGAACGTGCGCTTCGCTGAGCGCATGGAGGCCGCGATGGCGGCGTCTCCGGCGAAGATCTCGTTCTTCGCCGTGGGCGCCCTGCACATCCCTGACGCGCCCAAGACCTCCGCGAAGAGTCCTGCTGACGGCGTTGCCGACGCAGCGGGCGGAGCACAGGCCGCCCTGCCGAAGCTCGGCGTTGTCGAGCTGATGCGGAAACGGGGCTACACCGTCACCCGCGTGAGCTCGGTCGCCCCGGTGCCTGCGAAGGCACCGAAGTAGCCAAAGCCGTTACTGGATGCGCCAGGTGGCGCTCAGGTTGCTCGACTCGCGGATCGTGACCGTGCCAGCCTGGGCGTCGTAGCACCAACCAATGGAGCTGGGCGCTCCGCTGCAAGTCGGGCCGAAGAAGACGCCGTTGCGCGTCACCGTGGCCGGCGCTGCCGTGAAGCCGCGCAGGACGATTGCGTTGCCCTGGCTCTCCATGCGGGTCGTGGAAACGAAGAGCGGCTGCGCCGGGTTGAGTCCAAGCCTCTGGACGCGGGCACTGACGGTGAGCGCGTTCTCGGTATCGGTAATGGACACGAGGTTGGCGGGGCCGTTGACGGAGTACTGGAACTCCGTGAAGGCATCGGACTGCCGCTGGGCTACGTCGAACCGACCCCAGCGAGCGTCCCGGTCGGCGAGAACGGTCCCGGAGGAAGGGTTCGCCTCCAGGGACTGCGTGGACAGCCACTGGCACGCCGCCGGGATGTCGAGGGTGTCCCAGCAGTGCTGGTTGATGCAGTTGGGCACACCACCGGGGACGGTGATGAGGTCATGGGAGGCCGCGGGCAGGCTCGTCATGAAGGCGTCGAAGGTCTGGGCCTGGTTCTGCAGATAGACGAACTTGTCGGAGGTGTTGAACCAGGTCTGCACAGGGACGTGCTCGAGGTTCAACGCCATGTGTCGGCCCTGGGGCAGCAGCGCGCCAGCAGCATCCACTTCGATGAGCGACGAACGCTGCCATTCGAACTCGGGTCCCGTGGGCGGGCCCCCGAAGATCCCAAGCATGACGTTCGCGACGATCGCCGGGGCGTTGGCGTAGATGTCCGACAGAGCCACGGAGCCCGTGTGGTTGACCACCGCGCTAAAGGAGCCTGTGCGGCGGTCGCGGTGACGGGCGGCGTAGCTGAGCGCATTGCCTCCCCCCATCGAGAAGCCGGCGGCGTAGAGGCGATCCTTGTCGATGTTGTACGTCTCCAGAATGAGCTTGATGAGCACCTCGACGTGGAGCTGGCTCGCCACGCTCGCGTAGCTCGTGTCCGCGGGCCCATTGAGGTTCCTCTGGAGCGGCGCGATCAGGAACCAGTCCCGTTGGTCCGCCTCCACGAAGAAGTCCATCGCGCGGAAGTAGATGTCGCCGTGGGAGCTTCCGGCGCCGTGGAAGGCCGTCAGCAGCGGGCGCGGGACGCTTGGATCGGTGTCCGGGACGAAGAGCGAGAACAGCTCAATGCCGCCCGTGGCCTCGACCAGGACGCTGTAGTTCAGGAGGGTGCCACCGACTCCGGCAGCGATGAGAGGTGCGATCTCTGCGGGGGTGGCCACCGAGGTGAGCCACGCATAGCCTGCTTGACTCTGGGCAAGCTCAGCTGGGCCCACATCGTCCCACGTGGATCCTGCGGGAACCGTGCCCTCCAAGGCGCGCCTCAGGTCCATGTCCATGGCATCGCCTGGGGCGCCAGCCGAAGGGCCGGTCACGGAGCTCGCCGAGAGGCCATCCGCCACGGCGCCCTCTCCCGAGCAACCAACAGCGGTCAGCGTCGCCAGGATCAGGCAGGCTGCGTGGAGCGGAGTGCGGCTAGGTGTTTGCATGTGACAAGGAGGGGCGGCTGCCTGGGCGATTGACGCCCAATACCCTATTTCCGGGGCCTTAGAATTCGATCCGCCAGCTGGCGGCTGCCTGCTCGGCTTCCACAAGGGTCAGGGTCCCGAGGACTGGGTCGTGACACCACGTCGAGACCATCGAGGTCTGCCCGGCGCAGTCCTCGGCGAGGGTGTTGCCGTCTCTGATGACCGAGAGCGGCGGGGTGGGCACGTCTTCGATGACGACCAGAGTCGATGACCCATCAAAGCCCATCAGGTTGAGCTTGATGGCCGAACCGGCATCGAGGCTGACGTTGGCAAGCGACATCCCGAGGCTCGCCAAGTTGGCTGGAGCCGAGAGGGTCATCGAGTTGCCGGGGACGTCCACCTCGTAGGACAGACGCGAGAACCGGCCGGACTGCGCCTGCCTGAGCTCGAAGTACTCCCACCGGCCGTCCCTGTCCGCCAGGATGGACCCCGAAGCAGGGAAGGCGTTCAGGGAGTGCTGCTCCAGCCAGTCGCAGGCCTGGGCCTGATCTAAGGACCCCCAGCAGTGCTGGGTCGTCGCGCAATCCGGGTCATGGCTAGTCGCTACGCTGACGAGCTCGTGATTGGCTCCCGGCAGACTCTGCAGGTAGCCGTCCAGCTGAAGCGACTGCTCGACGAGATAGCCCAGCGAGTCGCTCGCGTTGTACCAGGTCTGGGTGGGCACATGAGCGAGGTTGACCGCCATGTGCTCGCCGTTCGGCAGGAGCATGGCCTGGGCGTCGACTTCGATCAGCGAGGAGCGCTGCCACTCGAACGGAATCAGCGAAGGCTTGCCCCCAAAGATCAGCTCCATGATGTCGATCACGGGACTTCCGAACGGCAGGTTGGCGTAGACGTCGCCAAGCGCCACCGTGCCGGTGTGGTTCACCACCGCCGCGAAGGCACCGAGGCGGCGGCTACGGTTGCGGGCGGCGTAGCTCATCGCACCGCCGCCCCCCATCGAGAAGCCCACCCCGTAGATGCGGTCCTTGTCGATCAGGTAGTGATCCATGACAAAGCTGATCACGGCTTGGACGTGCATCTGGCTCTGCGGACTGGAGAAGTGAATGTCGAAGTTGTGCCCCGTCGGATCCGCCAGGCTCCGCTGGAGCGGCGCAATCAAGTACCAGTCGCGGCTCCGCGCTTCGTGGAAGAAACTGGTGCGCGATTCGATGTCGCGATGTGACGTGCCGAAGCCGTGGAACGCCGTCAGGAGCGGGCGCCTCACGCTGGCGGGCGTGTCCGGGACGAGCAGTGAAAAGAGCTCAACCGCCTGGGTTTCGTCCACAAAGAGACTGTAGGTGATGACCTGGCCGCCGGAGCCCGATACCAGCAGCGTCGAAGCCTCCGCCGCGACGGCGACGCGCTCCAGATAGGCGTACGTACCGTTCCCGAGGGTGATCTGATAAGGGCCGTAGTCCTGAATCGTCGGAGCCGGTCCGCGCCAGCGCGCGATCTCGCCGAGGCCCTCTTCGAGCGCCGCCTCGTCGAACCCCGCGCCGCCAGACAGCGATCCCACCTGCGGTCCAACGGGCCCTAGCGTAGCGCCGGCATTGGACACATCGTCAGCGCACGATGCGGCAAGCGCAGCGACAACGGCCAAGAATTGAGATACGCGCATAGGAAGCACCGGATGGACGTGCGGGGGATCAAGGGAGTTCCCGACGTGCCTTACGTATCTTAGAACAGTGAACCCCCTGTCGCCAAAAGGGCGTCCAAAGGGCATTCCCGGGGGCGTTTCAATCCGATCCTGGCGATTCTCTCATGGCTGCGCCTTCAGCTTGACCTGGACCCGCTGCTTAGCCTTGGTGAGCCGGACGGACGCTTGGTGCGTCACATGCCCGCGATGCTTCACTACGAGACGCCAAGTCGCACGTGGGACGTTCCGCCGCGTAAAGGCGCCCCGGGCGTCCGCTTGCCCCGGGAACTTCACCCTCTTTGGGAGATCCTTGCGACCGGCCTTCTTCGGGGAGAGCCGCGCGAGCTGCACCTGTGCATCCTTGACGGTGCGCCCCTTCGAGTCCTTGACCGAAACGGAAAGCACGGTCGCCGGGCGCATGACGATCTCGCCGACGTCGTAGCGCTCGCCGGGCTGCAGATTCAACCTCTTGAACGCCTGGCTTTCGAAGAGATCGCAGTGCGCCACGACGCGGACCCTTCCCGGACGGATGCCCCGCAGCTCAAAGGCGTGACCCTCGACGTGGGCGGCGCCGCCCCGCAGCCCGTCGAACTTCGGACTGAGGAGCGGCTCGCCGTTGCCGCGCACGAGTCGCCCCGTGATCACGGCAGGCTCGACGAGCTCCGCACGTTCCATCACGACCACCTTCGGCGGCGCAGGAAGCGCATCGCGCCCGTCGACGGTCAGCCCCGAAGAAGCGGTGTAGCCCCGCGCGGTGACGCGGAGATCCATCAAAGGCGGCACAGCGCCGTCGTCCCCCAGCGGGAGGGGCAGGCGAGCCCGTCCGAACTCGTCCGTCACCGCCGAAGACGTGGTCCCTTTGCCGCTCTTGCGCGGTGATGGCACGGACTTGGACATGCTCGCGCGCACCCGGGCGCCGGCGACGGCCACACCGTCGTTGCCGCGTACTTCCACGAGCGCGATCGGATCAGGCACCAGCGTGAACGTCGGGATTTCCTCCAAGGTCCCCACAGGCCATTCGAAATCGGCTCGCGCGCGACCTTCCCAGCGGAGCCGAACCTTTTGCGGCGTCGAGAATGCGGGGAGCGCGGTGAAGAGTCCGTCGGATTGAATCTCCAGATCCTCCGCCGGGCTCCATCGGGATACGGTGCGCTTCGTTCCACCCGGCAGTCCAGCCTCGATCGTGCCGCGGAAGTTCACCGAGACCGCAGTCACCGGCTCGCCGCTCGATGACTCGACGCGGAAACTCACCTTATGCCGCGGCTCCAGCGAGATCTCGATGCCGTCCCGAGCTTCGTCCAGCTTGAGGGCCGACACGTGGGCGATGGCGTAGGCGCTCCCGGAGGCCAATGCGTGCACGACGAGCTTCCGCCCTGAGGGGACCGCCGGGGCCGTAAAGCGGCCCGTCGAGGGATCCACTTCCGCGTAGACGCCGAACCCGAATTCTTCGCGCAGGGAGAAGCCCTTGGCCTTGGCCCGAACGCCCGCAGCCGCCTCGCCCGTGGTGACGAGCACCTTCACCGCCGACAGGGCGAGCCCGCCGGTGACCTCAATCTTCCCGGACAGGGAAGCGGACCCGCGCACGTTCAGCTCGTGCCGCCGCGCAATGTTGCCCTCGAGGATCACCACCTCGCGCGGATGCTTGGCGCCATCCCGCGTGTGCAGCTCCACGTCCAGACCGCCCAGCGGCAACCCGGGGATCGAAAACGCACCCCGATCGTCCGTCACCTGCGCCGGGTAGGGCAGCCGATCGATTCGCTGGGTGAGTCCCTCCACCAACGGCGAGACGATCACGGTCACGCCGGACACCGGCGTCTTGGTCACAAGGTCGCGCACGATACCGTTGGCGACCTCCCCGGCTTGAACCCGCAGGGACTCCTTGAGCTGCTCCCCCGACTTGAGTTGGAGCGCTTGCTGCAGCGCCACCGGTGCCCCCTCCACCGCGAGGGCCAACGACAGCGGCCCTGGGGGCAGCTCCTCGAACACTAAGCGAGTGCCCCCGCCCACGCTCGGCATCAGTGCGACTCCCTGGGCCTTGGCCGCTGCCGCCCCGATCGGCCACGTGAGCTCCACGTCGGGCTTGCGCCCTTTCGCGCTGGGTGCGAACCACAGCACCAGCGATCCCTCCGCCGACGGAGGAGCGTCGAAGACGTCCAATACGAGCGCACCCGCTGCGTAGAGCGTGACCTCTCGCACGAGACCGGTATCGCGAGCGAGTTCCCCGGTAAGGGCGCCCTGATCCTCGCCGGACGGCCCCATGTCGAGCGCCACTTCCAGCTCGGCAAGCACACCGGTTGCCGCTGCGCCGACGTAGCCTGCAGCCGCGACTCTAACGTCAAAGCTGCGCATGTCTGGATCGCTTTCGGCCCCTTGCGCCCCCTCAGGCAGTCGGCACACGACTTCGATCATGCCGTCGTCGTCGGCGTCGGTCGCTCGCCAGCCGGACTCGGGGCTCAAGGGTTCACCTTGCCAAAGGACATCCGTCACCCCCGCGGCCGTGACGGGCTGTCCGTTGGCGCCGTCGGAAACAAGTAGGACCGCACGGTACTCCACGAAGCCTGGGCCAGCCGCGATCCGGTCTGACGCTGCGAAGCCGACGGGCGTGAGCCGCCCCGTACTCGCGTCGCTGTTCGCTTCGGCGCTCCCGCCCTTGGGCGCGATCCCGTCGACCTCCCCGAGGCTGTCACCGGTGTCCGGCCCCATCTCGATCGCTTGCGCGGATTGGAGAGGCGAATCAGCCTGCATGGACGAGCCGGCCCCGAGGCCACTCACCCACGCGAAAATGAGCCCGCCTAGCGCCAGTGCAGCCGCCGCGAAGAGACCGATGAGCTGGGGGCGTGGTGTAGCGCGCATGGGGGTTGGAACCAGCGCAAAGTCGCTTCGTTCTGGGCCCTTTGGGCTATCTCGCGTCCCAGTGGTCGAAGCGTCTCGGCGGACGGCCAGCTTAGCAGCTCGCCTCCAGGACCGTTCCAAAGCTCCGCCCGTCGAGGGAGAAGATCTGCACGCGCTCGCCGTCCCGATCCAGGACGCATAGCCGGGTCTCTCGGTCGGTCCGCCCCGGGTCGAGCGCCAGGGCTCCTGGCTGGTCGACGGCGGCCTCCCCACGCTCTTCGGCCCCGGGGTCCGCCGCACCATCGACCGCTAGGCGCCCGAGCTGCCGTCCACTGGGGTCGAAGAGATACACCCCGCTGGTCTCCCCAGCCGTCGCGACGACGAGTCGGCCATCCCCCACCAACGCCACGGACTCGGGCTCACCGAGCGCCTCGGGAATCCCAAAGGCAAAGCGAAACACTAGCCGCCCCGTGACCTCGCCCTCGAACACCTGCACGCGCCGCGCGCCCGCCTCGACGATCGCAAGCTCCTCACCGCGCCAGTCCATGCCGCGGATACGCTGGAACTTGCCTTCAGGATCGCCAAGCGGCGCAATGGATCGACCGCGACCCGTCGCGATGTGCAGGACCTGGAGTCCGTGCCGTCGCGTGCCGCCGGAGGCGACGACCAGCGTGGTGTCGTCGTCCTCGCCCACGACGCGCAGATCCACGGGGGAACCGATCATGCCATGGCGATCCGACGCGCCCAAACTCTGCGGACGCGGACGATCGCTTCCCTGTGCCGCGCTCGCTTGGCGATCGTTGACGGACGCGATCTCTTGCCCGAAGAGACTGAAGCACCGGATGGTCGCGCCCGCGGAGTCGGCGATCCAAAGTCGACGGTCCGCGTCGACGTCCATGCCGCTTACGCTCGACCTTCCCACCGCTTCATCGCGAAAGCTAAAGCGCGTTTCCAATGGGCGGCCGCCAAGATCGTACGTCGCGACCTCGGCGGTCAGATTCTGACGCCCCACGAAGAGGACGCCTGCGTGGAGTCGAAGGCTACCTTGCACCCGCGTGAGTCTACCCTGCGGGGAAGGGTGTCCGTAGAGCGACGAACGCCCAATCTCCCGCGCACGCTTGATCACTCCGGTGCGGTCACTCCAAGGGAAGCGCCATGCCGCTTGTGAAACTCAACGTGGCGACGCCACCTGAGGGGCCAGAGCCGACGTGGATTCCACCCGTATGCGAGTCGAAGCCCGTGTGGGGTCCCTGCGCGAACTTCGGCCGAGTCAAGGTGAATCTCCAGAGCTCACCTAGCCTGCGGATGGCTCCGCCCGAAGCGTGATGAACGACACCTCCGCTGGCGCACCGGTGCGCAGCGGCAGCCCCACCACGCCGAGCCCGCGCGACACGAGCACCGTGGTCCCGCCCAGCTCCACGCGCAGCCCGGGGTGCGCGGGCCCCAAGTCGCGCAGGAACGGAAGGTCCACCTGGGATCCATGGGTATGTCCCGAAAGCACCGCAGCGACGCCGTGCTCGGCGAAGGCCGGAGCGCCGCGCGGCCCATGGGACAGCGCGATCACTAGGTCAGCAGACCGCGTCCCTTCCATCGCTGCGTCGACATCCACGACCTTGCCCTCTTCGGGGTCTTCGATCCCCGCGAAGGCGATCGTTGCCCCGTTCACCTCAAGCTGATGGCTTGAGTTGCGCAGGAAGATCCAGCCATCCGGCTCGAGGGCCGCGCTCATCTCCCACTCGCGTCGCTTCTTGTAGTCATGGTTTCCGAAGACCGCGAACGTGCCGAGTTCCCCCATGCACTTGCGCAGGTCCGGAATCACGGGTTGCACGTTGTGGATCCCGTGCGTGACGTAGTCCCCGGTCCAGCAAACGACCTCGGGCCGCCGCTCTGCAAGCAGATCGACCACGGCCCCAAGGTCCCCCTTCGCGAGGAACGGCCCCGCGTGGATATCAGACAGGTGCGCGATCACGAATCCGTCGAGGGCGGCCGCACGGGCCGGCAGCGGCAGCACGATCTCCCGTACCCCAAGCCGCTTGGGACTCAGGTACCGCCAACGGTAGAAGTGGCGGCCTCCGAGCAGCACACAAATTCGCTCGATCGTCGCGAAGACGGCGAGGCGAAAGCGACTAAAGCGGCGGGGAGCGATCACTCCGCCGGTGTAAGGCTCGAAGGACACAACCTCCAACACAAAGCGGGAATTGGAGGCCTTGCGTACAGGCGAACTTCGTGCCGGGTCGACGTCCGGGTAGAGTGGCGCCTATGCCGCTGCACGCTGGAACCGTCGCCCTTGCGCTTGTGCCAGCGATCTGGCTCCTAGGTCTCTCCTGGATGTGGAGAGTCCGGCGCTCTCGCCCCGCTCGGAACGCGCTGCTGAAGCGCGACCTTATGGGCTGGCTCGGGATCTGTGTCCTGGTGGCGGCCGTGGGGCTCGCGGTGGGCGTCGGGGTCATCGACAACGGCTTTGCGGTGCTTCGCATTTGGTTCGACGGTGCCAGCTTCGGACTGGCACCGCTGCTCAGCCTCATCGGACTCCTGGGACTTCGACAACGCATTGGTGTTGCTTCGCTCCTTTGCGTGGGCACCGGCACGGCCGCCCTCGGCGCTGCGCTGTACGCCACCAGAGTCGAACCGTTCAGGCTGGAGGTCACGCGCCATGTGGTGCGCAGCGACCGACTGCCCGCAGGGATCGATCGCTCTCTCGTGATCGCCGTTCTGGCGGACCTGCAAACGGACAGGATCGGGGACTTCGAGGCGGAGGTCTTCCGAGCCATGGACGAAGTCAGGCCCGACATGATCCTTCTGCCGGGGGACTACCTCCAGTTCCTCGACCTCGACGCGTTCGACGAGGTGCAGCCAGCCCTCGCAGAGCTCTTCCAATCCATGGGCCATGAACCCCGGCTTGGGATCGTGGCCGTGGACGGGGACGTCGACGAGGCCGCTCGCTCTCTCGCGGGGACGGGCGCCGTCTGCCTCAGGAACGAGTCCCTACAGTTCGCCGAGGATCATCTGCAGGTCATCGGGCTACGCACGCACTCCTCGCGACGGGATCTCACACCGGAGGTCGTGGAGCAGGTCAGAGGCTTCGACGGACTGACGATCGTCTGCGGCCATGCTCCCGACTATATGAACATGGTCCTGGAGGAGCGCTTTGACGAGGAGGCGGTGCTCGTCGCGGGGCACACCCACGGGGGACAGGTCTCGATCCCTTGGTTTGGGCCGCCGCTCACCCTTTCGTCGGTGCCCCGCTGGCTCGCCGCCGGGACTCTGGCCCAGCGAGGGAAGACGACGCTCCTCGTCAGCCGCGGGGTCGGGCTGGAGCGCCGGCACGCGCCGAGGATCCGCTTCAACTGCCGACCGCAGCTGGTGGTCTTGGAGCTCGTGGGTCCGGCGGCCAACCGCTAAACGGTCTCAGCCGATTGGGAGCTAAGGGGCCGCCAGCTCGACGGGGTCAAGCGGACACCAGCGTCCGCAGTGTCGCGCCGAAAGCGAGCGCGGCGCCTGTTCTGCGGGAGCGCTGCTTGCCCATGACCTGGGCGCCCGCCAGTGCGTTCAACAGGAGCTGCGCTAGCTGAGCGCTCGAAAGGTCTGTGCGCACCTCGCCCGCGCTCTGGCCGCGGCCCAAAACGTCTTCGAGGACCTCTTCGACCGCCTTCCAGTGGGAGGTGATGCGCCGGGCCACATCAGGATCGTGGGGCGCCAGCTCCGTCGTTGCGTTCACCGCGAGGCACCCGAGTCGAGCTGGGCAGAACGACATCGCCGCTTCAAACCACTTCTCCAGCGCCTCAAGCGGCTCCGCTGGGGCCCCGAGGCGGCGGGCCGTGTCCTCAAGACCCCGCAGGAGATATCCGTCCAACGCGGCCATGAACAGAGCCTTCTTGTCTCCGAATGCCTGGTACAGGCTGCCCCGTTGGAGCCCGGTCGCCTCCTCAAGGTCGCTGATCGAGGTCCCTTCAAAGCCCTTGGCCCAGAACGTGTCCAGGGCCGCGCCGAGGGCGGTGTCGAAGTCGAAGTTGCGTGGCCGTCCCATCCCTAGGACTTTCGGCCATCCAGACCCCATGTGCCCGGACAACTTTCGAAATTCCGAGATGAGTTATTGAACGATCGGTTAAAAACGTCCACAACTGCCCCCCTGCGCGCTCGCAGTCTGCGCGCGCCCCCCTCTTCTACCCCCAAGAGCCCCTTCCAAGGGCACCTGCGGCCCCCAGCAAAGGGGCTGCCCACCCAACACCATGGAACGACTTCAAGACAAGCGCATTGTGATCACCGGCGGCAACAGCGGCATCGGACTGGCCTCGGCCAAGGCCTTCGCCCGCGAAGGCGCACGATCTCTCCTCTTTGGCCGCGACAAAGCAACGCTCGCGTCGGCCCACGATTCACTGGCGGGCCACTCTGCCGGCACCATCGCAGGCGACGTCTCGCGACTCGAAGACCTCGATCGACTGATGGAGTCAGCGAGCTCGACGTTCGAGAAGATCGACGTCCTGCTGGTCAACGCTGGCGTGGCAGACAGCGCGCCGTTTGCCGACACGACCCCCGAGCTCTTCGACAAGGTGCTAGGTGTCAACGTCAAGGGCGCGTACTTCACCATTCAAAAGGCCCTGCCACACCTCGCCGACGGTGCGTCGGTGATCATCACCGGTTCGGTGGTGAACGAACTCGGCATGCCTGGCATGAGCGTGTACGGCATGAGCAAAGCGGCCATGCGCAACCTCGCGCGCTCCCTGACCGCCGAGTTCGCCGACCGGAACATCCGTGTGAACGTCCTCCAGCCCGGGCCGATCGAAACGCCCATCTACGGCCGAATCGGCCTGAGTGAGGACGAGATCAAGGGCATGTCGGAGATGATCCTTGGCAAGGTTCCGGCCAATCGATTCGGAAGCGCAGAGGAAGTGGCGGAAGCCGCCGTATTCCTCGCCTCTGACGAATCGTCGTACGTGCGAGGAACGGAGCTCAACGTGGACGGTGGAATGACCGCCGTCTGATCACTCTCCTGACAACGCCATCGAGGGTCCCTGGGGTTGGCGCTCCGGGGACCGTCAAGCGTCACGCCACAGAGACTGTGCCAGCCGAGGCCTCACTACGACCACCGTGTGCGTCCGCTTCGGCGGGGCTGAAGGAGCGTCGCCCCAGTCGGCGATCAGCGTCGTCACCAGCCCTGGCTGGAACTTTCCTAACGCGACGAGCGCGAGCAGCTCCGACATGTTTGCCTCCGGACGCGCGGAACCGCACTCCATGTTGATGGAGCGAGCTGACATCTCCCACAGGGGCGCCGAAGATCTCGTCCGGAAGTGAGAGGCTGGGAACGAGCAGACTCCGACAGGAGCTGGGCTTCGGATCGCGAAGTCGAGTCCAGTCGCCTTTCCCGAGGCCTCGACGCAGAGCCCGTGCCCGCCGAGCACAAGCCCCGAGCTATCACTCCAGCGCCGACGAGTAGGCTCCCGTTCACGGGCCTCGCGCCGAGCTTCCCTGCGATCTGAAGTCTCTCGTGGTGAGTGTCGACGTAGTCGACGGAGCTGGCGCCGTCGAGGCTTCAGCAGGCCACGGATAACGGACGGACCATGACGTCGATCCTCAAATTCGGCTCAGGAGTTCGTCGAGTAGCGCCCGGTCGATGGGCTTGCCGAGCACGCTGTCGAAGCCGACCTCTCGGTAGAGCTCGAGGTCTTCGGGCATCATCCCTGCGCTGAGGGAGACGAGCATGAGGTTGGACCTCGAGTCCGAGCAAGCGCGTAACCTCCGACAGAGTTCGGGTCCGTCCATCCGCGGCATCATGGTGTCGACGAGCACAAGGTCATAGGTGGGGTCTTCCTCGAGCTGCTCCCACGCTGCCTGCCCGTCCACCGCGCAGTCCACGCTGTGACCGCGCGACTCGATCATCCGCGTGCCGACCAGCTGATTCACCTTCTGATCTTCGACGAGAAGCACTCGCAGGCTCTTCGGCTCCGCTTCGGCGCTGGACTGGGCGCCCCCTCTCTCCGCCAACTCTGCGGCGCTTGGCTGCGGCGCATCGGTCCTCGGAGCCACGGCCGTGAACTGGAATCGCGATCCGCCTTCATCCCTCGGAGCTGCCTGGGCGTCGCCCCCGTGAAGGCGCGCGAACTCCCGCACCAGCGGAAGCCCCAGGCCTGTACCTCCGAAGCGGCGCGTGGTGCTGGCGTCAGCCTGCTTGAAGGCCTCGAACAACGAGTCCGCGACATCCTCGGAGATCCCGATGCCCGTGTCCTCCACCGCGAGTAGCAGCGTTTCACCCGTGTACTGAAGGCGCACGGTGACCGTCCCCTGCTCGGTGAACTTGATGGCGTTGCTGAGCAAGTTGAGCAGGGCTTGCCGCAATCGAACGGGGTCCCCTAGGGTCCAGACCAGGTCCGGTGCTTCGTCCAGGAGCCGGAGCTCAAGGCCCTTGGCGTCAGCCAAGTTCTGAACCGTCTGGAGCCCCACCGTGGCCAGCTCGCGGGGCTGGAACGGGATCGACTCCAAGACCATCCCGCCGGCTTCAGCCTTCGAGAGGTCGAGGATCGAGTCGATCAGCTGGCGCAGCCATTGCCCGCTCTCCATCTGAATCCGAATCAGGTCCGCTTGTTCGTCGGTCAAGGGCGTGTCCTTGAGCAACGCAGAGATCCCGATCACGCCGTTCAGGGGAGTGCGCAGCTCGTGGCTCATATTCGCCAGGAACATCGAGCGCACCTGCGCGGCGTTCTCGGCTTCCAGGCGCAACACGTTGAGCCGCTCCAAGTGAGTGGTCTCGATGATCAGGCGGTGAATCCAGAACACTTGGAGGGCTACGAGCTCCCGATCGATCTCTAGGAGCGGGGTGTCCGAGCCAACGATGATCGCGACGTTTTCCCGCTGCAGGCCGTAGAGTTCCCCGTGGTCAATGGGAATGGAGCGTTCGCCGTGCTGCGCCAACACGTGGATCGTCGTTTCAATGTCCGCATCCGGCAGTCCGTGGGAACGGCGAACCACGCCGTCGATGACCAGCGCGCAGCCCACAAAGGAGTCCAGCAGTCCGAGGTTGGCGGTCTCTGGACTCCACGAAGCAAGACCGGAGTCCGTCATCGCGCCGGTGTCAGGGAGAAGGCTCGTGGTCTTCTCCCTTAGCTGCTCGAAGCGATGGTCCATCTCGGCGGCGGCGCGCGAGCGTTCCACCAAGAGTCGCGCAAGGCGCCGGATCGAGACCCGCGTCTCCAGGTCGCTGGGGCCGACGAAGACCGCGCCCAGATCGTTACCGAGGGGAACGCGAACGCCGCCCTCGATCTCGTCCGGCGCCGACGAACAAGGGACACCGAAGATCTCTTCGATGTCCCGCAGCACGCCGTTATCAATCGCCGACATGCTGGGACTCAGGGCTGAATGACGAGAGCCGTGAAGCTGTCCCTGTCGATCTCACCGCGGAGCAGTCCTTCGCTGACGACCTGCTCGATCGTCAGGGTCTCAGCAATCTCGCCGAAGTCGAACTTGAGCTCGCTGAGCTGAGGCAGAAGCTCCGCGAGGTCGTCGTCGTCGTAGGCGAAGGAAGTCACCACGGCCACCTCTCGCATGAGCATGTCCAGCACTGACAAGGACGTCTCGTGGACGTAAGTACCGACGACGCCGAGGACGCCGCCCTTCGCAACTCGCTCTAACCCGTCGAGCATCGCGGAGCCGCCCGTATCAGGGTTGGTCCCTGCACAGTCGAGGACGACCTCGAACGTGCCCTCCACGCCCGAGCCATCCCGAACGTCGAATCCGAGCTGACGGGCGCGCTCGCGCCGCTGGCCCATCAGATCCACAATGACGACCTCGCGATCGAATAGATCGCGGATGATCGCCCCCGCCGAGAGCCCAATGGGGCCAGCGCCCAAGATAAGGACCGGTTCGTCGCTCCGGTCGAGCCACGCCTTGACCTTCTTCGACAGGTTGTAGACCACCAGGAGCCCCTCCAGGAGATAGCCAAGGTCTCGCCTGGGAACGACCGGCGCGTTGTCGCTCGGCACAACGGCGTACTCGGCCAAGCCCCCGTTCGCTCCAACGAGACCGTGGTAGACGTACAGGTCGCAGTGATTGCTACGCCCCGCCTTGCAGGACGCACACTCGCCGCAGCCAACGCCGGGAGCCACCCCGACCATCTCCCCCACGCGCGACTCAGGAACGCCGGGCCCAACGGCCTCAATGATCCCGCCGAACTGCTGCCCGACCACGTATCCAGTTCCGATTCCCGTCCGGGGATGGGGCTGGGACAGGTCTGCGAAGTGCCCTTCCAAGTAGACGTCGATGATCCCTTGGGAAAGTACGCAGTCGGTTACGCGGACCAGGACCTCGCCTTCGCCAGGCGCTGGGTGGGAAAGATCTTCCAAGCGAATGTCGCGTCTACCGTGGAACGTCAGGGCTTTCATAAAGAGGGCATCGACATATCCCCCACCGCCCTCTGAGTTCTTTTCCAGGCATCGTCCGCGGAGTCGTTTTGCGACCGCGGAAACCGGTCGAGCTCGACTATCGGCTGACCGCTCGATCGCCAGCGGACACTTGCTGCTCGCCGCCAGGGCCGGTCAGGGTGCCGCTGCCTTCCAACTGATCCACCACGAGACCCTTCGCCGCACTCAGGGAGAGCGTCGCAAGGCCGGAGTGGATATCGAAGATGCCGTGGGCGGTGACCACCCGGAGGCGTCCCTCGGCTTGGGCGGTCCCCCCCAGGAGGCGGGCCCTTGGGGGCATCAAGCTCGACACGACCGCGCGGGCGCCGGATTCGAGGATCAACCGACCCTTGCCGAGCTCGAGCACCGAGGCGGTGCCGCTTTTGGTGCCCACCACGTCGCCCGGTGAGAGCTGAATGGGGCTGCGATCACTGGAGTTGGCCGTCCCGTCCGACGGTGAGCCGAAGGTCCTTGGGCCAGCGAAGGACTCGCCGCCGCCCGGTGTAAACGCGGCGTGGACGCCGAGCGGAGCGCCCGCACGGCTGCCGAAGTGCAGGAACAGCACGATGCCGAACGCGGGCAGAAGCAGCGTCCGCATGCGAATACGAGACTGGGACACCTCCCGCCCGACGCGGCCCGACTGGGCGTCGGCGATCCGTGCCCTCCCCTCGCGCATGAGCTCATCCTTGCGCTGCGCCAGCTCCTCAGGGGACAGCCGCCCCTGGTGAGGCTCGGGTGGAAGGTCGTCGGTGGCCATAACGAAGTGTACTCGTGCGGATCGGGCAAAGAGGACATCGGCGGCTTGCGCCGATGCCTTGATCCCATTCGCGGACGATCCCTAGGAGCCTGTCGCGCATGGACGGATTCGCGTAGCAGGCTCCGAGCTATTCGGGGCCCTTCAAGCAACGCAGTCAGGGCTTCGAGGGGCGCTGTTGGATAGTGAGGCCTTCTTCAGCGGGCTGCTAGCAGCCCGTTGGAGAAGTCCGCGCTAACCAACTGCGTCCATCGGAGCCCTGACAAGGCGCTTGAAGCCCCCCATAGCGAGCTATTCGGGGCCCTTCAAGCAACGCAGTCAGGGCTTCGAGGGGCACCGTTGGATAGTGCGGCCTTCTTCAACGGGCTGCTAGGCGAGGCGCGTCATCGCTGTCTCGATACGCGCCAGCGCCGAGTCGCGGCCCAGGAGATCGATGCAATCGAAGAGGTCCCGGCCGCCAGCCATCCCGGTCAGCGCGCAGCGCAGCGGCTGGAAGAGGGCCGGGAACTTCAGCCCTCGGTCTTTCACCCACGCCTTCGCTGCCCCCGCCATGTCCTCGGGGCTCTCGCCCGCCTCGCGGCCCTTCAGCCACTCGGCGAAGCTTCGCAAGATCTCGATGCGAGCGTCGTGCTTGCGCGCCCCGGCCTCGGCCTTGTCCGCGTAGGTCACCGCGTCGTCCGCCTCGAAGAACGATGCGACGCGCCCCGGGAACTCGGAGAATAGCTCAATGCGCTCCTGCTCGCCCGCGACCAAGCGCTGGAACCAGTCCTGGCGCGATGCGATGTCGGACTCAGACATCTGGCCCGCCTTGACGGTGAAAGGCGCGACTTCCTGGGCCAGCTCTGGGATCCCCATGCGGCGAATCGTGTCGGCGCTCAGCCAGCGGAACTTGTCGATGTCAAAGACGGCGCCGGCCTTCTGCACGTTCTCGATGTCGAAGTTCTCCACAAAGGTGTCGACGTCAAAGACCTCAGTCTCTCCGTCAAGGGCCCATCCCTGCAGGCAGAGGAAATTGACGATGGCCTCCTTGGGGTAGCCGTTCGCGATGTAGTCCCCGAGCGCCGTGTCGCCGGATCGCTTCGAGAGCTTCTTGCGGTCCTTGCCAAGCATGAGTGGCAAGTGTCCGAAGCGCGGCGGCTCCTGGCCCATGGCCTGGTAGAGGAGGGTCTGCTTGGGCGTGTTCACGAGGTGCTCCTCACCCCGGAACACATGGGTGATCTTCATCGCGAGGTCGTCGGAGACCACCACGAAGTTGTAGGTCGGTGAACCGTCACGGCGGGCCATGATCCAATCGTCGATCTCCTTGTGCTCGAACGTGACATCGCCGCGCACCAGGTCATGGATCGTGGTCGCGCCGTCCGGGATGCGAAAGCGCACGGCGAAGGGCTCGCCGGCGTCCGCTCGACGCTGGGACTCTTCCGGGCTCAGGTCCCGGCAGGTTCCGTCGTAGCGCGGCGTCTCCTTGGCCTTCTCCTGGACCTCACGCACCTCGGCCAAGCGCTCAGGCGTACAGAAGCAGCGATAGGCGGAGCCCGACCGGAGAAGCTCTTCGATCAGGACCCCGTGGCCACCGGCGCGCTCGGACTGACGGTACGGCGCATAGGGCCCGCCCACATCGGGGCCCTCATCCCAGTTCACGCCGAGCCAGCGCAGCCCCTCAAGGATGGCCTCTTCGCTCTCGCGGGTACTGCGGGTCTTGTCGGTGTCTTCGACTCGAAGCACGAAGGTGCCGCCGCGCTTTTTGGCGTAGGCCCAGTTGAAGAGCGCGGTGCGGCAGAGCCCGAGGTGAACGGTGCCGGTGGGGCTGGGAGCGATACGGACGCGGAGGTCGGTCACGGAGGAGTCTGTGTGCTACGGAGGAGGAGCGGGTCGGTTCTGGGGGAAGAGGATACGACAGCCGCCGCCGATTTCACGGACGCGGGGCGCAAGGATCCGTGACTCCTCCGTCTACACTTGCCCCCCATGCCCTCTTCAACGCAAAAACAGCCCCTCTCAGACGACATCCTCACCCGCGCTCCCAAGGTGCTGCTCCACGAGCACCTCGACGGCTGCCTGCGCCCCGCGACGGTGCTCGACCTCGCGGCCAAGATGGGGTACGAGGAGCTGCCGGAGTCAGACCCCGATCGCCTCGGCAAATGGTTCTTTGAGGGTGCGGACAAGGGCTCCCTGCCCCAGTACCTCGAGGGGTTCCGCCACACGATCGCGGTCATGCAGACCGCGGAGGCCCTCGAGCGGGTGGCGTACGAGCTGGCCGAAGACCTCGCCGCCGAGAACTGCGTCTACTTCGAGGTGCGCTTCGCCCCTGTGTTCCACACGGCCGAGGACCTCGGACTGGACGCCGTCATGGGCGCAGTGCTGAAAGGGCTCGAACGCGGCAAGGAGGACTTTGGGATCGAGTCCGGCCTCATCGTTTGCGCGATGCGCAATCAATCGGCGGAGCTGTCCCTGAAGCTCGCCGAGCTGGCGGTGTCGTGGTTCGATCGCGGCTGCTGCGGGTTCGACCTCGCCGGGGAAGAGGCGGGTCACCCGGCTAAGCATCACGTCAACGCGTTCCAGCTGATCAAGCGCAGCAACGGCTCCATCACCGTCCACGCGGGCGAGAGCTTCGGCCCGGAGAGCATTTGGCAGGCGGTCCAGTTCTGCGGCGCTCACCGCATCGGGCACGGCACCCACCTGATCGACGACATTGCGATCTACGAGGGCAAGGTGGTCAAGGTGGGCAGCCTCGCCACCTACCTCCTGGACCACCGCATTCCGATCGAGTGCTGCCTGCAGAGCAACGTGCACACCGGCGCCGTCAAGTCCCTGGAGGAGCATCCATTCCCGTACCTCTTACGCGAGGGCTATCGCGTCACGCTCAACACGGACAACCGCCTCATGAGTCACACGACCATGACAAAAGAGTTTCGCGTCGCGGTCGATACGTACGGCTGCGACCTCAAGGATCTTGAAAGGGTCACGGTCAACGCGATGAACGCCGCGTTCTATCCCTATGCCGCGCGGCATCGCATCATCGACGAACGCATCGAGCCCGCGTACAACGCACTCCACGCTGAATTGAGCGCTGGCTGAGATCAAAGGTAGCCCACACATGACGAACCCATCGTTCTCCATGGGCGCCGCATCCCTGGCCGGCGCCGTTGAAACCCGTGTCTTCGAGAGCACCTGCCTCAAGGGCAATCCCCTGAAGGACCCCCACTGTCGGGAGGTCCCCGTGTACCTGCCGCCCGCCGCAGTCGCTGGCGAAGCGCTGCCCGTTGCCTTCCTGCTGCCGGGGTTCACCGGTCGCGGCCAGGCCATGCTGGAAACCCACCCTTGGAAGCGCGGGGCCGTTTCCCAGTACGACGCGTACCTCGCTGAGTCAGGGGAACCCGGGGCCATCCTCGTAATGCCGGACGCTTTCACGAAGCTCGGCGGAAGCCAGTACGTGAATAGCTCGGCGGTGGGCCAGTACGCGGACTACGTCGCAGACGAACTGCCGGCCTTCGTCGACGCGACCTACCCGACCAAGAAGGGTCAGCGCATCGTGTGCGGAAAGAGCTCCGGCGGCTTTGGAGCGCTCCACCTCGCGATGACCAAGCCCGGTCAGTTCCAAGTGGTCGCCTCGATCAGCGGCGACTGCGCCTTCGAGCTGCCCCTCGGCCACGAGATGGTGGCGGCGGCCCGTGCGCTGCTCCCCCACGGCGGCGACCCACGCCCCTGGTTGGACGAGTTCGAGAAGGGCTACTCCCTCAGCGGCGACGGGCACGCGGCCATCAACGTCATCGCCATGTCGGCCTGCTACGCGCCCAACCCAGACAGTCCGTTCGGGTTCGACCTGCCGTTCGACCCTGGGACTGCGGCGCGGCGCGACGACGTCTGGAAGCGTTTCGAAGCCTTCGATCCGCTGGTTCGAGCCAAAGATCACACCAAAGAGCTCAGCGCGGTGAGCGGGCTCTACCTAGAAGCGGGGCTGAAGGACGAATTCGGCCTGCAGTTCGGACTGCGCCAGCTAGTGGCTGAACTGACGCGGCTTGGGATTCCCCATGAGCACGTCGAGCACGAAGGCGGGCACTTCGGCCTCGATCGCAGATACGTTGAAGTCCTGCCGAAGCTCGTGAAGATGCTCTAGCCCCGATTTCGACGGCCCCCAGGAGGCCAAGAAAAAAATTCGGTAGGGAATGCCGAGAGCCCACATGGAGCGTCGGTGGCTCAAGGGATTGATCCATTCGTCCGAGAGGGAGTTCGTAGTCCCCCGATGACCTCCCCCGAGTATCCCCCACGCCCTCCCATAGGCGGTCCCCCCGCGTCCATGGCTGACTCCATAGCCGGGGCGAACGCTCCCGTATGGGCTGAGATCTCCCTCACCCACGGGGACGAGGCGCAAGTGTCGTTCTCGGACGGGAGCACGGCCACGACGATGGAGATCACCGGCGTGCAGTTCGGGCGCGTCGAGCTCTCAAGCGAGGTCTTCCTGCCGAAGGGCTGCCACGTCAGCATCGCCTCGGATTGTCTGGGCAACTCGACGTCGGCGGGGAAGAGCGCCCTGGCCGGCGTTGTGCGAGCCGCCAAGACCACGGGCCTGCTGCCGAACTACACGCTCACCATCGACCTCGACAAGGAGTCCTCCACGAGTCTCCTCACGTCGGCCCCGAAGAATCTGATTCGGCGACAGTCCATTGCCCCCGGCATCGATCGGCGCGGCCGCGCCAAAGACGGACTACCGGGCTGGACCGCGATTCTCTGCGAGGCGGGGCTCGCCACCGAGGCCCAGGTGCTCGCTGAAGCCCAAGCTGCGGCCGCCAACGAGGAAGCACTCGAAGACCGCATCGCCAGCGCTGGCATCGCGAGGATCGAAACGATCTCTGCGTGCATGGCCATGGACATGAGCGTCGTCTACGTCGAGCCGGAAGCGTACCGACTCGCCCACGAGAACCGAGAGCTCCTGCCCTCTGATCTCGCCAAGAGCTGCAAGGTCTTCCCCCTCTTCAAAGTGGGCGAAGTCATCACCCTCGCGATGGAGGATCCAACGAACCTCGCAACGCTCGACCAGATCCGCTTACGGACGAACATGCAGATCGACGCGTGTATCTGTCCGCCCGGCGCGATCCAACGGCTCATTCGAGTGGCCTACCGCGACGAGGAGTTCCAAGAAGAGCCAGAGGAAGCGGCGACCGCGCCCGAGCCCACGCTGGCGATGGAAGCTCGTCCGGGTTCCACCGAGCGACTCGTCACGCAGCTCATCTCGGAGGCGGCCAACGCAGGAGCGAGCGACATTCACATCGAGCCGGAGCGAACCCACCTGCGCGTTCGCAGCCGGATCGACGGCATCCTGCACGAGACGAACAAGCTCCCCCTCTCGAAGCACGCCCCCATCATCAGTCGAATGAAGGTGCAGGCCGGCCTCGACATCACCGAGACCCGGCGCGCCCAGGACGGCCACTTCGGGCAGTTCATCGACGGACGACTCATCGATGTTCGCCTGTCCACGATCCCGACGGTACACGGCGAGAACGCCGTCCTGCGTCTCATGGTGTCCGACGGGGAGTCCAAGGGCCTCGAGGAGATCGGCATGTCCGACGCGATCCTCAAGCGCACCCACGCGTTCTTGGATCACCCCAACGGCATGGTGCTCGTCACGGGTCCCACGGGTAGCGGCAAGACGTCGACGCTCTACGCTGCGCTCGACCGACTCAACACGATCGACAAGAACGTCACGACGGTCGAAGACCCCGTGGAGCGACGCGTACCCAGCCTGCGCCAGACAGAGGTCAACCCAAAGGCTGGGATGACGTTCGCCAGCGGACTACGCAGCCTCCTGCGCCAGGACCCGGACGTCATCATGGTCGGTGAGATCCGCGACCAAGAGACCGCCGAGATGGCCGTCCAGGCATCGCTCACCGGACACCTCGTGCTGAGCACGCTTCACACCAACACCGCTGCGGGTGCCATCGTGCGCCTCGGCGAGATGGGGGTCGCACCGTTCCTTTTGACGTCTTCCCTCCGTGCCGTGCTGGGCCAACGACTGGTCCGTCGTATCTGCGATGCCTGCAAGGTCGACGCAACCCCGCGTGCCGAACTCTTGGAAGGCTTCGGCCTCACGGGCGAAGCGATCGCTTACAAGACGGGCGAAGGCTGCGCGCAGTGCATGAACACAGGCTACCGAGGACGGGTCGGCATCTTCGAGCTCCTCGAGATCAGCGAGGAACTCGCCAACGCGATCCTCGGCGGCGCATCGCGGGAAGAGATTGAGCAAGAGGCCGCGCGCACGACGGGCAACGGCCTGCACCACGACGGCGTCCGCAAGGTGCGACTCGGCGAGACGACCCTCGAAGAAGTCGCCCGAGTCGTAGGGATCAAACGAGTCTCCACTCCAGGTCAGGAGAGCTAAGCCATGGCGACCTTCCAATGCACATCGCGGGACCGCGAGGGGCAGACCGTCGAGAAGACGATCGATGCCGCCACCCGCCGCGACGCCATCGCCACGCTAGAGGCGGCGGGGCTCTTCCCGGTGGAGATCACCGAGGTTCTCGCGGGCGCGGGCTTTCCCGCCGCAGATCCGTCCAGCACAGCAGGCGGCAAGAAGTCGTCCAGTGCACTGGGCGGCTCGACCCTCGGCAAAGGGGCCAAAGACGGCCGCGTCGACGGCCGCCTCAAGGGAAAAGCGCTCCTCAACTTCACGATCCAGCTCAACTCGATGATCAGTGCGGGTGTCCCGATCCTCGGCGCACTCAGCTCAATGGCTGGCTACGCCGAGAATGACCGCCTGCGCGCGATTCTCAAGCAGATGGCAGCCGACCTTCGCGGCGGCGACCCCCTGTCAGTCTCCATGAAGCGCCACCCCAAGGCCTTCTCCAACGAGTACAGCAGCTCGGTCGCGGCAGGTGAGCACTCAGGTAGCCTCGAGAACGTGCTCGACAACCTCAGCGACTACGTTGAGGCCGACATGGAGCTCCGCTCGGATGTTCGCTCAGCGATCCTCTATCCGGTCATCGTCCTCGCGACGCTCAGCCTCGCGATCGGCGTGCTCATCCTCTTCGTGGTGCCGCGCTTCGCCAAGTTCTACGAAGGGTTCGACACGGAGCTGCCCCTGCCGACGCGCATCCTGATCGGGGTGAGCAACGGCATGACCAGCTACCTCCCGCTCGTGGTGGTTGGCCTTGTAGCAGCCGGATTCGGCCTTCGGCACCTCCTGCTCACTCCCAAAGGAAAGGCTTTCCGCGAAGCCTTCTGGGGCAAAGTCCCCGTGTTCGGACACCTGATCGAGACCGCCAACACGCTGCGCGTCACGCAGATGCTCGGGCTCTTCACGACCGCTGGTGTCCCGATCCTCGAGGGGCTCACCACCATCGCAGCCACGACCAGCAGCATGCGCATGCGCCGGCGCATCATGGAAGTTTCCTCCTTCGTAGCTTCCGGCAGAACCTTGGCCGACAGCCTCGAGGAAGCGCAGTGCCTGCCCCCCACGGCGCGGCACATGCTCGCGTCCGGAGAGTCCACCGGTAACCTCGCCCGCGCGTGCGACGCGGTCTCTGCTCAGTACAAGAAAGAGCTGAGCTACGTCACGAAGAACCTCTCCACGTTGGTCGAGCCGATGCTGACTTTGCTCCTCGCTGGCGTCGTGCTTTTTGTGGCGCTCGCCGTGTTCCTGCCCATGTGGGACATGGTCAAAGTCATCCAGAAATAATTCGGAATCATCCCTACGGATTTTTGAAAGCGGCTCCGAGGAATCCTCAAAAGGTACAGCCGAGAAAATTCCGATCCAGCCCAGAGACGAGGGCCCTGCGGCACTCGTTCATCCCCCCGCTGTCCAAAGCAGCTTCCTCTCCGCGGCGAGCTGCGCGGAACCGATCGCGCCGCGCACTGAGCGGCGACCCACCACCCTTTTCAGAAGAGACCTACCCATGAAATTCCCGTCCAAGATCAACGCCAAGTCCGGCTTCACCCTTGTCGAGCTCGTCATCGTGATCGTCGTGCTCGGGATCCTCTCGGCAGTCGCCGTCCCCCGCTTCATCGACTTCAGCGGCGACGCCAAAGTCGCTGCAACGAAGGGCGCTCTCGGCGGCGTTCGCTCCGCGATCTCGAACTTCTACGCATTCTCGGCAACGCCCTCGGGCGGTGGCGTGGCGAAGTACCCGACCCTCACCGAGCTTGAGACCGCTGGCACCGTCATGGCCCAGAGCATTCCGGACAACCCCTACGCCACGACGGCCGTCAAGAACATCGTCAAGGCAGGCACCACGAAGGGCACTGCGGACGCAACCGCAAGCTGGTCCTACAACGAAACCACCGGCGAGTTCTGGGCAAGCACCGTGGTCGCTGGCGAAGGCAGCCTCTAGGGCAACGAGCCCCCGCGGCATTTGCCATCGCGGCCACCTCTCCCTTCCCCCCAAGATGCTCAGCAAGAACCACTCGGGTCGCGGCTGTAGCCACTCTCGGAGTGGAAAGATGAGGGTCCACGCCCGGGCAGGATTCACCCTTGTGGAGCTCGTTCTCGTGCTCCTCGTCGCGGTGATCCTGTCCGGGCTTGCTATTCCATCGCTTAGCGGGCTGAGTCGAGCCAAGGCGAACCTCACCGCCACACAGGTCCGCTCCATCTTCGTGTACGCACAGGACTGGGCGGCTGGCACAGGCAGACCGACTTGGGTGGGCTACACCTCCGACACCCAGACGATCAGCGCCTTCCAAGCGAGCGCCGACAACTTGGCCTTTGCGTCGCGGCTCGCTCTCCAGGATCCGCTGTCTCGCTCCTCCATGAGCGTTGACCTCAGCGACCTTTTTCGGAAGAAGGACCTGATCCAGGCCGAATACGGAGTCACGAGGCTCACGCTGAAATTCGACTCGACGGGAACCCCCGTCGACTCGACAGACAAACCGCTCGAGAACGATGTCCTCATCCCGTTAGCCAACGGCGTGGGCGTCCGCATTCGAGCTGGGACCGGCTTGGTCTCCATTCTCTAGCCGGTCGTCCTTCGACACACCATGCGACATAGGCAGTATCCCCCACTGACAAAGCAAGCATCGACCAGCGGATTCACGCTGGTCGAGCTTGTTGTCGTCATGCTCATCCTGAGCATCGTGGGCGGAATCAGCTTCTTCGTGGTGCTGGAGTCGATGCGCGTGTACTCACGCACGCAGCCGAGGATCGAAGCCTCCTACGAGGCGAATCTCGTGGCGCGCCGCATCATGAGCGACGTCAGGGGCATCCCGGACGACCAGAGCATCCAGAGCTATGGGGAGACCAAGCTTGAGTTCGCCTCGTCGACAGGCGAGCGAATTTCGTACGAGTACGCGAACGGCGTGCTGCTGCGGAACAGTCAACCGCTGGCCGAAAGGCTGCAGGGTATGGCCTTCGGCTTTGAGTCAGCCGATGGATCCACCCCAGCATCGGGGTCCGACATCCACCTCGTTCGCCTCAAGCTCGTCGCGCAGAGCGCTGGCGAGACCATCCCGCTGGCGCTGACTATCTTTCCCCGGGGGCTCCAGCGATGAAGCTCCTCCAAAGGCCCAGGGCATCAGCCAACCGCGGCTCGCTGCTCGTTCCGATCGTCGCCGCCATGGCCATCCTCGGCCTGGCCGGGATCGTACTCAGCCAGTCCTTCAGCGCCCAGCGGGTGCAATCCGTCCTGGCCGTTGAGTCCTCGCGCGCGTTCTGGGTTGCCGAAGCCGGAGCGTGGCACTCAGCGATGATCGACGACAGGATCTCCCCCGCTGTGTCGTTCGACTCTGGCTCCTACGTGAGCGAGCTTGTCACCGGCACGACCAACGAATACGTAATACTCGGGCAGCATGGGCAGGCGAGTCGACGCGTAGATCGAATCGACACAGCGAGCGGGAACTCGGGCCCTGGCATCGAGCTTGCCCCGCGAGACCCCATTGACGAGGCAGTCACGATGGCCAGCGCCGGCCTGACTGTCCCTGGCCGGTTCGCTCTGACGCTCTATCCCGATCGAGACTACCCTGCGATTCTGACCGCGATTTCCTTCACGTCGGCCGATCCCACCCAGTACGTCAGCTGGGCGGACTACGGCCGCTACAGGCTCTGGCCGTGGGACACGTCCACGCTTGGGGGCCCGAGCGTTGCGGGAACCGTTGTGCTCGACCTGATCGGAAGCGACCCGACCCCTCGCATCGTGCCCCCCTCGCCCGCGGCCGACTTGGAGTTCGCGATCCTACCCTCACCGCTGGGCCTACACTCATACGCCGTTACCCTCCACTTCTCGGACGGGACGGAGAGCCGACTCGACTTCTCAATCGATTGGAAGTGATGGGACGATCAGCTAACAATAGCGGGGTCAGTCTCGTGGAAGTCATCATGGCTGTTGTCGTTCTCGGGATTGCCATTCCCCCTGTGGCGAGCATGTTCTCCGAGGTGGCCCACCACTCCCCGGATGACGTCTACCAGGGGGCTGCGATCCACGCGGCGAACTCCCTCATGGAGGAGATCGTCTCCAAAGCCTTCGAGGACCCCGATCTCGCCCCTGGTTCGTTCGGTACAGAGGAGCTCTCTCGACGCGACTTCGATGACATCGACGACTTCGATGGGCTGACAACGGTCCCCGATCTCGTCAACACGGACCTCGGCATCGTCGATGCGGTGGCTGTCTCCACCGACTCGGGCCTCACCGAGACCCTGGCCGATGCTACGCCTAGCACCGTGCCCGACACCACCTCCTCGCCCCATGGAGGCATCGACCTGATGGTCGTGGTCGAGAACGTTCTTCCCAGTGACACCGACCCGGCCGTTGCCCAAGCCGACGGCTCCACCGATTGGAAGCGCATCACGGTGAGCGCGTCCTGGAGCGTAGGCGACGGCGGCGAAGTCCGCTTCAAGACACTGCGGACCAAAATTCCCGCGACGACCTCGCAGTCGGGCTACCTCGACGAGTCTGGCATTGCAGGAAGCGCAAGTGTGACCGCCGACATCTGGGTGGAACTCGTTCTGATCAACAAAGGGAACGATCCGCTAGAGGTCGTCGCAGCCAAAATCGAGGCCGATCGCGCGACGCCCCCCCTGACACGTATTAGCACGACCACGAACTTCAGCTGGATGCAAGCATCCTGGGGAGGCTCCTCAAACCTCCCAACGACTGACTTGCCACTCACCTGGGTCGCAGCCGATCGACGCACCATTCCGGCGAAGGGGTACATGGAGATTCGGTTCTCGTTCATGAGACCACTCGCCACGGGTCCCATCAACTTCACGATGACCTACACGTTCGCCAACGGCGAGCAAGAGACCTTGACTGTCCCCGTGGAGTGGATCTAGCCATGGGGTTCCAGCGTCAGGATCAGCGAACCGTTGTGGTCGACCTCGGACGAGGATCGATCAAGCTCGCGGTCGCAGAGTCGAACTACGATGCCGTCAGATTCCACGGGATCACCGAGATTCGTATCCCACGTGGCGGCTCCGAGCACTCCGCCGACTCCGATGCACTCGCCGCAGAACTGCTGAGCGCCGAAGTGGAGAAGCGCGGCTGGAAAGGCATGCAAAGCGCGTGCATTCTCTCAGGAGCCGCCACGAGCACGCAGTCCATCATGCTGCCTCCCATGCCCGAGGCCGACAAGCGTCGTGCCATCGAGCTGAAGCTGCGTGACACCCTCCACTTCGAATTCTCGGAGGCCACCTACGATTTCACCGACTCCTTGCCTGTGCATTCGGCATCGGAAGATTCGTCGGGAGGCGACCCTGAGCTCACGCTTGTGGCCGTTGCCCGTACCGAAGTCATCGACCGCAGTCTGGAACTCATTCGCGCGGCCGGCCTTCGTCCCGTGGCGGTTAGCACTGCTGCAGAGTCCTTGGCCAATCTATCGCAGTGCACGAGCCTGTGGGACGGTGAGGAAGCGTCGATCTACATTGATATGGGTTCGCAGTCCGCGATCCTCAATCTCTTCGAGGGCAAGCGATTACGCCTCAGCCGCGAGATCGACATCGCGGGCGATGCGTTCAGCAAGGCCCTGATGCAGCCAATCCTAATCGGCGAGGAGACGGTGCAGCTCACTTACACCCAGGCGGAGGAGCTCAAGTCGTTCGTGGGTTACCCCCTCGTCGCGGATGATGAACAGGTCCTGCACGGCGTCACGACCAGGGATATGCAGACTCTGATGGAGCCCGTTGCCCAGCGGATCGCCGCCGAAGTCGATCGCTCGATCGGTTACCTCTGCAACCTCCTCGGTCGCGAACGCGTCGACGGCATCGTGCTGTCGGGTTCGGACGGCAGCATGCCGCAGTTCGACCAGTTCCTGCGCGAGACACTCTCCACCCCCGTTGTGTATAGCGATCCGGTGGAGCGCGCGATGGTCCATTGGCGCCTCGCCGTCACTGATGCACACCCCGCCGACCTCGCTGGCTTCTCCGCCATCCTCGGCTACTCCCTCGGCGAACGCGCCTCGATCAACCTCCTGCCTGCGGACGCAGCGAGGGAGCACGCCTATTCCAAGGTCACGCGCCTCCGCAAGGCCATCGTTCCCGTCATCGCCGCCGTCGGCGTGGGCCTCGCCATCGCAGGGGTCCCCATCGCCCGATCCTACACAGGCGCAGCCGAGATCCTCCAGTGGAGCACGGAGCAGATCGACGAGCAGCTCGGTCGCCAGGAGAAGGTCAGCGGTGAGCGTAGCGCCACCATCGACCGCCTCGCCGCCCTCGATCAAGAGCGCGGAACCCTGCCCAACTGGACCGGCGTGATGAAGGAGCTGTCAACGATCCTGCCCGAAGGGTGCTGGGTCACGGCGCTGGACTCGGAGCGCACGGCTGCAGGCCACTTCGTCTACCTACGTGCTAGCGTCCTGACGAACTCCACCCCGTTTCACGAGATGAACGCCCGCGTCACGCGCGTCCTCGCCGCCTCCCCCTTCTTCAGGGAGGTTCACGTCGTTCAGGCCGCTTCCAACAAAGAGAGCTCGACCGGCACCTACGAAGCCACGTTCTTCATTGTCGCCGAAAGCGCCGCTAACAAGGAGACGGGTCAATGAGCACTAGACTTCAAAAGCAGATCGCCATCGACGCAGCGTGGTTCTTCGGCGTGCTTGCGCTTGGCGGGTTAGCGCTCGGCGGCACCATGAAGAAGCTGAGCGCACAGCGCGCAGCCGTCGATACGCAGCGCAGCGAGCTGAGTGCCAAGGAGACGCGCCTGACGGATGAGATCAGCGCCCATGAGCGGGTCAACGATCTGGCCATTGCCAGCGAACGCCTGGACGAGGCTGACGCCCTTGTGGCGGACGAATCGCGGCGCATTAGCCTCATCTCGAGCATCGCCGAGAGCTCCAACATGCGAGTGATCTCGCTTCGCTCGGGAACGGAGCGCCCCTCGTCTGACCTAGCGGTCATTTCGAAGCGCCACGAGCTCGTCGCGGTCGGAGAGCATCGCGACCTTGCTGGCTTCATCGACGCGCTCCAGAGCGCGGAAGGGGCCGTTGCCATCGACGCGCTCCAGATCGGCCGGTACAAGGTTGCGCCGGGGGCACCGCCCCAGCGTCGCAATCAGAACGGCGTCCTCGAAACCCTCGCGCCCAAGCCCGACGACACGCGCCTGCGGATTTCCCTCGAAGTCCTGTGGCTCGGCGTATCGTCGGACTTCGACGCGATCAAGGCGGAGAAGGAGTCCTGAGATGAAGACTTCTACTCTCATCGTCGTGGTGGCGTCCGCAGCCTCTGTGCTGCTCCTTGCCGTGCCCAAGAAGGGCGCCCAATCGGGCGGGGGCACCGACTCCGAAACGCCGTTCATCCCGAAGGTCAACACGGTCAACGCTGCGTCCGCGGACGAGCCATCGGAGAGACTCACGGCTCAGCTGCTGCGGCTCCCCGATCTTCAATGGAAGCGCGACCCCTTCGCGCCGATCGAGCTCCCCCCCGAGGTGGTGCCAGAGCTCCCAGTGGAACCGACGCCCGTCGAAGAACCGGTGGAGGACCCGGTCGTCGAGCCGGTGGTAGAGCCTGTCGAGCTTGAGCCCGAGCCGATCGAACCAGCGCCTAG
>CALHGQ010000673.1 GCA_938030175.1 uncultured bacterium | reverse complement strand
CTGAGTGGCGACAATGACTACGGTACCGTACTGCCGCTATTGGAACACGATGCCGGAGCCGCTCGTGAAGTTCGACGTCGTTCCGCCTGAGGGTAGCGAGTCGCGGTACCAGAACTGCCAGTAGCGAGTGTCCCCCGCCATGACCTGCAGGAAGCCGTGGCTGAATGGGGTCTGCGACAGGTCGGGCTGATAGAAGACCGAGTTGTTGGTCGTCGTTTGGAGGACGTCGTAGGCGTAGCGCCCGATGCCTCCCGCGTCTAGACAGAGCGTGCCTGACGCCCCGGCTGGCTGCGGAACGTTGTCGGTGCCCAGCGACGTGATGAAGTATCCAAAGGCGTTGGGCGGCAGGTCCACGGCGTAGAAGAGCACGAAGTTGTCCGCAGCGACGTTGCTCCCGCGGGCACACATCGTGGCTGGGCGCCCGGTGGAGTTCGCCTCCCCGACACAGGTCTGGAAACTGATCAGGTCGCCCACCGAGTAGCAGGCGGAAAGGCTGTACTCAGCGTGGCCAACGCCCCCGTCGCAAACGATCTCAGCGACGATGTCAACGAAGCCGCCTGAGCTATTGAAGTAGCTGATGCTCTCGGAGTCTCCGACGCCGGTGCTGCCGCCGATCATGGTCTGGCAGTTGGCGTCCCAGAGGAAGACGTCGACGTTGCTGCTCGCATGCTCGAAGAAGAGGTCCACGCGCACTTCCCGTTGATCAGCCACCTTCAGGAGGAAGTAATCCGAATCGCACTCGGAGACGATGAGGTCCCGCGTCGTAAACGTGCTGATGCCGGCGAGGGCCGACTGGGCGCAGATGTCGTTGTCCTCGAACTGGTCGTCGATCAGCGGGACCGCGTCGACGAAGAGGTCATAGTCCTGGCAGTTGCTGGCGGCAGCCGCCACGCGCAGCACAACGTCCCGTGCCGCTCCGCCGCAGTCGAAGTACGCGAGCGACTTGCCCTCACTCGAGGGGGAGGCGACCCCCAACAAGGTGCCACACCCGGCCTCGTACAGTTCTACGACGAGGTCGCCGACTCCGGCATCGAACTCCACGGCGACTGAGATGTCAGAAGAGGGCGGAATCGAAACGCTGTAGAAGTCATCGTCGCCCCCCTCTGCGATCAGGCCAGTGGTCTTTCCGAGGGACAGCGGGATCGCCGTCGCGCAGCTGTCGTTGCCTTCGAGGAAGGGGTCCGCGATCCCACAGCCGGCGCACTCACCTGAGAGAGGCGCCATCGCCATCAGGTGAAACGAACCGAAGGAGGCCTGGGGGTAGCCCCCGAAGTTGCCGTAGGTGAAGGCACCGGATGGATGGAGCTCGCCGAAGCCGTCGAGGCTACCGAGCCCAGTTCCACAGGCGCCGACGGCCTGGAAGTACGTGCCGTCCCCGGGGCTGCACTGCTGGGGATCCCCCGCGACCAACGGGCCAGCGGGTCCGTTCACTTCATCCGGCATCGAGATGGACCAGACAAAGTCGTTCCCCGCGTTGGGATCGTAGGCCCCGTTGCCGTCGGCGCGGAAGCAGACGGGCGTCGGGAGCGAGTAGCTCACCACGTGCGTGGACTGCGTGCCCGCTGCGGTCGAGGCAGGGAGGCCGGTGATGTCGTAGACGGCCAGGGGGTTGCCGAGCTGCGACGGCGGCGTGCTTGCGTCGCCCTGGGAGTAGAACGAAAGGATGATCCGGGTGCCGGGCCCCCCCAGGTTCGCAGCGAGCGCCCTGGTGGTGTAGCCGAGCTCCACGGCGGAGATGGAGTACGTGTCCTGGGCTCCGGCCTCGGGAGCGGACGTGGACGGAATCCGTCCCTCGTCGAAGAGGACGGTGCCTGCCGAAATATCATGGAACAACCCGGTCGGAGCCGTGTTGTTGAATACGACCGGCGTCCCCTGCAGAAGGGCAGCCGATACGATGAGGGCGAGTGTTGTCATGGCGATGCTGGCGAGCCTCGAGGGAGATCTCGCGCGGGGGCCGACTTCGGTCAGGGCCCGGCTGCGGGGAATTCAGCCGGAGGTTCAATAGAACCAGGTTTTGGGAAACTGGCCGTGTCGTTAATTGGGAAGATCCCGCGCACTAACAGGTGTGACACACGATCTGCCTTCGCCGAGGATTCGGGCGTCTCACTTCGAGACACCCCCTCCCAAGCACGCACTAGACCGAGACGACCCCCATGCTGACCCCTGCAACTGCCTCCACGGCCCCCAAGGCCTTTGAGCTCGGCGGACACCGATTCGGCGAGGGGCCGCTCTTCTTCCTCGCGGGGCCCTGCGTCCTCCAGAGCAAGCAGCTCACCCTCGACATCGCAGGCACCGTCCGCGACGCGATGGCCTCAAGGGGGCTGCCCTACGTCTTCAAGGCGAGCTTCGACAAGGCCAACCGCTCCAGCCTGTCAGGGGGCCGCGGACCTGGCATGGAGGAAGGCCTCACTTGGCTCGCCGAGGTCAAGCGCGAGATCGGCGTGCCCGTTGTCACGGACGTCCACCACCCTGAGCAATGCGCGGCCGCGGCTGAGGTGGTCGACCTGCTTCAGATCCCTGCGTTTCTCTGTCGCCAAACCGACCTCCTCGTGGCGGCCGCCAAGACTGGCTGTGCTATCAACGTCAAGAAGGGCCAGTTTCTAAGCCCCTGGGACATGGGCAACGTCACCGCCAAGGTGACGGAGAGCGGCAACGAACGCGTCCTCGTCACGGAACGCGGAACCACCTTCGGCTACGGCCGCCTCGTCGTCGACATGGCGGGCCTGCGGGACCTGGCGGACACGGGGCACCCCGTCGTCTTTGACGCCACCCACTCCGTCCAGCGCCCCGGCGCCCTTGGCGACCGCACCGGCGGGGACCGAACCCTCGTACCGCTTCTCGCGCGCGCGGCCGTCGCCACGGGTTGCGTCCACGGACTCTTCATTGAGACCCACCCCGACCCCGACTCGTCTCCGTCGGACGGACCGAACATGGTGCGCCTCGAGGACCTACCGCAGGTCCTCGACGAACTCATGGCCGTCCACGCGGCCGTGACTCCCGCGAATTAGCCCGAACCGACCCGCACGCAGAGATGGAGCCCCAGCGTCCACCGAAAGGCGGTGACCCAGCGTCCGCGCGGCGGTGGGTGGAAGAGGTAACGGGCGCCGGCGTCGTTGGTGTCCCCGAGACGGTCCAGTCCCTTTGGAGCGGCTATGGTCGGATCGAGCGCCTCAGACTCGAAGTTCGGGCCGGAGCCCCAGCGAGCGTCATCCTGAAAGCAGTGGAGCCGCCCCGCGGCATGGTGGACCATCCGCGCGGGTTTGGCACTAACCTCTCCCACCAGCGCAAGCTCAAGAGCTACGGGGTCGAGCATCGGTTCTACCGCAGCTACAGCGACCAGCTCGGCGAACCACCCGGCGGGGCTCCTCGCGTCGCGCGCCTGCTCGGCGAGTCCCACAGGAACGGCGACTCGTGGCTGCTGCTGGAGGACCTCGACGCTGCAGGCTACGGCGGTAGGCGCCAGTCCTTGGAAGCCCCAGAGCTTGCTTGCTGCCTCCGTTGGCTCGCCGCATTCCATGCGCGCTACTTGAACTCTAGCCCCACCGAGCTCTGGGACAGGGGCACGTATTGGCACCTGGCTACGCGGCCCGACGAGCTAGCGGCGATCCAAGACGACCGGCTTCGTTCAGCCGCGGGCCCGTTGGATGAGCGGCTCGGGAACGCACATCATCGCACCATCGTGCACGGGGACGCCAAAGTCGCCAACTTCTGCTTCGGAGCGAACTCCGTTGCGGCCGTCGACTTCCAGTACACCGGCGGAGGCATCGGCGTCCAGGACGTCGCGTACTTCCTAGGGAGCTGCCTCACCGAGGAGGCACTCGAAGTCCAGGCAAGCGATCACCTCGACACCTACTTCCGCGAACTACGCTCGCAGCTTCGAGAGCTGCAGCCAGCCCTTGATTCAAAGCCCGTCGAGGAGGAGTGGCGCGGGCTCTGGTCCACCTGCTGGGCCGACTTCCATCGCTTCCTCGTCGGATGGGCGCCCGGGCACTGGAAGCTGTCGCGCTACTCCGAGTTGATGCTGACCGATGCGCTCCGCGCCTTTGGCTAGCGGGCCGTTGATAAACGCCGTGCCCAGCAATAGTACCCAGTAGTCGCGCCCATCGAAGTCCTGGCAAGGCGCTCGAAGACCCGTCA
>CALHGQ010000672.1 GCA_938030175.1 uncultured bacterium | reverse complement strand
AGCGTCCACTTGACTCCTCGTCATGTGAAGATCGAGGTCTCCATCCTGATCCAGGTCGATCAGGCTGTGAAATCGAGGGGCCGTGAAGAAGCCGACACCCGGAATCACCTGGTACCCAGAGAACCCAGCCTGGGTGTTGCGGTGGAATCGAAGCCCCTCATCATCCGTGAAGGTCATGAGATCGTCGAGGCCGTCGCCGTCTACATCGCCAACCTCCAGGAGTCTGGACTCGGTGTCGATCTGGGGAAAGTCGCGCCGCGGCGCAAACTGTCGCCCTCCCTGATTCTCGATCCAAGATAGCTTGCCGGTCTCTGCCCCCAGGCCGCCGGAAGGTATGACGATATCTAGGTCGCCGTCGCTATCCAGATCGGCGACCTTGGAGCGCTGCTCGACGTCGGGCTGGACGCCGACGACTTGCTCCGATGAGAGCCCTCCCCCCTCGTTCCAATGCACGGACACCCTGTCGGGAAAGGACATGAAGACGACCAAGTCCGGGAGGCCGTCATTGTCCATGTCGGAAACGCTGATCTTCTTGTCGCCAGTCGGATTCGTGCCCACCGTCTGCCATGGTCCGAAGGAACCGCTATTGACTCCGAGTTGCTCCAGCCAAGTGATGCCCGTTTCGCTCCGGGACGGCGCAATTAAGTCGAGGTCGCCGTCTCCATCCACGTCCAATGGTCGGCAATCCCCGTACCTCAGACCCGCTCCGCGCGTTGTCAGAGCCTCATGGGATTCAAATTGCTGGGCGTACGCACCCGGGATAAGAACGGCGAGAAGAAGCGAGCGAAGGACCATGGGGAAGCGAAGAAGGAAGTGAACGGGTGATCGTGGAAGTAGGAAGACCACCCCTCGCCCTACCCGCCACCCACCGTGAGGCGGCGGCGAGGCGCGACGTGCAAGAAGAGAGGTGACCCGTGGGAAGAGATGAGCTCCAGTGCTGGGCTGGACGACTGGCATGCGACCAGCCTGGAGCAGGCGGCTATGACACGCCAGGTGCTCGCCACGCACCGTAGCGAGCACTCGAGACATCGGGGCTAAGAATTTCCAGAAAATGGACATACTCAGCCACAGCACCACCCTAGTGCTGCCACTGGCCCAGACCTGGCCCGCAAAAGGCCTCGTCGCCAGTGGACGTGCCAGCCGACCCACGTCGCGGTCATGTCTCGCGTTCCCACGTAGGAAGTGTCATCGCCCCCCACGTCCGATTCGGCTCCCCAGCTGGGAACGATCCGCCTCGCGTAGCTGCCCGTTAGTGAGCGGCCCTCAGACCTATCTGCACTCCCGTCATCTGACCCCAGATGGAACACCCCAGATGGAACACCACTGTCGACGCCCAAGCTCGCTAAGCACCCAGCCGCCGAGCCCAACGTCCTACGGCCCCTGGCCCCAGTGGCTGCAACTCCTAGCCGACGGATAAGGCTCAGCGATCGATCGGTCTGAATGCAAAGAGAAGACGCCACCCGTTGGGGGTCGCGTCCTCTCTGTTCACTGTCCAAGAGCGCTCTTCGCTTCGAAGTCGACGTCGACCGGCTCGTCGGTGTCTGCGCCGGAGCTCACCACCTGGGCGCCGCCCCCCCTTTCGGGGGCGGAGCCGCCTTCGCCCGGTCAGCGCGATCTAGCGGCTAGAACGTCACTTCCACGCCGTCAGTGAAGTTCGACGACGGTCCCGTTGGACCGACGTCCCGGAACCAGCCTTGGAAGTACCAGGTCGCACCGGGCTGGACCGCCACCGGGCCAAGCGGGGTCGGGATCGCCCCGAGATCCAGCCCGAGCTCGAATGTGCCCGTGAGCCCGGTCGCCTGCACCTGGCCTGGGCCGACGTAGCGGCCAATCGCCCCGCCCAGACAGATCTGGCCTGCCGATCCCACGACCGATGCACCGGGCTGGCCCATGGGGCTCACGAGGAACATGCCAAAGGAAGCCCTGGGGGCGTTCGTTGCTCGGAGTCGAAGCTCGTTGATCACAAGGTCCGTTGTGCCAAGCGCAAGAAGCGATGCCGGCTGGCCAGAGCTGTTCGGGACAGCGGGCCCGCAGTACGACGATCCGCGAATGCCCCGATTCAGGTCTTCGTAGACCACATCAAGCTGCGACGACCAAGCGAAGTTGGCAAGGGCCCCCAGACCGTCGAGGTCGCCGTCTCCGCCGAAGTCATGGAGGCGCACTGGCGTCGGTGCCAGCTCGATAGGAGTACCGTTGAAGCTCAGCGGCCCCGTGCGCAGGTAAGCAAGCTGCGGCAGATCGATGTGGATCTCTCGCGCTTCGACAAAGTCCGTCAGCCCGTCGCCGTTGACGTCGAGGAGTTCACTTGTCACCCCTCTGAACGGAGACCCGAAGAGGCTCACCGGTGCCCCCCCCGCCACCCCAGAACCTGGACCCGTCGCACCACCGACTAGAGCGAATGTGCCGGAGACATCCGAGAACACCACGTCGTCGACCCCGTCCGTGTTGACGTCGAGCACCGTCGCATTGACCGGTACAGCGCTGACCCCCAGCCCTTGACGAGCTGAGAACACACCGCCCCCAAGGGATTCGAACCAACCGAGCTCCCTCGCCTCAATCACACCGAAGGGAATCTCAAGAACGTCCGTGTCTCCATCGCCGTCAAAGTCCCCGGGGAAGAGCCAGGGCAGCACATCGGACACGCTGACACCGAGCGGTACGGGCGGGGCGAATGTGAGGCCGCCCAGGTTCTCGAACCACTGGTCGCGGGACCCCCGTGCGCTTGGAATGAGATCCAAATCCCCGTCACGGTCAAAGTCGTAGGCCCGCAGCAGCACAGCTCCGACTCCAGCGGGTGCCGTGCCGATCACCTGCGGCGCCCCGAAGCTGCCACCCCCTTGGGCCTGGACAAGGCTCAGTGTCACCGCGTCGAACGTCGTCCCCCCTTCAGACAGCAGAATCTCCGACCGTCCGTCGCCATCAAGGTCTGCCACCAGCTGGATCTTCGCCGCGTCGGCCACGCGAGCCGGGCCTCTGAAATTCGCCGTCCCTGCAATACCGCGCAGCCATTGGACGTCTTCCCTTCGTGTCTGCACGAGATCGTTGACACCATCCCCGTCAAGGTCACCGACGTAGTATGGGCCTCGCTCAACGCCGGCGTCCACTTCGGTCGTTTCCACCAGTCGCAGATAGCCGTCCAGCGCGGGGGATCCGCCCTGGGTCGTTCCACGGATGACGCGAGCACCGAACGGACGCTCGGAACCCGGTTCGAGCGCACCCGTCCACCGAACCACTAGGTCTTCCCGTCCATCACCATCCAGTTCGGCAGTCTGGAACACTCTCCGCAGAAACTCGCCGCCCGGAAGGTCGAGCTGGTCCAGGGGCCCTGCGTACGATCCCTGGGCGGTCCATTCGTAGAGGCGGGTGGATGGTCCGCTCCCAAAGACTGCAGCACGCACGACGAGCTCAAGCCCACCGGCACCGTCGATGTTCGCGAGGGTGAGATCCTCAAAGAGCCTAGTTCCGGCATCGAGTACGAGCACCGGGCCCTGAAGGCC
>CALHGQ010000671.1 GCA_938030175.1 uncultured bacterium | reverse complement strand
ACTCTTCCCGTGGACACCCAGTGCCGCCTCCGCATCAGCGGAAGCGTCATGGACGCCGCTGGCAACCAGCTCGGTGAGGCCGTCGTAGTCAGCTTCACGACCGCCGCGGACGCCATCGGTGGCGCGACGACCGTCTCCATCACCCCCCAGTCGCCCGCAGCTATGCTGCCTGGCGCTGACGCTGCGTTCACCGCGGCCGTCACCGACGCCGCTGGCCAGGCCGTGGAGGGCGCCCTCATTGAGTGGTCCTCCGACAGCAGCATCATGGAAGTGACCGCCGCTGGACAGGTCTTTGCCCTCGCCCCCGGCATGGCAACGGTTCGCGCCAGCTTCGGCGGTTCGTTCGACGAGGTCTCCGTGACCGTCGACACGCCGGCCATCGTTTCCGTCACCCTTGAGGGAGACGAGAGCGTCATCGCCGCTGGATCGAGCATGCCCCTCGTGGCTCGCGCGGTCGACGCAGGCGGCCTCGCCCTCGACGGCTTCCAGTTCGACTGGACGTCGAGCGACGAGTCGGTTGCCACCGTCAACGCCACCGGTTTGGTTCGTGCCATCGCAGCGGGCGGTCCCGTCACGATCACGGCGACCGAGCCTGGCAGCTCGCTCAGCGCTGACTTCGCGATCACGGTTGTGGATCCGGCAACGATCTCAAGCGTCGAAGTCATCGCCGACACCGACGCCATCGGCCCGGACGTCGCCGTTCAGATGAGCGCCATCGCGATGAACTCGAACCAAGAGACCGTCCCGGGTATCGCATTCACCTGGGAGAGCTCGAACACGAGCATCGCAACGGTCACCTCCACGGGCCTCGTTTCGGCCGTTGGATCGGGCGCTGTTCAAATCAGCGCGACCGCGAACGGCAGCACGAGCGTTTCGGGGTCGGCCGACCTTGACGTCTACTCGTTCGAGCCGACCGTCATTCGTTTCGTCTCCGGAACGGGCTCTGACGACCAGATCCTCAACCTCGACGTTGTGCTCCATGACGCCGAGACCGGCACTCCCCTCCAGTTCGAGTACACAGACTCCAACAACATCGCGGACTTCGGCTTCATCGACGCCGAGCGTATCCACGTCACGTTCCTTCAGTTCAGTGGCCAGTCAGGCCTCGACGGATTCGATCCCACCGACGTTACTTCGGTCATGAATCTGCCCTCGGGCCGCATGACCCTGACCCACGTCGGCCAGCCCACGGCGGGCCTGAGCATCAACGCTAGCTTCCCGACCGGGTCCGACTCGATTGCGGCTTCCGCTGGCGACGTCGTCCTTGGCACGCTTGAGCTGGTTGACGCCAGCCAGAGCCCCTCGACGTTCTTCCTGGAGGCGCGAAGCTTCTTCGAGAAGTCCGTGCTGGCGGTCTCCTACGACTCTTCGTCGGCAACCGGTGGAATCCTCGCCGGCGCCTTCGAGACCGAGAACTTCACGATCGGTTCGGATCTCTCCATGACGCTTACGGAAGACGCCGTCACGTCGGTTCCCTTCACGTCTTCCGAGGAGGTCCTCTTCGTCGGCAGCCGCTTCGGGCACAACGGGCTCCTCTTCCGCCAGCCGAGTGGCGTCACCGAAGCGGGTGCTTCTGGCAACATCGCGTTCGTCGCCCCCGACGGAGCGAGCCGCTTCGCCCATAGCTTCGAGTCCCAGAGCGCAGTCACGCAGGCCGTCCGGGGACGCGAGCTACGCGCTAGCTCGGCCACTCCAAGCCTCAGTGTCGGCCTTCCAAGCGTTGATCTCTCCGACGTCGCCTTTGACAACGAGACGGTGACCCTCTCTTGGGACCTGAGCGGCTCTTCTGCGAGCAGCTTTGACATGGGTCACGCGCGTGTTGAGGCGGACTTCTTTGCACCGGCTCCCGGCGGCAACCCGCCGGTCGTTTGGAACCTCTACTTCCCGGCCGGCACGGAGTCGCTCACGATCCCCCAGGCGAAGGGCCTCCCGGAGATTGCAACGGACCAGATCTCGTACAGCGTGGAGCTGTTCGCCCAGGAAGGCGTCAGCAACTACGACGGCTTCCTGAGTCACTTCCGCGAGGCGAACGGCGCCTTCCATGCCGCGGCCTTCAACGAAGGTGCCCAGCTGGACTACGTCAGGCTTGAGACTGCCCGCACGAGCGTCTACATCTCGAACCCCGAGCTTGGCACCGTGACCTACGACACCGGCGAAGGCCCCGTCGAGATCAGCGACGGTGACACGATCGACGTTCCGGTCGGCGTCGCCCTTACGATCGTCGCAACGGCGACCGCGAACAGCGCCATCGTCTCCGAGCTCAGCGCCTACACCGGCTCCTCGACGGGGGTTGGCACGGCGACGGCAACGCTCACCGTGGACTCCGTCGATAGCTCGAACACGGTCTTCGTGACGTTCTCGCAGCCCTAAGCCAAACGGCGAAGCGACCGACTGCGGCGCTTCTATCGATTCTCCACTGCGCTATCGCGGAACGGAGATGAGATAGAGGCGCCGCAGTCGGCGTTTCTACTGCCTGCGGAGCGCGTTCGTCGGCGTCATCCGAGCGGCCCGTAGTGCGGGCAACGTTCCGCCAAACACACCGAGCACAAGGCTGAAGACGATGGCCGTCAGCAGCACGCTCGACGTGATCCTGAAGCCGAAGGCGACCTCGGTGAAGGTCTGAAAGTTGGTGGTGCCCGTCTGAATGCCGTTCAGGGGTAGCACGAGCAGCGCGCCGACGATGCCACCGAGGAGGCCGAGGAGCGTCGCCTCGAAGAGAAAAGAGAGGAAGATCGCGAGCGGGCGAAAGCCCGACGCCAAGAGGATCCCAATCTCGTGCGTTCGCGACGCGATGGCCGACAGCATCGTGTTCGTTGCGGTGAACACCGCCGCCACCCCCATGATCAGGCCCAGAAAGCCCCCGAGGAAGACGAGGATTGCGGACAGCACCTCGGTTTGGGAGGTCAGGTAGTCGCGCTCCGTGGTCACCGCAGCGGGCGTGTCCGGACTCGCGCGCATGCGCTCATCCATCGCTTCCACGTCGGAACCAGCGGCAAGTCGACCGAGGACCCGGTTGGGCCCAAAGCGATCGAGTGCGCTCAGCATGCGATCAAAGTCGCCCCAGATCTCCGATTCGAACGGGCCATCGCACTCGAAAATGCCGACGACCTTGAACGGCGTGACGTTGATGGTCAACACGTCGCCGAGTCGGCAGTTCGCGATGCGCCCGGTGATCGATCGCCCGACGATGACCTCGTCGGTGCCCGCCACGAAATTTCGGCCCTCCGCGATGCGCAGCTCGTCCCCGCGCAGGCGGAACGTCTGGGGCTGAACGCCGCGCAGTGGCACGTTCGTCTCGCCTCCGTCCACGCGGAAACGCCGCACCGCCAAGAAGCACTCGAGCGACGCCAGCGGCGCGCCGTCCTCGTCGAGCGCAAACTCCGGCGTGGACTTCGCGATACGCAACGCCGATTCCCGCGAGAAGCTGGAGACGCCCTCGGAGGTTGCACCTGGTCGCAAAACGACCGCCAGATCGGCCCGGCCGTTCTCGGCGTAGAGCGTGGCGAAGCCCTGTTGGAGCGCGAGGACGCCCGCCACCGTCGCCACTGTCGCCGCAATGCCAAGCACCGTCAGGAGCGTAGGGCCGCGGCGCACGAGAAGGCTTCTCAGGTTGTAGCTGGGAGGAACGAGCTTCAAGGTCAGTCTTTCCCCGCGAGTGCGTCGACGGTATTGAGGCGCGCGGCCCGCCACGCAGGTGCAATGCCGGCAAAGAGCCCGAGGCCCACGGCCACGGCGGCCCCCAGAGCAAACGTCGACGGGGTGATGTGGTAGCCGGGGAACATCGTCCCCAGGGCGCTCGCAATCCCCTCTTGCGTCACCATC
>CALHGQ010000670.1 GCA_938030175.1 uncultured bacterium | reverse complement strand
CATGCGGAACCGCTTCTTAACGGCTCCCTTTGATTTCATCTTTGGCACTGAGTCATCCTCTTAGGGACCCGGTGTCCAGGGGGCTAGCGTCGCTAGCTACCTAGAGGCCCAGGTCGGCCCAGAAACCCCGGTCGTGGGCGGTGCCGCGCCACTTGCGGGAGACGGAACGGGGCTCGTTCCGCACTTCGAGGGGGGGAGGATAGCTATGCGGGCGCCCTGTGGCACCCTGAATCGGCCAGAGATTTCTGCTCCGTTCTGGGACGGTTCCGTCCCAAAATCGTCCCGATGACGGAGTCGTCACCGGGAGCCGCCGACATATGGCCGCCCCCTCATCCTCAGCGCCATAGGGTTTTGGGCATCGAACCAGTTAAGCGAGTTCCTTACGGAGCCGTGCTGCCCCTTTCGTGCCCCTATGCGCCACCTTCTCCCATCGATTCTAGCGCTTCTGGCCCCCATCTGGACCCTTGTGGGCCCCCTCGCTGGCGCTTCGGCGGCAGCCGCCAACGACCCACCTGCGGGTTTCCAGGAAGCCACGATCCTCCAGGGGCTGGAGTCTCCCGCCGCCTTCGACTTCACCCCCGACGGTCGAATCATGTTCAACGAGCGGATCGCGGGGCACCTGCGGATCGCGACCGAGAACAGCTCGGGCCAGTGGCAGATCCAAAGCCAGCCCTTCGCAACGTTTGACGTACCCAAGGTCGGCGGCGTCCCGACGGCCCACCGCTCCTCCGGCGTCCGGGGCTTCGCGTTCGACCCCAACTACGCGTCCAACGGCTACGTCTACGTCTTCTACATGAAGGACAACCCGCGGCAGAACCGCGTGGTCAGGATCCGCCGCGACCCCTCCAACCCGAACCGCGCTCTCCCCGGCGAAACACTGCTCCTGGAGCTGCCGTTCAACAGCTCGAGCTCAAGCGGCAGCCACAACGGCGGCGCCCTCCGATTCGGACCCGATGGGATGCTCTACATCACCACCGGAGACGGCTGGTCCGGCGGCGACGGGGTGCAGTCCCTTTCCACCTTCACCGGCAAGGTCCTGCGCATTCGTCCCGATGGCTCGATCCCGTCGGACAATCCGTTCTACAACCAGGCGAGCGGCAACTACCGAGCCATCTACGCACTCGGCCTGCGCAACCCCTACACGCTCACGCGCAACGACGCGAACGGCTGGATGCTCATCGGCGAGGCCAACGGGACCAACAAGGCGGAGATCCTCCGCCTCGAGCCCGGCGCGAACTATCGCCACCAGAACTACGCGGGCATCGGCGTCAGCCGAGGCCGCTGGGTCGACGGCGCTGCGGCGGGCAACAAGATGGTCACGGGCGGCGCTTGGTACCCAAGCGGCGGCCCCTTCCCGAGCCAGTACCACGGCGCCTACTTCATGGCGCTCTGGGGCACAAACGGAGCAGACGGCGGTCCTCCGGGCCAGCTTAGCTACGTGCGCTCCGCGTCTGACACCTCCGTCGTCGCCTTCGACACGCAAGTGGGCGAGTTCGACGGAGCGGGCACGCGCCTCAAGCCCGTTCACCTGCGCGTCGGACCCGATGGCGCGCTCTATTACCTCATGACGAGCTACATGACGGGCGCCGGCAGCATCGCTCGCATTCGGCACCAGGGCTCGACCTCGGTGGCCACCCCCAGGTTCACCCCGGACGGCGGCTCCTACACGGGCAGCGTGGCGGTGACCCTTTCCACGTCGACCCCCGGCGCGACGATTCGCTGGACCCAGGACGGCTCCGAGCCCACGTCAAGCTCCACCGCCTACTCGTCCCCGATCAACGTCACACAGTCACGAACCCTGCGCGCGCGCGCGTTCACTGGTTCCGGCCAGAGCTCGGTGGCCTCCGCCGACTACACGATCGGCGGAGCCCCTAACGAACCGCCCGTGGTCAACGCTGGGCCCGACCAGACCGCCGCCGTCCGCACGATGATCGTGCTCAATGGCGCGGCCACCTACGACCCTGACGGGAGCGACCTCCTCCTCAGCGACAACTGGGTCCAGGTCTCCGGCCCCCAGGGAGAGCTCGCCAACGAAGACGAAACCGCAGCGCTCTTCTTTGCCACCAAGACCGGTCGCTACCGGTTCCGCTTGGACGTGACCGACGGCATCGACAGCCGCAGCGACTTCACGGTCGTCACGGTCTTGCCATGCATCAACGACAGCCGCGAGTCGCTTGTGGGTCGCTGGTCCATGGAGGAAGGCTCGGGCAACATCTCGCTCGATAGCGCTTCCGGCCTTTGGAACGGAACCCTTGAGGGCCCGCAGTGGTCGACGGAAGGAGTCGGCACCCACGTCATCGGCGCGCAAAGCGGCGCGCTGGACTTCAATGGCACCGGCGACGCGCTACAGATTGGCGCGCCTGACGTCAGCGGCGACCAGCTCACGATCACGGGTTGGATCCGCCCGGACGACTTCGGTGTCTCCGACGCCCGCATCATCTCGAAGGCTTACGGTATCCTCGGTGAAGATCACCTCTGGATGCTGAGCACTGTGAACGACGGCGGCACTCCGCGCCTGCGCTTCCGACTGAAGACCAGCGGCAGCACCACGACGCTGGTGGGCACGGGCGCGAATCTCCAAGCGGGCAGATGGACGTTCGTCGCCGCGACCTACGACGGCGCACGGATGCGGCTCTACCAGGACGGAGAGGAGATCGGGTCGGTGGCGAAGACCGGCTACATCAACACGTCCCCCACCGTCCCGGCGACCATCGGCAACCAGCCGACCGGTGACCGCCCCTTCGACGGTCTGATCGACGAGGTGCGCCTGTACTCACGCGCCTTGTCGCCGGAGGAGCTGGAGCTCGTGGCGGGTCAGGGCAGGCGCCTTGACTGTTCACTGGACATCCGTCCGCGCTAGCGCCTTGATCGGACGAAAGCGGCGCTGCCCGTAGGACTCGGGTTCGAGATCGCGGGGCTGGGCCCCAACGTTAGGCGTCTGGCGCATAAAGCCGGGCATAGCCCCGCCACCGGCCCGACCTTCGATCGGTCAGAAGCAGTAGGACCCCCTACTAGCTCTGATCGAGAGGACGTTGCACCGTAACAACAGGCCAGCGGCGAAAATGTCGCCGCTCCGAGTAGGCTCAGAGGATGCTTCCCGCACTACTGATCCTGGCCGCCGCGCTCCCGGCGGTACGTCCCGCCCCGCCGCAGGGGGTCCGCGTCGAGCGCTTTGACACGAACCCACTGCTCTCCGTCGATAGCGTGACCCGTGACACAGCGCTGAACCTTGACCGCCCCGGGGACGCGCCACTCTTCGTTAGCTTCGCGGGGCCGAGCGTCATTCGGATCCCGGAGTGGATCGAAGACGCGCCCGGCACATACGCGATGTACTTCGCGCACCACAAAGGTGGGCACATCCGCGCTGCCTTCGCCAACGAGGTCCGCGGCCCGTGGACGGTCTTCGCGCCGGGCATAGGTGTGCTGCACCTGGGCGACGTGGAGGACCTGATCGAGGATCACATCGCATCCCCGGACGTACACGTCGATCACGCGCGAAAGCGCCTCGTCATGTACTTCCACGGCCCGCGCCTCGACCAAGACTTCGATCAGCGAACCTTCGTTGCAACGTCCACCGACGCCCGTCGGTTCCACGTCGCCTCCGCGGAGGACCTGGGTGACCCGTACTTCCGAGTCTTCTGGCACAGGGGCTTTGCCTACTCGCCCGCGCGGCTGGGCCCGTTCGCTCGATCCCGAGACGGATTCACCAACTTCGAATCCGGCCCCAACCTGTTCGACGCGCGCGTCCGCCACTACGCGTGCGTGCCTTGGAACGACGAGCTCTTCGTTTTCTATTCGCGCAAGAACGAAGCGCCCGAGCGCATTCGCCTTCGCACGATCAGGCTTGACGATCCGTCGCGGCCCGGCCTTGGGCTGGACTGGTCGGCATGGTCCCTGTCCGCGCCCCGCGAAGTTCTTCGTCCAATCGCGCCGTACGAACAAGAGCCCGGGCCGCGCACCCTGGACCCCAACGTCTTCTTCGACGACGACGGCTGCGCGTACCTCTTCTATTCGGGCGGATACGAGCGAACGATCGCGGGAGCGGAGCTGTTCGTCGACGAGTGGTCGACTCTGGGCGCCCGGAACATCCGCTGCGCGTCGGGCGCACCAGTCGGACTCGCCGCCGCACACGCCGCCGTCGGCACCCAGCCCTGGCTTGGAAACAACGCCGCGTTCACTACAGTGCCGGCGGCTCTGTACGGCGCGCTCGTGCTCCAAACGGACGCCGGTGACATCCGAAGCCAAGCAGCGGCCGAGTGGTTCCTGCGCTTTGAGGTCAGCCACGCCAGCACCGTCACGGTGGCCCACGACACAGCCAGCCTCGGACAACCCGCGTGGCTCGCAGACTGGACTCCGACCGGCGAGGGCGTCACGGTCCAAAATCCCCGCGGCCCCACGTTGCCCCCTTCCTCGCTCCAGCTCTATGAGCGCGACTACGAACCTGGAGAGGTCGCACTGGGCGGCAACCTCCCCCGGGATGCGGCGTTCCCGCTGGATGGCGTGATGTACAGCGTCTTCGTGCGCCCGAGATAGCCTTGAGGCGCCACCTCTGGCGTTGATTCACGGCGTGAATCAGTGGGCTCAGATCCTCTGAGCACACATCTGGACGGCTGGGCCGTTTCCTGGGACTCGAACCTCGAGCCTTAC
>CALHGQ010000669.1 GCA_938030175.1 uncultured bacterium | reverse complement strand
GGCGCTGGGTTGATGCGGCGCTGGGTTGATGCGGCGCTGGGTTGATGCGGCCCTGGGTTGATGCGGCCCTGGGTTGATGCGGCGCTGGGCTGATGCGGGCCCGAGTTGATTGGGGTCGGGGCTGGGGAGGGGTGGGGTTAGCGGCGGCGGCGTCTGGCTCGGGCTGTGGGTGGTGCGGTTAAGGGGTCTTCTGGCCACGGGTGTTTGGGGTAGCGCATGCGCAGGTCTTTGCGCACGTGGAAGTAGGCGTCCTTCCAGAAGCTGGCGAGGTCGCTGGTGACCTGTTGGGGGCGGCCGTTGGGGGCGAGGAGGTGAAGGAGGACCGGGACCCGGCCGCTGGCGACCTTGGGGGTTTCGGCTAGGCCGAACATTTCTTGAATGCGGACCGCAAGGACCGGTGGGCGTTCGCCGTCGTAGGTGAGCCTGATGTTGCTGCCGCTCGGTACGCGGAGGTGCTCGGGTGCTTCCTTCTCCAGGGCGACACGCTGCTGGTGTGTGAGCGAGCCCAGGAAGATGCTGAGGACTGGTTTACGCGCTAAGTCCGCGAAGCTGCGTGCACCGCCTGCCAGCGTCGGAATGAGGTCCTTGAAGGCCTTTTCGCTGGGATCAGGGAGACCGAGATCAGGGGCGTTCGCACGCAGGAACCGGATGCGCTCAAGCGTTGCGGCCACCGCGCCCTGGTCGAGGCCGAGGGCCTTTGTTGGGTTCTTGCACGCCGCTTCCACCAGCACTTCTTCGGCCTCTGCGGCGGGGCACTCTGGGTGGTCCGCCTCGGAGAGCACCAGGGGTCCGAGCATCTCGCGGCGTCGGCCGACGACGCGTCCGCGCGCCGCGTCGAAAACCGGTCGCGTCGACACGCGCACTTCGCCGCCGTCGATCCAGTCGCGCTCGACGGCGGAGGCCATCTGCACCATGTCTTCGTCACCCGGCCGCCGGCCGGCGAGGAGCCGCACCGCCACGAAGAACTGCGCCTCGGTCACGCCGCACTCCCGTCCCATGCGAAGGCCCCTCCCCCCCACCATCACAGCTCGCTCGGGGTCCTCCGCGCGGCGTACGCACAGGCGGTCTGGAAAGGCAGCGAGCAGGGCCTTGGCCAACGCGGTCTCGTCGCTCTCCGCGCGCTTCTTCTCCTTGCCCGGCACACCGCGCAGGATTTGATCCCGCACCCGTTGAACCTGGCGCGCCGCAGAACGCGCGACGTCCAAGTGTCGGCCGACGCGCCCGCCGTCGAGGGCGACGCAGCGCTCGAACACATCGGACTCGGTGGCGTCGCGGCGCGGCCCTCCGCCGCGGCCTCCCCCTTGGCGTCGAAACGGATCGCGCTCGGACAGGAGCGCCGCGGCTAGCGCGCAGACCTCCAGGGCCCCAAGGTCCCGCCCCGCGAGCACGAGGCCGCTCAGTCGCGGCGGCAGCGGCAGCCGCGACATCTCCCGACCCGCAGGCGTGATGTGCCCACGGCCATCGAGGGCCCCGAGACCGCGCAGGAGCGACACCGCGCCCTCAATCGCGCCGGGACGCGGCTTCTCAAACCACGGAAACGACTCAAAGTCCGACTCGCCCCAGTTCGCAAGCTCCAACACGGGAGCCGCCACGTCGAGGCGCTGCACCTCGGGAATCAGGTGGCTGTCCAGCGTGCGATCATCGATCTGACTCCAAAGCCGAATCGCAAGCCCCGGCCCCAGCCGCCCGGCACGTCCCGCGCGCTGGTCCGCAGCCGCGCGGTCAATGCGCTCCACCATCAACCGATCGACGCCGCTCCCTGGATCGTGGCGCAGGACCCGCGCCTCGCCGCTGTCCACGACCGCGTGCACGCCCCCCACCGTGACGCTCGACTCGGCGACGTTGGTGGCGAGGACCACCCGACGCCCAGAGCTCGGACGCAGCGCCGCGTCCTGGGCCGACGGGTCAAGGTCGCCGTAAAGCTGATGGATCTCGATCTTGGGGATGCGCTGCAGCCGCTCGGCGCAGCGCTTGATCTCCCCCACGCCCGCAAGGAACACGAGCACGTCGCCGCTCGAGTCCGCAAGGGCGAGGTTGACGCCCCGGGCGACCTGTTCCTCCAGCGGCTCGGTCCGACCCGAGCCGGTAAAGGTGCCAGCGGCGGCGGCCACCGGGGGCAGAAAGCGCTGGTCGATCGGGTACGAGCGACCTTCGCTCTGGATGATCGGCGCGCCGCCCAGGAACTTGGCGATCGGGTCCGGGTCCAGCGTGGCCGACGTCACGAGGATTCGAAGGTCCTCGCGGACATCGGCCCGGACCCGGCGTGCCATGGCGAGGGCGAGATCAGCGTCGAGGCTGCGCTCGTGGAACTCGTCGAACAAAAGGCAGCCAACCCCCTCCAGGAACGGGTCGGATTGGAGCCGAGCGAGGAGAATGCCCTCGGTGCAAAACAGCACTCGGGTCTTTGGCCCGCACTTTTTGTCGAACCGGACGTGGTAACCCACCTCCTCGCCCACCCGCCAGCCATTCTCCTCCGCGACCCGGCGAGCCGCGGCCCGTGCCGCGATGCGTCGCGGCTCAAGGATCACCACCGGTCCTAGACCAGCGGCCTCCAACGCCGGCGGGACCCGGGTCGTCTTGCCCGCGCCAGGGGCCGCGACCAGCACGGTGGTGCCGACCGACGTCATCGCGGACACAACCTCCCCAAGGACGTCGTCGATGGGGAGCCGCTCGCGTGAAGCCATAGGGGCGGCTATTGAAGCGAATCAGCGAAGGCGGCGCGCAGCTTGTTCACCCGGGCCCGGTTGGCCCCGAGGTCGGAATGGCCCAGCCTGGAGGCGGATCGGACGTGGATCACCCCGGCTTCGGAGTCGAGCCGAGCCTCGAAATCATCCCGGAAGCGCAGCCAGCGGGTCTTGAAGACGGCATGCAGGTAGGCGCCCTCCCGGGTCTCGATCGACGCGCGCTCGGAGAGAAGTCCGGCAAGGGCCTCGAAGGCCGCCTCGGGGCCCAAGCCGGCAGGGACCGCCCAGGGCTCCGTGTAGGCGGCGCTATCGGGGGCCATTTCGCTGCAGACGCAGTTGGGAGACGAGGGGCAGTCCCCCAGGCGCTGACCGTCGTAAGCACTTGCTGGGCCTACGCAACTGATCGAAGTGGCCCCGAGCAGAGCCAGGATTAAGAGAGCTGTAATCGCCATGTTTCGCGGGGTCGGTCGAGGCTTCATAGGTGCGCATGGAAGAGCTCACCCGGGGGCAGGGGCGGCGGGCTCGTAACCGTTCGAGGGGGGAGCCGGATGGGTGTAGGACTTTTTTGGACTCTTCGCGCGAACAGGACGCGGGAATCTGGCCTTTCGAATCGCTACGCTCGTTCCAAGGGGAATTGGAGCGCGCGCGTCGCGCTCCCAACACAATCATGATGGGCCTTGCTCAACCGCTTTTGACCATGGGGTCATGGCTTTCGTCGACCGCATCGACGTTCACCGAATCAATCAACGCCGCGACCTACGTGGGCGCAGCATCCGGGACCATCCTGTCCCAGGTGCCGCTCATCCTAGGCGGCGCATTCCTGGGTGGCCTGGTCGCATGGGGCTACTCCAAGCGTCAAAGCCTCACGCAGCACCGCGTGCAGCAAGAGCTCTGGGATCGCAAGTTCCGCCTCGCTGAGGCGGATCGCGAAGCCGCCGTAGCGGCGCTCAACCAGAACAACATCGACGTCAAGAAGATCAAGGGGACTTTTGAGACCCAGGTGCAGCAGATCGCGGGCCTGCGCACCCAGATCGAGTCCGAGCGCAAGGAGTCCCAGGAGTTCCGCCAGGCCTTCGAGGACCAAAAGAACCTGCTCGGGCGCCTGAAGGGCGAGCGCGGCAAAATCGAAACGGCGGTCGCCTCCACCAAGGCTGAGTCCGACCGCAAGACCCGCGTCTTCAAGGACTTGTCCGAGGATCGTGATCGACTGAGCCTGGAGGTCGAAACCCTCCACCGCAAGATCCAGGAGTCCCATGAGCAGCACCGCGTCGAAGCGAAAGCGCTCCAGGACGAGATCAAGCGCCGGGACACCCAGCTCGCCTCCTACCAGCGCCGCGCAGGCGAAGACCACGAGGCCACGAGCGCCGCTCTGTCCGGCCTGGAGGAGCGCATCCTGGAGCTCGAGCCGATCCCCGCGAAGCTCCGTACCGCCGAGCTCGCCATCGAAGATTGGCGTCAGCGTTACGCCAAGCTGGAGGGCGAAAGCACCCAGGAGCTGAAGGACCTGAAGACGAAGCTGGCGATCCTGGAGCCCATGCCCGAGGACCTTGAGGCCGCGCGCACCGAGCTCGACGAGGTTCGAGCCGAGAAAGCGAAGCTCACCGAGGAAACGTCCCGGGAGATCGAGTCCGTCCGCGCCGAGGCCGCGGAGAAGATCGCAGCGGCCGAGGCCGAAGCTGCCCACGCCATCGAGTCCATCACGACCGACGCAGATAGCACGAAGCTTCAGCTCACGTCGAAGCTCGCCCTGCTAGAGCCCCTCCCCGAGAAGGTCCTGTCCCTAGAGAACGCCCTCCACGAGGCCCGCACCGCCCGCGACAGCGTGGTCCGCGAGTCCTCCGAAGAAATCGCAGGCCTGCGCGCCGAATTGCACACCCTCGTGGATCTTCCGTCGAAGCTTGAGGCGACCACCATCGAGCTCGACATGATCAAGACGGAGCGCGACGACTTGCTCGCCAGCACGACCGAGGAGACGGAGCAGCTCAACGCCAAGCTGAGCGCCCTCGTGGACCTGCCAGGACGGTTGGAAGCGGTCTCCGAAGAGCTCGAAAGGGTCAAGGCCGAGCGCGACGCCCTCTTTGCGAGCTCGACCCAGGAAGCCCAGGAGCTCTCCTCCCAGCTGAGCAACCTCGTGGACCTTCCGGCCAAGCTGGAGTCGGTCTCGACGGAGCTCGAAAGCGTCAAGCTGGAGCGCAACGAGCTGATCACGCGCACGACCGAGGAGTCTGAGGCGCTCAAGGCCCAACTCCGCCCCCTGGTGGACCTGCCAGAGAAGCTGAGCGCCACTGAAGAGGATCTCTCCGCAGTCCGCGCGGCCAAAGCCGAGCTGGAACAACGCACTGCCCTTGAGATCGCCACGCTCACCGCGCGCGTGGAAGAGCTGAGCCCCCTGCCCGGCTCGCTCGACCGCACCGTCAACGAGCTTGGCGCTCTCCGTAAGGAGCGGGATCAGATGATCCGCGACACCTCGGAAGAGCTCAGCGCCCTCCGGTCCCGCCTCGCCGAGCTGGAGCCCCTTGAGCCGCGCCTCGCCGACCGCGAGGAAGATCTCATCCGCCTGCGGAAGGAGCTCGACGCCGCGCGCAAGAGCGCAGCCGAAGAGGGGGCGGCACTCACCCATCGCCTCGAAGAGCTGGAGCCACTGCCCCAGGAACTGGAGTCGACGCGCATGTCCCTCGAAGAGTCGAGGGCCCGCCTCAAGCAGCTTGAGCCCCTGGTGCCGAAGCTTGCGAAGGTCGAGGCCGAGCTCGAAGGCGCCCGCGCCCGCGCGGCGGCGGTCGAGCAGAACTCCACGAAGGAGATCGGCTCGCTGCAGGGCCGCGTCGGTGAACTTGAGCCCCTCCGGGTCGAAGTCGCCCAGGCCGAAGGCGAGCTGCGCGTCCTGCGCGATCGCATCCAGGCCCTGGAGCCCGTGCCGGTCCAGCTGCAGGAGCGCGAGGCCGAACTTGAGGACGTGAAGACCACGCTCGAGGACGAGCGACGCCGCTTCGAGACGGAGCGCTCGCGCATCACCAAGCGTCTCGAAACCCTCGAAGGCGCCGATGAGGGCCTCACGGAGGCAAAGAAGGAGATCGCGGAACTGCGCCGCGAGGTCAGCCGCGAAGGCCGCGAGGTCCAGCAGCGCTCGAAGCGCCTAGAAGCCGCCCAGTCCACGGTGGAAGAACGCAAGCGTGAGATCCAGCAGCTGCGCTCACGCCTGTCGGAAGCCCAGGGCGCCCAGAAGGCAGACCAGCGCAAGGCCCACGACTTGGCCGGGCAGCTCAGCAAGCTCGAGACGAAGCTCAAGAGCGCCGAGCTCAAGCTCGAGGTCCAAGTGGCCAAGCTCGCCGAGACGAAGAAGGAGGCCACGGCCGCCAAGAAAGAGGCGCAGGTCCTGGAGAAGAAGCTCCAGCAAGCGCAGCCGAAGGCGGCCCAAGCCAAGGCAAAGCCTGGCGTCAACGGCACAGCCAAGACCGCGGCCACGAACGGCGTCAAGGTGAAGACGATTCAGCCGCAGCCGCGTAAGGAGACGACCAAGTCGGCCCCCCGCGCGTCGACGTCGAACGGCGCCGCGACCTCCGACGGCCGTAGCGCCCCGACCAAGAAAGTCACGCGACGCAAGACGGCGAGCCCCAAGCCCGAGCGCGACGACCTCAAGAAGATCTCGGGCATCGGCCCGAGCTTTGAGAAGCTCCTGCGCAAGGCCGGGATCCAAACCTTCCGCGACCTCGCGGTGCTCAAGGTGTCCGAACTGGAAGTCCTCGCCGAGAAGATCGACGTTCCGATCGATCGCATCCGCAACGACGAGTGGGTCGCCAAGGCCAAGGAAGCCCAGCGGGAGAAGACGCAGCGCGAGAAGGCGCAGAAGGCCAAGGCTTCCAAGAGCAAGGCGAGCGTCTAACGCGAAAGGCGTCGCACGCGCCTGCTGGGGCTCTCTGGGGCCCTTGGCGCCCCTCGCAGGGCACCTTATCAGGGCACCTTCTCTGGTGCACAAAAGAAGCGGCCCCGCGAACAGCATGGACTGTTCGCGGGGCCGCTTGACTTCAAGGCCTCGATCGCGCGGGGCCCACTCGCCGCACTAGTTGTTCGTGGGCGGGTCAGCGGCCAGGATCCAAGCCGCACTCGGGAAGTTGGGGTTGAGCGTCACGATGTCGTCGTAGAGACGCCAGGCGCCGTCGGGGTACACGCCGAGGGAAACCGGTGCAAGGATCTTGCGGGCGGCGAACTCGGTGCCGTCGGAGAATTCGATCAAGCGGCGGAACTCAAGGCCGGTCCAGTCAAGCTTGCGGATGCTGCCGCACTGGCCGCCGTCGGCGTCCTGCAAAGCGACAAAGAGAACGCCGTCTTCGTCCGTGGCGATGCCGCGGATCGCAACCTGGTCTTCCGGGCTCCAGTACACCGTGTCCACCGCTCCCGTCGTCGCGACGCGCGCGATCTGGGTCGTGGTGGCGACGTAGGCGGCACCGTCGATGTCCGTAGCCACGTCGATGATGTCTGCAAAGGGAAGGCCGAGGTCGAGGAGGCTCATCTCCGGCGTGCCGCCGGCAGGGGCGCCTGTCGCGTCAAGGCGCAGAAGGCTGCCCCCGTTGAGGTCGACCGGGACCAGGGTCTCGCCGCCGCGGGTCATGGCCACCAGCTCGCGCCACTGGGTCGTGCCGAGATCGGGGGCCGAGAAGCTCGTGTCCTCGTTAAGGTCGCGGTCCAGGCGAACGAGCGCAGCCGTCAGGGTCGACTCCGTACGGATCGCCGTGAGGTTGCCAGCGTCGTCTGCGGCGAGGTCCTGGATCTTGTAGGCCAGGTTGGTCGAGATCAGGCGGTCACCGGAGCGGTCCGCACGGGCCAAGACCTGGGGGGCCGAGCTGCCGCCGATGCGCTCGGCGATGAAGAGGTCGGTGTCACCGCCTGTCGCAAGGCTCGCCGCGACCGGATCGCTGTCGGTGCCTGCGACCACGTCCACCACCATGAGGTTGGCCGGGTCGTTGGCGACGTTGAAGCCGTAGGTGCCCCGGCTGCCGTCGAAGTCGACGGCCTCGATGACGTAGAAGCCGGGGTCGCCGGCGACGAAGCGCACCATGTCGGTGCCGCCGATGTTGGCAAGAGCTCCACCGGGGCCGGTGAGGATGCTCCAGCTCTCGATGTCAGGGGTTCCGCCGTCGAGACGGACGGCGGTGCAGTCGAAGAACTCACCGCGCTGGACGGGGGTGCCGTCGCTCGCAACGTCGCCACTGAAGGTGAAGGCACCCGTCGAGCCTGCGCCGGGCCCGCTTGTGATCACGTTGCCGTCATCATCGTGGGAGTGGCAGCTCGCAACGAGCGCGAGGAAGCAGGCCGCAGCAGTGCCGCGGAGCGAGCCTCGGTGAAGGTTGTTTTGGTTCGAACGCATAGCGTGGGAGTAATGGATCAATGGCCGAGTCATGGAGCTGCGGAAGCGCCACTGGGGCCGGACACCTATAGCTTCCACGCAAATGGCCCCGGAGGAAAGGGGAACTGTCCATTGTCTGGGCCAAGATCGAGGATCCCGGCTCACTTCGCAAGGAAGGCCGAAACCAGGGCGTGGATTGGGACTCGGCACGCCCAAGATGAACGGAACGACACGAACTGGGACTCCGTATTCTCAAGACGCGTCAGGTCCAAAAACTCATTCTCGTCTGAATTGGCGCTGGCACAGGCCACAGGGTCTAGTTGATAGGCCCCGTGAATCCCGCTGGATTCGCTCGACTCACCCCAGCCACCCTATTTCCCAATGTCCAAGAACCTCACCCCATCCCGCCGTGGCGCGGCCGCCAAGGCGCTCTCGGCCCTGGCCCTGCCCGCCCTACTGCTGGCGGGCGCTGTCTCCGGTTGCGCGCTGGTTGACGAGGAGTTTCAACGCTCCGAGGGCGACCCATGGGTCGGCGAAGGCGGACGCGTGGTCGGCTTCTCGGGCAGCTACTCCTACCGCGAGACCGACGTCGAAGAGAGCGAGTGGTTCGCCGCCCGCGCCACGATCGACCAGTTCCTGACCGACGAGCACGTCGTGGGCGCCTATGCCCTCGGACAGTTCAGCAACGTCGAGTCGGACCCTGACGGCTCGGAAGAGCTCTGGGGCGGCCTGCATTACCACTATCACCTGCACCTCTCCGAGCGCACCTCCATCTACGGGGGCCCCTCCGTGGGCGTCGCGTTCTTCGACGACGACCGGCGCAGCGACGGCACGTTGACCTACGGAATCTCCGGCGGCGTCCGCCACTGGTTGACAGAGAGAGCCGCGTTCACGGTGGAGCCCACCTACCTGCGCGCGAACTTCGACAGCGACGCAGGCAGCGACTCCGAAGAGTTCCTGGTCCTTTGGGGCCTCGCGTTCTCCCTGTAGCGCCCCCCCTGAACAGCCCGTGCCAGCTCCGATGGCACATCGAAGCGC
>CALHGQ010000668.1 GCA_938030175.1 uncultured bacterium | reverse complement strand
GCGTAGGAGAAGTTGTGATCTGCGCCCAACTGGAGTTCGCGGGCACTCTCTTCGTGGAACCTGACCCCCACCGCAAGATCACGCACACCGTCTCCGTTGAAGTCTTCGCACAGACCGACCTGCTTTCGCGCGCTTACTCTGCCGTCCATGGGTGAAGTCCCCGAGAAGCCCGCCGCTGGAGTCGAGGCGCTCCAGAGCAGCTCCAGCGACTTCGAGGAGTAGACCTGCGTGGAGGTATCCGCTACCGCGAGGTCCCGAAGTCCGTCGCCGTCGATGTCATCCGTCCAAGTGATCGACATGACGTGTCCAGGAAGCTCCGCTTTCGTCCGCCCCAAGGACATCCCAGTGCGACCAGAGAACACGTCGATGAAGACCGTCGAGACGAGGGCGAACCCGTTGAGCACCGCCACGTCCTGCACGCCGTCGCCGTCCACGTCCGGCCCAACCTCCCACGTCGGCCCCGCGTACTCCGGGTAAAAGGCCGCGACTAGGAACTTGCTGAGCTTCACCGTCGGGTCCGCGCCACTCACCAGGGTGAGGACCCGGTCGCGCTCGTGGATCAGGTCGGGAACACCATCTCCGTTCGCATCGCCCACCGAGGGCATCTCGGGCCAGCTGCGCAGCTCCGACTGTTGTTGAAGGTCCGCGTCCTGGGAAGGCGCGACGAAAAGGGGAAGTAGTGCGAGAATCAACATGCTCGCAGGCTAACACAGGCGCCGGGAGCGCGGCAGACTCCCAGCGACCTACCAGGTGCTCCTCGGGGACGAGCATCAGCGTCCCTCGCCTGCCGTTGCGTGTCCGGACAGGCGAGTGGAAAGAACTTCCCTCCGCGGCTCACGCTCCTGGGATTCCCCCGTGATCCGGAAGGATCTTCCGACCGGATCACATCCGCGAGATGGGATACACCTAGAGGGACTCCACGGTAATTTGGAATTCGATTCCGATTCGAGCCAGCTCGACGTCGATGTAGCGAGGGACGGGCACTGCCCCTGGCCAACATGACTCACCCGAGAGAATCCCCACCAGCCGGTATAGAAGAGGAGCTTCTGTCCGTCGTGCTGGACCTCATCCCCTTCGTCGTCTTCTGGAAAGACCGCGAGTCTCGCTATCTAGGCTGCAACGCCGCCTACGCCCAGCTCGCGGGCTTCGACTCGCCCGAGGAAGTCGTTGGCCTCGATGACTACGACCTCCCTTGGTCACGGGAGGAATCCGACGCCTACCGCGCCGACGACCGCGAGGTGGTGGAGTCGAATCAGGCCAAGCTCCACATCATCGAGAAGCAGACGGCCCTCGACGGAACCGTGTCCTGGATCGACACCAGCAAGGTACCGCTCCACAACCGTGCGGGCGAGGTGATTGGCCTGCTGGGCATCTTCGCTGACATCACCGACCAGCGTGAGAACGAGGAACAGCTCAAGCAAACCCGCGCCTACCTCGAGGACGCGCTGAGCGCCATGGACTCAGGCATCGTCTTGTACGACGAGCAAGAGCGGCTTGTGTTCTGCAACGAACGCTACCTGCAGATGTACGGGATGACCCGGGAGCTCGCGAGCCCCGGCGCCACCTACAAAGAGATCCTCACCAGCTTCACGGACTCGAACCCGCAGATCACCGACCCCGCCGGATGGGTCCGCGAGCGCCTCGACCGGCACCGGACGTACGAATGCGAGTGGCTGCAAAGCCTCGGGGATCGAACGATCCGAGTCAGCGACAACCGAACGGACTCCGGGGGCGTCGTCAGTCTCCGCACCGACGTGACGGAGTTCAAGGCCATCGAGGCCGAGCTTCGAAGCGCCAAGGACGCCGCCGTCGCCGCTAGCGCCGCCAAGTCGGCGTTCCTCGCCAACATGAGTCACGAGATACGGACGCCCATGTCCGCCATCCTCGGATTCACCGACCTTCTCATCGAGGACACCGAGGATCCGTCGAGCCTCGAAGCCCTTGAAACCATCAAGCGCAACGGAGAGAGCCTCCTCGGCCTGATCAACGACATCCTAGATCTCTCCAAGGTCGAGTCCGGCAACCTCGAGGCTGTCCACGAACCTTGCTCCCCCATGGGGATCGTGAACAACGTCTCTTCGCTGCTCGGCGTTCGCGCACAGCAAAAGGGAGTGCGGCTCACCGTCGAGTCCCATGGCCCGATCCCAGCGAGTATCCACAGCGACCCGGATCGCCTCCGGCAGATCCTGATGAACCTCGTAGGCAACGCCCTGAAGTTCACCGCCGCCGGCACGGTAAAAGTCGAGGTCGCTTGGGCAGGCAACGAGAACGGCGGACAACTCAGGTTCGAAGTCGCGGACACGGGCATCGGGATGACCGAACAGCAGCTGGCAGTCGTCTTCCGCCCCTTCGAGCAGGCCGACTCTTCGACGACACGAAACTTCGGAGGCACGGGCCTCGGCCTCACCATCTCCAGGCGCCTCGCCGAACTCCTTGGCGGCAGCATCGACGTCCACTCCACCCCGGGCGTCGGCAGCACATTCATACTCGAGATCCCGATCCAGGGAGAAGTCTCGCTGGGCGTAGAGGCCGCGCAGGACAAGGGCACGACCGTCGCCGCCTCCCCCACCGCCGCCGTCGAGGCGGCCTGCGACGGCGTCCACGCCCTGCTCGCAGAAGACGGCAGGGACAACCAACGTCTCATCACGCGCGTCCTCACTCGCGCAGGCGCGACGGTCCAAGTCTGCGAGGACGGCGTAGGGGCCATCGAAGCCATCGAAGGCCACTTCGACGAATTCGACGTGGTCCTCATGGACATGCAAATGCCCCGCCTCGACGGCTACGGCGCCGCAAGAAAACTCAGAGCCCTGGGGTTCACCAAACCCATCGTGGCCCTCACCGCCCACGCGATGAGCGGCGACCGCGAAGCATGCCTAGAAGCCGGCTGCACCGACTACCTCACGAAGCCCGTGAAGTTCGCTGACCTAGTCGAGACCTGCGCCGAAGTCACCCGCCGCTGCGCGTAGCCACCTGCAGCGCCCTGTATCAGCAATCGCCCAGCTCGGCCCCACTTGCATCGGTCGCCGTCCAGCCCCACGCCGCCACGACCCAAACCGTCCCGTGCGTCCGCAGGACGCCGGGGCTCTCGCGCTCCTGCGCGAGGCCCCCGCTCGGCTTGCCCGAGCGGCCGTGCGGCGAGCACGCCCCGCCCGGCGAGGGCGGCCCGTCCGGCAGGACGCCTGCGCGGCGAGCGCCACGAGATACTGCGCGCCCGGTATCGGCAATCGCCCCGCTCGGCCCCACTTGCATTGGTCGCCGCCCAGCCCCACGCCGGGCGGGGCGTGCTCGCCG
>CALHGQ010000667.1 GCA_938030175.1 uncultured bacterium | reverse complement strand
GTGTGGGCGAGAAGTTCAGATGCTTGGATGGCCTGGGCGACACCGTGTGCGACGTAGGGGACCATCGCTACGGCAATGACGGTCAGTGGCAGGACACCCAGAACTGCAAGACGCGGAACGAACTCCTCGCCCTGCGAAGTGCCGACGGCGCTCAGCACGACGAGGCAGTAGACGAACGCCCCCACCATGATGCCAAGGGCCACCTGGTAGCTGCGCTTGGCCGTGACCCCACGAAGCACGCGGGACGTGAACTGCCCGGAGGCTACAGAAAGCGCGACGAGAACGCCTGATATCGTCGTGCCGGTAACGGTGATAAGCGCGCCCGCGCAGGCAGCTGCGATCGCACGCGCCCCAGCGGTCGAGTCGTCGACGAGGAAGGTACGCGAGAGCGAGAATTCCCCCTCGCGGATGCCGAGCGCGAGCACGGCAAGTGAAGCTAGGCTTAGGCTCAGTACGAGTGGGATGACCCAAAGCGTCGAGGACGCCTGGAGCAGAAGATCACGAGTTCGGTTCAGCACGGCGCACTGCTTCCATCAAGGGCTGCGAGCTTGATGCGCCGACGTGTCATCGGATGTGCCCTGACGTAGCTCGAGGACGTCCGGGGTCGGTCACAGTCTCTCAAGAAGTACCAGGGGCCGTCCTGTCTTGTTGTGAGTTCTCGCGTCGCGGCGTCTCCGAATGACCATCCAGTCCTACCCACCCAGCAAGTCCCTATTCGACGGAGCCTGCTCGAGCGGGAGTCGGACTAACGAGGCCTCGACGGTCAAATTTTGAGAGCTAGTTCTTGTTGTCGGTCGCGTCATTGACTTCGTCGACCGTCTCATCGATGGCGTCACTCGCTTCTTCCACGACCTCATCAACGGCGTCACCCGCCTCTTCAACCGCCTCATCGACGGCTTCACCAGCTTCCTCGAGGCCCCCATCATCTGGGCATCCAGCAAGGAAGAGGGAGCTTGCGAGCAACAGGGCGGTTTGTGTGTAGCGGTTCATGGTCGAGTGGGGTTGAAGAGGTTCAGTTTCGAAGGCCCTTGACGGACCTGTACGAAACCTGCCATCAAACGCCGTGCCGCCAAGGGCTCGACGCGTTGGAGATGCTGTGGGGAACTCAGCTCTGGTCACGGCTGGCGTAAGAGCCTTCGGCGGATAGACCTTTCTACAAAGTGGTCCTTCGGACGCGTAGATACCGAATCAAGACCGATGCGCCTGCCGCTTCTTGGGGTTCTTCCGGCTGGCACGACACTTGTTCAGTTCAAGCACTCAACCACCGAACGCCACCGTACGGAGGAGGAATCCGCGCGCGGAAAGGCGTTCCATCTCCCCCACTTCCTCGTCAACCGACCGACATCATGGAGTATCGAAGCACTCTTCTCTCTCTCACTTGTGGCTGCGCGCTGTTTCTGACCGCCTGCGAGTCGAGCCCAAAGAACCTGACCATCCGCGACAGCGCGGGCAACTACGTCACAACGTCTGACTTCCGTGCGATGGACCGCGCCGAGTTCTTCCGTTCGATGAACGCTGGACTTGAAGACTACGATAATCAGCTCGCAGAGCTACGCGTTCGCTCGAACGAGCTCGGTGGAGACACCCTCGCAGAGTTCGCTGACTGCGAGGAGTCTCTTACCAAGAAGCGCACCGACTTCGTGAACCAGATGGCGATCGCGCGGAACGCGCTCGACGATGATTGGCCGGAAGAGAGGAGCGAGACTGTCGACTGCTATGAAGAGCTGCGTGAGGCTCTGAGCGAGACGTACGACGACGTGCTCGACCGGTAGTCGAAGGGTTCCGGTCTCTGCGCAGCACAGCGATGAGCTAGCGCGCCCTGAAGACAGTCAAGAGGCACAATGCGCAACAAGTGTGCGGGCTCTTTCTTGAGCGAGCAATCGCAAGGACATTGGAGGCGGCTCGATGCCGCCTCCATCCTCTTGCTTGTGGTCGTCGCACCGGCTGTCTGCGGGGGTCTCGGAGCCGGCCGAACACGACCGGTGTGGTGAACCCACAGAATGCTCCCCGCTCCCCCCCCAGTTCGCCGGGCAGCACGCTCTCGGAGGCATCCGGGGAGGGGGCTGGGTCGCCAGATGACGCCGCATGCAGGCGTGTCCCTTCGGAGCACATCAGCCCGGCGCTGTGACCGTCCTCTTCACTAGGAGGCTTCGTGCTTCTCTTGCCCCTTGCGCTCATCAAAGCGCGTAGCGAGCGACTTGGCGCTCCTATCGTCGAGCACGCCGCGCGCGAGCGGGAACACTTCGTCCTCCTCCTCCTCCATGTGATGCTCGAGCTCTTCTCGGAGCGTCTTGAAGTGCTGAAGCCAAGCAGGGCTGGACATCTCGCACTGTTCGACCTTCTCTACTAGGCCAGAAGCCTCCTCGTGCTCGGCGATGCTGTGCCGCGCCTTCTCCTGAGCATCGGGGGACTCAAGAATCTCGGCGTAGAAGGTCTGCTCCTCCGCATTCGCATGTGCCTCTACGTCGGCGCGAAATTCCTGCCAGAGGTGGCGCCGCTCGTCCGACGCGCCTGAGGTTTCTGCGATTTGTGTCGCCAGTTGGCGGTGCCGGTCGTGGTCTTGTTTCAGTCGTGTGTGGATGTCCATGGGGTTCCTAGATTCAGGGGTTGGTGGTATGCCGCAGCGGACGGCACCGCAAGTGATGCTGTCCGCCGCCAAATCAACTCGAAGCGCTCAGGGGCGGACAGGTCGCCCGCCCGCGCAGGAGTCTGTAGCCGCCAGCCGCAGGCGCGGCGGCCCCGCCGATCAACATCCAGACCGCTTTGTCGGTTGGCGAGCCGCTGAAGAACTCGGAGGCCTTGGATGCGATCCCAGTTCATGGAGAGATTCCTTGCGTCGAGTGCGGGCTAGATGAC
>CALHGQ010000666.1 GCA_938030175.1 uncultured bacterium | reverse complement strand
CCAACCAACGTCGAACTTCTCGGACGGTCTCGCCGTCACGCTGCTCTAGAAGCGGCGGAGCCCCGGCCTTCCCTCTCCTCGAACTCGCGGAGTCACGACGGATCCCAGGCAGATCCCGGACAGGGCACAGACAGTTCCGCTTCCCCGTTAAGCCGGGCTGAGGATGCATAGGGTCGTGCCGATGGCGACGTCTTTCGATGGCTCCACCGAAAGCTCATCGACTCTCCCTGCAATGGGCGCCGTGAACTCGAGCGTCCAGCTGTCGTACATGACCTCGGCGATCGGATCCCGCTGCCGCACCTGGGCTCCTACGGCTACCAACCACTTCACCACCGCGACCTGGGTGCTCCCATCCCGAAAGTCCGCAGCCACGATGTGAACGCGACCGTCGGGACTGTGGGTGAAGTGATTCACATCGGAGCTGTCCACCCGCGCCGCCAGTTCCTGTGAGCGCTCCTCCCTCGCTTCCTCGACGCGATCCCTGATCTTCGACACGCGATAGCTGAAGACCTCATCAACGAAGTATCCGAGACCCCAGAGCACCAAGGCGGCCGTCACGTGGTCCAGGAAGTACGCGATGACCGCTGCCGCGACGAAGACCCCGTGAACGGTCCGCTTCACCCACTCGATCCGCCGGATTTGCTTCAAGCCCTCGAGGACACGAACACGAATCTCGGACTGGGGGAACGGATTGACCGTACGCATCGGCCGAGTATACAAACGGCGTCACGGCCCGCCAGGGCATCACTCTTGCCAAGAGCAACGACGCCGTAACACGAAGTGCAGATTCCCTATGAAGCCTCCCCCGGTGGCCCGCTATCAGAAACTCGTCGACGCCTTGGGGTACTGGCCTTCATTCCACGACGCGCACGTTCTCTCCGCGTCGCTGGAGCAAGGCCGAGGCAGCGCGTTGATCCACATGTTTCGGATGACGGAAGACGTCGACGAGAACGGCTACTTCGTGCTCACCGATCACCATCTGGTCACACTGTCGATGACCGGCGTGCTGGAGGGCGCGCTGCCCGACGACTATCAGCCAGACATTCTGATGGAGCTCATCATCGAGCGTTCCGGCGAGACCGTCACGGTCGGCGCCGAATTCGTGACGAGCAAGGACAGGCAGATCACGGGCGCCACCCCCTGCGGACCGCGCGGTGTGTCGATCGACCCGAAGTCTGCTTCCGAGCTATTCGGGGCCCTTCAAGCAACGCAGTCAGGGCTTCGAGGAGCGCTGCTCGATCGTGCGGCCTTCTTCAACGGGCTGCTAGCAGCTGGTCAGATCGACCTGAGGATGCGGGCCTTCTCCGTCGCGAACTCTTCTTCGCTAATCAGGCCCTCGTCCATGAGCTGCTGGAGATCGCGGAGTCTGTCGGCAGGGCTTGGGTCTGGTGCATCCGAGTGGGTTGCGCTCGCCACCTCGTTCACGTGACTTGGTATCGATACATCGACCACTTCGTGGGCGAACCCTTCGCCTGACAGTGCGTTGAACCCATGGTAGGCCGTCATCACGATCGCAAAGAAGGTCCATAGCACGCCGAACGGCCCGAAGATCGGGATGACGACGGTGGCTCCGACAACGACCATGGCTACGCCGAAGAGCGCTCCCACAGCCGACACTCCTCGGCTTGGCCGAACTCGTCCTTGGATTCTCATGCCCTAAGGATACGCGGCTACGCGCGAAGAATTCGCGCGTCCTGCATAAGGGCGGCACCGGGCGCAGCTCGGTCGAAACGGACGAGGGGGTCGATGCGATCACGCATCGACCCCCTCCGCTCGCTCACCGGACCTAGACCCGGTGCCGCGCCGACTACTCGTCTTCGCCGATGAGCAGCTTGACCATCGCGCCGATGTCGATCACCGACGGGACCCTTGGGTCGTTGCTGTTCAGCGTTACGCTCTTGAAGTCGAGGTTCTCGGCGGCTTTCTGGGCCAGGTAGATGCGGCCCCCCTTGGTATCGAGGGCCTTGTTGCGCAGCTCGTTGCGGAGCGCCTCGGCCTTCTCGATCGCTAGGTTGCCCTCGGCAATGGAGATCTCGTAGGCGGCGTCGGCGTTGGCTCGCGTCTCCTGGTTGTAGATGTTGGCCTTGGCTCGGACCGCCGCGATCTTGACCTCGTTCTCGGAGCGGGCCGTCTGGATGCGTTTATCCCACTCGCCTCGACGTTCCTTCTCGGCGGCTTCGATCTCCGCCTGCTTCGTCTGCGTAATGGCGGACTGGTCCTCCACCGCGCGCTGCGACTCGGCGAGCTCTGTCTTCTGGTACGTGAGCTGCTTGGCCTGCAGTCGTGCCTCGTAGCCGTCCTGGAAGCGCACCGCGCGGATCAGGACCTGGTCCGGCACACACTGAAATTCAGCCAGGCTCTCCTGGAGCCGGGGAAGAGCCTCCTTCGCGATCCGGAGGCGTGTCTCCGTGCTGAAGATCTCCTCGGATGAGAGCTGCGCAAGCTCCTCACGCATCGTCGACTCGATGTTGTCAACGACCCGCGCCTTGTAGATCTCCTTCTTGCGGTCCTTGACGATCTTGTAGGCGTTGCCCTCAGAGACGCGGTACGTCACCGAGAGGTCGTAGGTCGCCAAGTTGTTGTCCTTGGTACGGATCTCAAGGGCCTTGCGATTCATGCCCAGCTCGGTGCGCTGGCCAAGTTCTGCAAAGGTCACGAAGTGCGTCCGACGGTCGATGCGGTGCCACTCGTGGACACCGGGGATCCGCAGCCTGAAGCCTGTGCCATAGTCCCGCTCCACCACGCCGTTGCCCAAGAGCTTCTGCTTGACCCCGTACTCCCAGGGATGAATTCGAACGAAGAGCGTCGTAAGTAGGAGCAGGCCGATAACCAGCACGCCGACGATGCTCAGGAATACTTTTGCGATGGTGTTCATTTGAACGTGCCTCCGTTGGTGGTGTCGGCCTCAGTCGAAGCTTTGCGCTCCTCAGACTGGGTGCTGCCGCTGTGCTCCAAGCGCTTGGGCGCTGGGTCGCGGCTGTAGGGGACAAAAGTGAACTGCACGCCGAGAAGCTTCTCGACGAGGGCTTCCCGTACGACCACCTCACCGCGCTGCTCGAGGGCGAGGGCTCGACTCTCGATACCCTCGGCCTCCTTGGTGTACTTGGCCGTGAGACCGGTCGCCTGAGCCTTGAGGCTCGCTTCCGTGGCCTTGCCTTCTGCGATGCGCTCGGTGGCGAAGGCGTCAGCCGACTTCTCCAGGCGAATCGCTTCCTCCTCGGAGGAAAGAAGCTCCTTCGTCAGCTGACCCGTGAGCTCCTGCATCTCGACTTCCTTTTCCTTACGTACCGCCGCGAGACGCTGCTCACGCTCCTGTTCGATCTGCTGAACGCGCGCACGGAGCTCTTCCACTTCCTGGTCGGCTTCCTTGCGCATCTCGATCGCGCGCTCGTAGCGCTCGTCGAACTGCGGGGTCGGCGTGATGATCCGGACGACCCGCAGCCCGTGGGGCCGAAGAATCTCGTTCATCTTCGCGCGCGCCGCCTCGGGAGCCTGCTTGTAGACCGTTGGGTCCGCGACGTCCACAGCGCTGTAGCGCCCGAATTCGTCGCGCAGGATCGAGCGCGCATAGGCCTTGATCCATTCCTCCTTGTAGTTGTCTCCCAGTCCGGAGTCTTGGATCAGAAGATCCGCCTCGCCGGGGATGACCTCGTACTGAATCTTCAGCTCGTCGAACCAGAAGTTCGAGCCGTCGATCGCGCGGACGGTCAGGTAAGGCGCTTGGCCATAGCCGCGGTACTCAGGACCCTTCATCAGGTAGTCCTGGGTCCGGCCGTCCAGCTTGTACACGTCCATCAGGAACGGGATATAGAACTGGTAGCCAGGGTCGCTGACGATCTCTTCGGTGCCGCTCAGGTAGTTCACCCGCACCGCGATTTCGTCCGCCTCGACCTTTTGGACGCCCAGCTTGCCGGACAGCCCCAGCATGGTGACGAGCACGAGCAGCGCTATGAAAACACCGCCCGCAATCTTCACGACGGGGGGCGGATCCGGGAAGTCCGGGCCGCCGGAGCGCCCTCCGCGCCGGCCGCTATTGCCGCCGGAACGGTTGCCTCCAAAGCCGCTCCAGGCCTTCTTCGCTCCTTCCCAAGGGGGGTCGAACCCTCGGTCCTTGTCGTCGTCCGCGCCGGACGAGCCCTCCACATCGATCGTCTTACTCATATTGGCTGTGCCTATCCAAGGCTTTAGTGAGCCCAGCTACGCGGGGCCCCGAGGAGTCATTCTGCAGGACTCCCCGAAAGCTCATCGGGTCCCGGAGTGGATCCCAGCTCCTTTGCCGCCAGAATATGCCCATGGATTTCGACCCCAACGCCGCCTCGAGCGCCGATAGCGGCCTCTTCGGGCTCCCCCATGGTCCAAAGGAGGCCCTCGTCCACGTCCTTGGGGTCCCCTTCGAGGCCACGACGTCTTACCGAGGTGGAACAGGCCACGGCCCCGCAGCGGTCCTGGCGGCCAGTCGCCAGATCGATCTCTTCGACCTTCGCTTCGGAAAACCCTATGAGCAGGGCATCTGGATGGCCCCGATCGAGGGCCGTATCCACGCATGGAACGCTGCGGCCGGCGCGCTGGCTCGGCCCATCATCGAGAAAGGTGGCGCCGACCCGTCGGACGCCGAGGCCGTCGAGCGCATCGACCGCGCGGGTCACGACATCAACGGGATCGTCCGCGCGTTCTTCGAGGAGCGCCTAGCGGAGCCTGGGCCCAAGCTCCCCGTTCTACTGGGCGGCGATCACTCGACGCCCTTCGGGGCCATCGCCGCCTGCGCGGACCGCTACCCAGGGCTCGGCGTCCTCCAGTTCGACGCCCACGCCGACCTGCGACCGGCCTTTGAGGGCTTCCGCTGGTCCCACGCTTCGATCATGCACAACGTTCTCCAAGAGATCGGAAACGTCGCGAAGATCGTCCAGGTCGGCATACGCGATCTCTGCGAACAGGAGTACGACGTGCTGATGGGCGACGCGCCGGTGTTCGCCGTCTTCGACGAAGACCTCGAAGAAGCGCGTCAGGAACGAAGAGTTCGGGAACTTGCGCGACGCACGATTGAGTCACTTCCGGACGAGATCTACATCAGCTTCGACATCGACGGCCTCGACCCGACGCTCTGTCCGAACACCGGCACACCGGTACCCGGTGGGCTCCTCTGGGGCGAGCTCATGGTATGGCTCGACGAAATCGCCACGAGCGGCAAGCGCGTCGTTGGCTTCGACCTGAACGAAGTCAGCCCCGGGCCGGACGGCGACCCTGACGGTGAGTCATGGGACGCGATCGTGGGCGCGAGGCTGCTTTACCGGCTCATCGGAGCCGCCGTGTCGACGCGCGACTAGCGCGCGAGTTCTGCGTCCCTACTTCTTCTTCTTGGAGGCAGCGCGCTCACGAACCGTCAGCGCGAAGTCGACATCGTAGGCATCATTCGGAATCTCGTGTGGCAGCGTCTTGTCCGCCACTGTGATCGAGATGTCCGTGATCTTCAGCTTGCGGCTCTTCTGCTCGAGTAGATAGAAGAGGTTCGCGATGCGGAGACGGTTGTAGGTCTGGTCCTTCTCCTGGGCCGTGACCTTGTAGGTCGTATCCTTGTACTGCTTCTTGTCCACCGTCGTCGTCCGCGACTTAGCCGCGCTGATCTTGACGCCGCCCCACTGGACCTTCGAACCCTGGGCGTGGCCGCGAACGTACTCTGCGATCGAGCCTTGATCGGCCGCCCCCTTGACGCCCTCGGTGGCCGAGCGCCGCTTGTACTGCGTGTACTGAAACGCCCTGCGCTGGATGCGCTCGACGGTCTTTTCGACGAGGCCGCCCGGGGCAAGAGCCTCTTCGTAGCGCTGGATCTCGTTGTGCTGAGTCCACGCGCGCCAGCCGAGGAAGATAGAGCCCAGAAGAAGGGCGACGATCATGATGCGAACCATCATTGGATTTCGCCTCCGGGGGTCGTTGTGCTTTTGGAGTGGGTCATCATCGAGATCATCAGTTCGCCGACTGCCCCGGATTCTTGGCCAGCTTGGAAGTGTCTACCCGAATCGTCTTGCCCTTGAAACTGAGGCCAGCATCGCCCTCGAGGGGATCCGTGGTCACGTCGTCGGCGCCCATGAACCATGGCTGGTCGCGGAGCGCACGGTCGAAGGCGGCCACGTGGTTCGTGGCCTCGTACGACCCCTTGGCAAAGAACGTCGCGTCGAGCTTGACGCTGATGTGCTCCGGCTCGCCGCGCTTTTCACGTTCGTAGGAAGCGCGCAGGCCGCGCAGCGACGGACGCCACTCGTCGTTGCCATTCAAGACACCAAGCACCACCGTCATCGCCGCGAAGGCCGATGGGGGCAGCGGCACATCTTGGATGTCGCCGACCTCCAGCTGGAGCTCTTCGATCTTCTTGCCGATCAGGTCCTCGACCGCCTGGAGCTCATCGAGGGGCGGCAGTAGATCGTCCGGCAGCTCACCGTTGAGCGTGTAGTAGGGCTTCGCACGCTCAAGGAGATCGCGGGGCACCGGGTCCATGCGTGGCTTGCCTTTGTTGCCCTTGTTCGGGCTGCCGCCAACGATGAAGTTGTTGGAGCTCGTCAGGTGCAGGAGCACGCCTTGGAAGCTCAGCCTGTTCAGCTTGCGCATCTGCAGGATGTTCATCATCCCGAGGAACGTCGCGAGCATCAGCGCCGCGAACGCGATCGGGAACTCAAGGCGCTCCCAGGTTCCCGTGAACCGGAGGTCATCGCGGCGCAGCGACGCTTTGACCTGGCCTCCGCCAAGCTGGCTGAACGCGCCGCCGTAGCTGGCGACGAGCTGGCCGAAGCCATCGGCCGGCTGACCGGAGTCAGCGTCGAAACAGTCGAGCACGTAAACGGAAACGCCCATGACCTCCGAGCCGATCAGGCCCGGCAACTCCATCCCGGAGACGTAGATCGCCTCGATCTCCTGTGGCGTGCGCGCGGCAGAGATCGTGCGACCGAGCTCGCGGCGGATGCGCTTGACCGCTTGCTCAACCCGACGGGAGGCTTCGATCGGATCGATCGTGCCAATCACGTCGGCGTCGATGTTCTCTGTGTCCCCGTCTTCGTCGTCGCCGTCTTCGGCACCAGAGATCGAGCCGAGCTCGAGTTCACTAGCCAGGTGCGTCATGCCGCCGATGTGAATCACGCGGAATTCTTTGACCTCGCCGCCGGCCACCACGACCACGCACGTCGAGTGCTCGCCCACGTGGACGAGGAGCTGCGCATCGTCGATGTGGCAGATGTCCGCCGCGAAGGCAGCGTTCACGATCGCCGTGGCTTCCAGCTCGACTTCAAGCGCCTCGAAGCCAGCCTTTTCGCAGGCCTCGACCGCACGGCGAACGTCCGCCTTCGGCACGGCCGACACGATGAGCTCGGCGCCGGAGTCATCCGAGTTCAAGATGTGGTAGTCCACCACCACGGTGTCGATGTCGAACTGCGGCAGCTCGCCCTCGATCTCGAACTTGAGCACCTGGTCAATCTTCTGGCGATCCGAGAACGGAAGCGTGATCCGTCGGAACGCCGCCTGGTCCGTCGCGATGACAGCCGTGACGTTCTCCGCGGGAATGCGGTGATTCTTCGCTGCCTCCTTGAGGTCGCGGGCTACCCCCGTCACATCTCCCGCCGCGTACGCGACCGCGTCCTCCGGCGAGAACTCGCCGGTGTAGTACGCGGAGATCTTGTGCCGCTTGGGGCTGCCGTCGAGGACGACCAATTCGAACCGCCGAGGGCCGATGCGTATGCCGCAGGAACGTGCCATGAAAAATGAGGCCGGAAGTTAGCGTTCTAAAGTCAGGACCAGTCGGGGCTCGCACATCTCTTGGAAGCGCTCCCGCTGGGCAGGTGGAATGATAGTGTTGCTGATGGTCGCTTGGATCCTGGAAAAGAGAGCCCGCAACTCAGGCTCCATGGCTTCTCTTGTCTCCGCCGTGTGGCGGCGCCGGATCTCGTCCATTTCTTGGCTGTGATTCTCCAGCAGCTGGTTCAGCGCAGACCGCCTTTTGCTGGAGAGATCGAAGGTGGCCTGGACCTGATCCGCGTAGCCCGCCCAAGCCCCTGGCTCAGGTTGGCGCGAGGAAATCAGGTACCCGGCCCCCAGTCCAGCGAGAAACCAGGTCAGGGCCATCACCGCGGACCAGAACCGGAAGTCCTTCACTTAGGGTCACCCGAGGTGCTCTGCGGCTCGGCATCGGACTGCTCTTTTGACTCCGCGTCGGAGTCGCCCTCCGGGGCCACGGTCTCGGATTTCGCAGCCTCCAGGGCGGCCTCTTGGGCTGCATTCTCGGCTTCGATCTCACGCAGCTCTTCCTCGAGGGACTCACTCGCTGACAGGGGCTTGTCGCCCACTTCCAGTCGACTGTCCTGCGCAAGCATGAGGGTGAACGACACCATGAGTGCCGCGGCGAGCCCCGTCATGCCCATCAGGAAGCCCACGGACTTCGATTCACTGGGGTGGCTTGGTGCTGCGGCGCTCACCGAGCGCAGAGGCCTCGGCCCGCGGCGCTCCTGGCTCTCGCTAGCGCTGGGACGGACCGCGTGGAGGTCACCTGCGGCGCCCGGAGCGTCAGCCGCCGAAGTCGAGCCAGAGCCAGCAGACCCGGCGAACGCCAGCTCCGTCACCCGCGCCGCGAAGCCTTCCGGCACCTCGACGTCAGCCAACCCAGCCTCTCCGGCCAGCGGCTCGAACCACTGGCGCAGGCCTGTCTCCTCTTGAACGGCCGAGCGGCAGTCGTAGCAATCCATCAGGTGCTTGCGCATCGCGCTAGCCAAAGACTCCGAGGCCTCTCCGTCCACGAACGTAGGAACAAGCTCCATGGCTCGCTCGCAGTCCATCGACGCGTCCATGCGGTCGCCGTGATCGTCGTTGTCTTTCATTTCTTTGCCTTCCTCGCTGAGTCTTTGGCCGAGCCCTTACCTTTCCGCGCTCCGCGAGTGCTCTCGCGCGCCTCGGCTTCCTGGCCCGCCGCAAACTCCGGGTGGAGCTGCAGGAGCCGCTGTTTGAATCTGGCACGGGCCCTGAAGAGCCGTGACTCGACCGTTCCAATCGAGATTTCCAGCGTGTCCGCGATGTCCTGGTAGGCCATCTGCTCAAGCTCCCGCATCACGAGCACCGTCCGGAAGATCTCCGGCAGGTCGTCCATCACCGAGCGGGTGATCTCACCGATCTCCTCGCGCTCCAAGCGAGCGTCCGGGCGGATCGAAAGCCGCTCCTGGGTCGCATCCGTCGCACCCGTGCCGCTGCGGGTCACGAGCTCGGGGTCTTCGACCGCGGTCACGGGGTTCCGTCCACGACGCTTCATCACGTCGAGGATGGTGTTCACGCCGATCCGGTAGAGCCACGTGTAGAAGGCCGAGCTGCGCTGGAAGGTCTCCAGACGGCTGTAGGCCTTGAGGAACGTGTCCTGGACGATGTCCTCGACCTCGGCAGCGTCCCGGGTGTAGTTACGGACGAGCCCGAAGAGCCGCCGCTGGTAGCGCTCCACCAGCACCTCAAAGGCCGCGGAGTGCCCGTCCAGAGTGGCAGAAACGAGATCTGAGTCGTCGGCAGACTGGTAGGCGTCGAGGCTGGACATATAGATGAGGGCTCCCATGGGCGCCAGAAGAGACGCCCGGGGCCCCCAGCCTATTCCCGAGGCAGGGCCGATTCTCCGACCCCTGTGTCGAGATGACCCGTCAGGGTGTGCCCCATGCGCTCCCGCTTAGTACGTAAGTACCGAATATTGTTGGGGTTAGCTTCCACCTCGAGGGGCACCTGATCCACCAATTCGAGCCCATATCCACTCAGGCCATGGATCTTCTTGGGGTTGTTGGTCAGGAGGCTCATCTGCCGGACGCCGAGGTGGAAGAGGATCTGAGCCCCGATTCCGTACTCGCGGAGGTCCACGGGAAGGCCCAGGGCCTCGTTGGCCTCGACCGTGTCGAGCCCGGTGTCCTGGAGGTGATAGGCCTTGAGCTTGTTCGCGAGGCCGATGCCCCGACCCTCTTGGCGCAGGTAGACAAGGACGCCGCGCTCCTTCGAGGCGAGGATCTCCATCGCCTTATCGAGCTGTGGCCCACAGTCGCAGCGCTGGGAGCCGAAGACATCGCCCGTCAGGCACTCGGAGTGCACCCGCACATGGACCGTTCCTTCCACAGCATCGGCGGCCGCGATCCCGGACCCGGACTCGGGCATTCCATGGGTCAGCGCGATGTGCTCCTTGCCGTCAAGCTTCGACCGGAAGAGGTGCATCTGGAACACCCCGGCGTCGGTCTGGATCGGCACCGACCTGTCGACGAGGGGCTCCACGAGCTGCTCGTTGCGGCGCCGGTACTCGATGAGGTCTGCGATCGTCGCGATCTTGAGGTCGTGCTTCTTTGCAAAGACTTCGAGCTCGGGCATGCGGGACATCGTCCCGTCGTCGTTCATGATCTCGCAGATCACGCCGGTGGGCGTACCACCCGCCAAACGCGCCAAATCGACCATTCCCTCGGTTTGGCCGCCGCGAACGAGCACGCCACCGTCCTTGGCACGCAGGGGGAAAATGTGCCCTGGGCGCGCGAGGTCCGCGGCTTTGGCATCGGGGTTCGCGGCCACCTTGATCGTATGTGCGCGATCGGCGGCGCTGATCCCTGTCGTCACACCAGACGCAGCTTCGATCGAAATCGTGAAGCCGGTCCCGTGGGCGTTGGTGTTGTTCACCGCCTGCATCCCCAGCTCGAGGCGGTCGCAGACGTCCCCGGACATCGGCATACAAATGAGCCCGCGTCCTTCCTTGGCCATGAAGTTGATGGCCTCGGGGGTCACAGCGTCGGCGAGCATCGCCAGGTCGCCTTCGTTTTCGCGGTCGGGGTCGTCGACGAGGATGATCATGCGGCCCAGCCGCAGGTCCTCGATGACGTCTTCAATGGGTGAGATCGGCATGAAATCGATGGGGAACGACGGCTCGGTGGGAGCCGCGGGGCAGCATCGTAGGCCGTACTTCCCGGAGCACAGGTCCCGATGCCCCCCTTACTTCCGGGAAGCTCGATTCCTGGGGGCGAGCGCCCAATTTCGACCCCTTTCCGACCCCCCGAAGCGGCCCCCCACCGGAAGCAGCTCCTTCGGGCGTCCCTGGGCGGCTTCTCCACACGCGGGCTGCACTCCAGGAAAGAACGGGAAAACCCTCAGTTAGGGCCAGGGAGGGCGTGGAGACGTGTGAAACCACAGGGGAAAAG
>CALHGQ010000665.1 GCA_938030175.1 uncultured bacterium | reverse complement strand
GCCACTGCAACGATAGACCACCGAGAACACCATCCAAGAAAACCCGCCCGGTCGGGCGACTGCGCACGGTACCCCGAGACATTGATCTCGCAATTCCGATTGCAGCACCTACCGGACGGACCTCCTCATGCAGCGGGCATCAAGGCATCTAAGCCGCGGCCCTGACTGCGAACAGACGCGTGCGGGTACCTGGGATGGCACCACTCGAGACACCGGCAGGACGGGCTGAAGCCCTGACGGCCTAACAATTCACACGTCGCTGGTTGACTGGTAGTGCCTTCTCACAGACGGTACCGTACCGCCACGCCGTTCTTCTTGGGACCCTCAGGGGCACAACGCTGCCACGGGCACGGGCAGCTAAGACCGATAGCGTGCCGCTCCCTCCCTCAGGTTTCGTGGCGGCGCTGTGCCGGTGTCGGTATCGCCACAACGCCTCGCCGGCGGTGTAGAAGGGGGCGCTCAACGTTCCGTTCCCAACGGTACAGGTCGCCGTAGCGTCCACGTAGAGATCCGCAAGAACGGTCTTAGATTGGCCCCGGGGAAGGAACGGCGGTGCCTCGTGCGCGCCTCCGAAGTGGACAACAAGCTGTTCGTATTGGTCCCTCTTCCGCTTTTTCTTGAGAAAGCAAGACCGGAAACGACCGGGGCTGGACACCAGGTACCCGGTTCGAGGAGTCAGGCGCGATCGGAAGCTCTTGTCATTCACCTGGGACCCTTTACTTCCTTGGGATGCACCCGCTCGCCGCGGGCTTCCCTATCAGATCCAGATCCTATGAAACTGAAACTTCACGCTGCTCTACTCCTCGCCTTGACTCCCCTCCTCGGAGCTACCGCAGCCCCCAACGACAGCTGCTCCGGGTGCGAAGACCTGTCCACTACGCTCAACTCCAACGGCCCCTACGCATTCCCGAGCTACGGCGGACAGGGCGGCAACACTGTGACGGTGACCACCACGCGCACAGCCAGCAACGGAATCTGCGCCATGCGCGCGCTCGATCCGCCCAACTCGCATATTCAGACGTGCCAACAGGCACTCCCATGCCTGCCAAGGATCACCATCACGATTTCGGCCTCGTTGCCGAACTTCGACTTTGGCTCCTCGGTGGAGTACAAAGTCACGAAGGGCCAGATCTGCACCGCGAAGTTGGTCGGGGAGGGATCCCTGGAGAACGGCGACTCCAAGCTGCTCTTCGATCAGACCGTCCGAGTGCCTTGCGGAACCTCGGACTGCCCGGTGGACATCCGAATAGACTTGCTGCCGGTCTACGGTGGGTGCTTCCTTGAAGGGGGCGTTGACTGTTGGGAGTTCTTTGAGTTGTTTGCGCGGACCGCCACCATCGGCGGCGCTCTCGTGTGCACGCCCTGTGGCGTTGGAAGCAGTCAACCGGGTGGGGGGTTCTAGGGAGAGAAGGCCGAGCAAGCACGGCCGCGGGGCGCTCCTAGGCGCCTCGCCCCTAGGAGCTGAGACCCACTGGGCGAAACCGCCCATGCGCGGCAAGCTCCCAAGTAGCGACCCTGTTCGTATCCCCTCCCCCTGACCCCTAGTGGCGACCTGGGTCGCCGCGAGAGAATCCCCCATGAAACCAGTCGTCCTCGCGGTGACCCTACCAACAACCGCAGCCCTCGCTTGGCTGCTGCTTCCGCCCCGTTCATTGGATCCCCAGGAGACTTTGGCCCACGAACCGTCGATCCAGGCAGTCGTCGATCCAAAGGGAGAAGAGCCGGGGTTACGGCCCCCCCCGGCGCCCGTCACGTCGAAAACCCGCGCCGCGGGTAAGGCAGTGGAATTGCGGTCTGCGGGAGCAGCTCCCGAGGGTCAACCGACTCCTGAGCGTGCCAGGTTGCTGTCTGGAGAGTTGACGGAGTCCGAGTACGGACCCGGCTACTTCTCGGCGATCAAAGCGATCGCATCCGAGCATGCGGTGGAGAACATTCGCTCGAACATCGAGGAACGCGCAGCGTCCTACTGCGGATTCGGCTCTCAGGACGAACTGCTCGAGTGCATCGGAGGCGAAGGGGAGCTCGCCCCGGACCTTGTTCCGCAGCTGGAGAGGCTCTATGCGACCTCCCTCGGCATTGCAGATCGAATCGACAGCTACGTCACAGCCGACTTTGAAGCGGGAGTGGCCGTGGAGTCCTGGGCCACCGGCGAGGACGTCGATCATCGTGCCTGGGAGGCGGACTACCTGATCCAGGAGAAGGGGCTCTTGATGATGTCGATCTCCACCGGCGTTGGACCGAGGCAGTTCGTGCTCCACTTCAACTCCTACAACCACCCCGTTCTAGAGAACGACTTGCAGCAACTCCAAAACGAGAAGGACGCTTTCTGGCGAGCTGCCAAGGGAAGCTGAGCGCGCTGGCGGAGGCGGCAACGCAGCCAATTCCGCCATTCCTCAGCGCGGCGGGCGCTGACGGCGGGGATCGGAGGAATTGGCTCCGATGGGGTGAGAAGGCTGGCCTCTAACGCAGTCAAGCGCGAGCTTGCTGCAGATGGGATCTCAGTGGCGACACCGACACCGGCACCCCGCCGCCACGAGCGTTAGATCTAGTCGTGGCGGGAGCGAGGGGGGAGAGAGGCTTGAATGGTCAAGGCTGGCTGGCAGCCGCTGTGCGCTGAACGAGTCTTGTGCCGGTGTCGGTACCGCCACACGGCTGGACGGCCTTCGGTATCCGTTTCCGAAGAAGAGTGCCACGCCGCAGCTGTTGATGGATCTCATCCGCGAGCGCTCCGATCCGGCCGCAGCAATCGATTGGCGGGAGTTCGAGTTCAAGGAACGTCGTGAGTCGATGACCGAACTACTCAAGTCGTGGGGCACTGCTCTGGCGCGTCGGATCGGGCTCTGAACCATGGCGCTACGACGGGACCGTACGATCTGCTTCTCCACAACTCGCTACTTGCGTTCACCGGTGCAAGGGCTAGTTGCACCGCGGCACTGTCACGGGCACCCCGCCGCCACGAGACCTTGAGGTCGATAGCGGGTCGCTCCCGCACTCAGGTTTGGTGGCGGCGGAGTGCCAGTAGCGGTGCTGCTCGCGGGACCGGGCACCGAGACTCTGCTGTGTGGAGTCCGCGATGACGGGCGTGTTCGGAGCCGGCGGCCTGCCAGAGGGGGAGCTTGAGCTCTTCGGTGGTCGACTGAACTTCATGGCAGCGGATTTCCTATGGCCGTACTGTGTAGTCCGAACTCCCCAGTGTGGACTGCTGATGGATCGCGACAGAGACCCACGATCCGCATCCTCTAGTATCGCAGCAAGAATGAAAACCCCGACGACATTCATCTCCCTACTTGTCACGCTGGCGCTGTTTAGCTGCACGGCCACAAGCGACGTGAGTCGCCTTGCTACGTTCGACGCGGCGGCTGATCAAGTTGGGGTCACAGATCCAAAGGTCTTTGGAATTGGCGAGATTAGCCCTCACACGTTTCCTGCTGTTGTTCCGATCGCGGAGATCAGGGTGACCTCCGATGTGCAGAATCGAAGAGCCGTCATTCGCGAGGTCTACAGGAAGGCCTCTGATCTCGGCGCGGACGTAGCGCTCATCATGGACTCGCAGACGTACGTGACCGGCGAAGACACGCGCGCCGACGATCCGTTTGGACTCGCTTTTCCGACTCACGAGCGGAAGTCATGGGTTTTGGCCTGTCGGCTGGCGCCAAGCAGGCTCGGCGTTCAGACAAACTCCAACGGCATGGTTACGGTGATCTCTAACCCATCGGTGAGAGACGCGGGCGTGCAAGAAGGAGATACGCTCCTGTCGATCGCAGGCATCAAGATCAATCCTGAGACGCGATCGGCGAGCCTCGACAAGTGGCTGATCGAAGCTCAGGTGGGAAGCGAGGTGCCGCTCGTGTGGATACGACCAGGTCCTGGACGGATGGAGGGAGTCGCACTCATGGTGGAGAACCCACCGACCCACCTTCAATTGGAAGACCTGGTCAGTCGTTCCAATCAAGAGCTACAGGAGAGACTGGGCTCAAAGTTGAAGGGGTTCTAGACCGGTTCTAGACGTGCGTGCGGAAAGGCGGTCTGGCGGCAGGGTAAGCCGGCATACCGCCCGCATGGCGTTCGATTGCGCGTGCTCGGAGCCCATGACTCGGCAAAGGGTCTGCGCGCGCCCGACAGCTGTGGACTGAACTTGGTGGCGGGGTCGTGCCGGTGTTGGTGTCGCGATGGGCACACCGCCGCCACGAACCGAGGCGGTTCGCGATGCCGTCGAACGGCCGTTGGCGATCAATCGCTACAGAGTGCCGACTGGTACTCGGCTTGCGCTGAGTTTCGCGGCGGCGTTGTGCCGGTGTTGGTATCGCCAGGCAGCAGCTCGTTGCCAATCAAGTTCCGTGGTGGTCATGTGCCGTTGAGGTTGTCGCTGCGTTCACACCCTTCGAGCGAGGCGTCGGTCTCAGTCTCGGACCGGTATCGACGGCGCCAAGCCCTTGAGTCGCTTCCGCACACTTCTTAGCTTCGCTGCTAGGGAGGCCATCTTGTGTTCAGAGAACATCCCGCCAGGCACCAGGTTGAAGCGCACCTCGACGATCCTTGGGTTTCTGTGGCGACGTCCAATCGCCTTCCGTACCAGCCATCGAAAGTTGGCGAGGATTTCACCCTTCTCGTAGACGCGGTAGATGACAAGCCCACTCCCAGCTTTCCTCCGACCATACTCGTTCCAGTGAGTGGCCCCGGTCACTGGGCTCGAGTTGAAAGCAACGACCGCGGCTACGTTCTTAGATTCGTCATTGACCCCGCACGTGTAAGCGAAGTGCTGTGCGAGGCCTCCCCCGAGTGAGTGCCCCGTTGCGATCAGGGTGTAGCTGCCTTCGACGTTCGACTCGATCAGCTCGATGAGCCTTGGCGCGAGATCGCGGACCTGGTCGTACTGGTCCCACGTTGACTTGGTGTGAGTGACGGCTCGAAAGTTGCTGCTCCAGTCTCCCGCCTGGTCGGAGTCGGTCCCTCGGAAAGAGACAACAACGCTCACGTCATCAAGCCCAGCCTCCTTCCTTTGCCAGACGTCGTAGACCAGCCCCTCCGTTGCGCGCTTCCCCTTGGGGCAACTAGGGAACGTGAGAGGCGCTCTCATCGGTTCCCAGCGCCCCTCGAGTTCTCTGATGTGTTCCTTGCTCCGATACTCGTCGTGGTATTTCGCCCGATGGCTACCATCTGGATTCGCACATGACTCGTAAATGAACTCACACATCGTCGCGTAGTCTTCGTAGGACCGTAGCGTGAGGTCTGCGTCAATTGCATTCCCTTCGAGGACATCGTCGGTCGTCGCTTCGTAGTTGTGCGCGTCGCGGATGTAGACGATCTGTCGATTCTGACAGCTCGCAGCGGTGGCTCCAAGAAGAACCAAGATGGTCGCGCTCGAGAGCAAGACACCAAGCTTGCGACGGACCGCCATGAAAAGTTCGACGATTCGGGCGCGAGTGCGTTCTCCTAACATGATGATCGATCGTTTCTGTTTGGGGTCAGATCTAGGTGGACCTTTGATGCAGCGTAGTCCGTGCCACCCTCAAGCCAGCTCCAATACCGTTTGGTGTCGTCGCGTGAGTTGCAGTGCTCCGGCCAGCAGTCAATGGGAAGTCCAACGCCGAGGGCGCATCTTGCGATGGCCGGGCGATGTCATCCACGTGGTACCTTGGCGGGGGAGAAATAGGCGCGATCGTTGACGGCTCTTAGGAGCCCAGGTTCGGTAGGAACGTCCCGGGGGTATGCTTCATCAACGCGGTGGACCGCTTTCAGCCGCCAAGAATCTGACTTCCCCGCGGTACGTCACTGACACAACGGCGCCACGAGACCTTGAGATCGATAGCGCGGCGCTCTCTCACTCGGATTTCGTGGCGCCGTTGTGCCGATGCCGGTATCGCCATGGGCGACGCCGACTCCAACCCCAAGAGCTCTAGCCTGCAGCGGACGGAAGAGGCCATGCAGCAGGGCCCACCCCGCTTCGCCTGCGGCAGTTCCTTCTACGAGGGTGGCAAGCGACAGGCGAAGAAGCTCAAGGTCAAATTCGGATGGACCCTCCGAATCGCCCCGGGCGTTTCCCATTCGAACGGCAACATGGCGGCGGCTTCGGGCGATCTGATGGGAGGCAAATAGAGCAGGTGAGCAATCACTTCCAGGCTGGCTCATTGGCCGGCTTGTAGATCTCGGGCACCTGCTCGTCGTTCCAAGGGATACGGCCAGAGACCGTGAGCTTCACTTCGGCTGCTCCACCCTTCGCGTTGACGAACTGCGCGAAATCGACGACAAAGAGCCGCCAGTATAGATCCGCAATGGTGAAGCCGATCGCAGCCACCGGATCTAGGGTCTTGAGCTTCAGCGTCCTAGTCACCCGGTCGGCGCCCATCACGTAGAAGACGTGTCCACCTTGATTGAGCTTGTCGTACCCGAATGCGCGGTTGCCACTCACGGGATGCGCACCTACGTTGGCCTCGTCTGTACCTGCGAAGCGTGCGGCGCCAGCGCGAATCGTACTGAGGCGCCACTCCTTCGATGACGCCTGCGAGACGACGACGTTGCCTTCATCGGCTTCCATTCGATATGCAGCCTCGACAGTATCCCGAGCCACGGTCGCCGACTGCTCGCAGGCCTTCACCATCCAGTCCCAAGAGGGCTCGTTGCATACACCCATCGCTTTCAACTTCCGCACAAGCGCAGCAACACCTGGCGACATAGCGGGCTTGGGGAAGAACTTGATACGAAGAATGGAGCCAGCCGAAAGTGTAGCCGGCTCGGCTCCGATCCCGCTGAACTGGAGAATGTCCGCGCGACCAGGGCTTGGAGTCAGGAGTTGTTCGCGGAACTTGGCGAACAGTTGCTCCGGCGTCATGGCTCTGCCAGTGGCCGGATCGAGCGGCGCCTTGGTCACGTGAACGGAGTAGTAGTCGAGGCTGAGTGGGCCGCCCGCGTCCTCGATTCGATGCACGGCCCACTCGTCCCCTCGCGCCTTGACGCTCTCTTGAAGCTCCACAGAGGGACGAAAGCTGCAGAGCTTGCCCCAGTAGTCGAGCTTCATGGACGGCGGCACTTCGAGGCTCTTGCGCATCAGGCCGACAAGCTCCGCGATGGGGCCTGCTCCCTCTGCGGCGGGCGGGGGAGCGCCTCCTGCCTCTTGGGCAATAACTGTCGTGGACGCTAACGGAAAGAGAAGGCAAGCGAGTGCGACGAGCATTTAGATTTCCTCCGAGGAAGCGAGTTGGAATCGAACACTAGAGTCTAGCCAGTACTTTTAGATCGTGTTCCCGTAAGTCGCTCCAACAGTTCTTGAAGGAGAAATGGCGAACGCGATGTGGTCAACGGCATCCAACTGACGTTGCCCCAGTAAGTCGCTCCAGCAGTTCTTGAGAAGACGGTGTACAACCGTCCAGGAGGACGACATGCGAAAGAGTCGATTCACAGAGGCCCAGATCATCGGGATCCTGAAGCAAGCCGAAGGCGGAGCAAAGGTCGGAGACCTTGCTCGCGAGCACGGTGTGAGCACCGCGACCATCTACAACTGGCGATCGAAGTACGGCGGCCTCGAAGTCAACGAAGCCAAGCGCCTGAAGGAGCTCGAGGATGAGAACCGGCGTTGGTGCACAAACAATGGCCTCTGGGGACCCCACGGCGCCTTCTGAG